>QHTY01000166.1 GCA_003220985.1 Gemmatimonadota bacterium
AATGCAGCTCACCATCGCGCCGCTCGAGCTGCCCCGCCGCCTCACGCTCCAACATGACGGCGATCAGACCGTCGCGCGGATGGAAGATCAAGGCGTGCAGCGCACGTTGCGTGCGCGAGCCATCGGTTGCGGGATACTCCTCGAGCGGCAACTGAAAGAATGTATGGAGCTGCACCGACGCACAGCCACGCAGCGCGTAGTCGACGATCATCCGGCCCGAATTGATGTTCCCGGTGCCTGAAAACCGACGGTAAGGGACGGTAGGAGACGGTAAGAGACGGTAGGAGTCCAAGACCCTGAGGTTTCGCTCGCTCAACTCGGGCCCCCCATACGCGACGCCGAGTTGCGGATCGAACAGGCGATTGAAGACCACGAGCGCGTCGGCTGCGCTCGCAGCGTTCATCATCTCCACCTGAAAGTCGTCGTCGAAGCGCGCGTTCATCAACTTCAGCGCCAGCCGCACGTCGGCGTGCAGCGCCGGATTTGCGGTTTCTCGTCCGCCAGGGGATCTCCCGCGAGCGTGGGCGAGAAGTCCTTCTCGAGTAGCAGCGGCGACTCACGCCAGGCCTCGGCCAGTGCGCGCGTCGTGTACGCGTATTCGGCATCGCGAAACGGCTCGGCGAGACGGGGCAAGTGGTATTTCACCGAAGGCACCGTGAGTAAACGACCCCCGCGTGTGAGATCTCGACCGAAGCGGACGAGCGTTAGGTAGTCGTCGAACGAACGATCCCAGCCCCTGCCCTTCCAGGTCACGGTCCACCCGTCGCCGCGGCGCTCGACTTTCATTTTGGTCTCGTGAATCGCCCAGGCGGCCATCGACTGGGCGCCCGCCTCGTCTTGCGCAATCACCGTCTTGAGTACCGCGAACGCGAGCCCCGCGTCGGCATCGGTCTCGAGCTGGCCCGTATTGAGCGACAGTTGGCCGGAGCCCTTCCCGACGGGATGCGGCAGCGGCTGCCCGAGATAGTGGGCTGAGAGGTCGATGCGATAGGTGTCGCGCACGTGCGCGGGAAAATCGCGGGGCAGCTCCCGCTTGAACCGCTCGAAATCCTTAGTGAGCGAATCGCGCGAGCTTGAACTGCTCATCGGGCGCCCCCGCCCCCCCCGCTCCGCTCAGAACCAGACGCGCGACCAGCTCTCCCACGGCGGGTCCGTGCTTGAACCCGTGACCCGAGCCGCCTCCGACGAGCCACGCGTTTCCCGCCTGCGGATGGTGATCGATGATGAAGTGCTCGTCCGGCGACTCTTCGCACATGCGCGACTCGAGCAGCGGCGCGCCCTTCAAGCCGGGAAACCGGTACCCGACGTAGTCGCGCGCGACCTGGAGCGCTGTTTCGGTCGCTGTGCGCTCGCCATTCGTGGGATCGAACACCGGCCCTCGCGAGTCGTCGGCGACCTTGAAGCCCCGCCACTCGTTGCCGGGGATGCCGTACATGAAGCGCGTCCCGTGATCCGCCCAGACTGGCAGAGCCTCTTCCGTGTAACGCCGGTCACCGGATGGTGTGCCAAAGAAGAAGACTTCCTGGCGCGTCGCGCGCACGCGGTCGCCGATGACGTCTGGAAACAGGGAGCCCAGCCAAGGGCCGCAGGCAAACACAAAGCGGTCTGCGGTCAGCCGGCTGCCGTCAGACAACGCGACGCTCGAGAGCTCGCCTCCACTCGGCTCGATGGGCGCTCGCACCGCGAGCTGCCGGTACTCCCCGCCTTCGGCGATAAAACCTTCGAGCACCGCAGCGCAGGCGCGACGCGCCGTCAGGTAGCCGGCGTCCTTCTCGAAAATGGCCCAGCGGACCTGCTCGCAATTGATTTGCGGATACCGTCGCGCCACCTCGGCGCCTTGGAGCTGTTCGAACGCAACACGCGCATCGCGCAGGATCGGCAGCGCCGCCTGCTCGAATTGGTCGTCGCTTTCGACGAGCCAGAGGACGCCGATGCCGTGGTACAGCTGACGGCGCCAGCGCTGCTGATGCTCCTTCCACAAGGCAAGCGCGCGCACCGCCATGTGCGTGTAGACGGCACGCGGCCCGTACGTCGCGCGAATTACACGCGTCTCGCCGCCCGAGCTGGCGCGCGAATTGCCGGGTCCCCAGGCGTCGAGCAGCGTGACACGGGCGCCCTGGCGACGCAGGAACAGCGCCGTCCAGCCGCCGAACGCGCCCGCGCCGACCACAGCGATGTGCAGTGGACTGGCCTTGGGCATCAAGACTCTCCCTCCGAGCGCCATGGCGGCGGTGGTTTTGAGGAACGAGCGGCGCGCTAGCGTGGACGCGCCTCGCGTACCGCGCGCCGCACGGCCTCGCGCTCTGCCGCCGGCAAGGCTGGGCCCCAGGGATCGTCGCACGCGTCATCGGGAATCACGCCATCGGCGGCGAGCGCCCAGAGCATGCGGCGAATGTAGCCTTCCATTGGTTGCGTGAAGGTCGTCTGGGCGAACGCGTCCAACTGCGCGGACAGGCGCGTAAAGGCGCGGTCGTCCCCGGTCTGCTTCATGCGCAGCAGCTGTGCCTGTAGATCCGTCAGCGCGGCGGCCATGCCAATCAACGCCGCTCGCGCGCCCATCATGAGTGAATAGCCGAGAAAACGGTCTTCGCCAGTGATCAACAGTTTGTCCGGATGATCACCTATCACCGCGGCGATCCGCTGAAATGTCATGACCGAATCGAGGGTCGCGACCTTGATTCCGATCACGGCCGGCAACGCGAGGATCGCGTGCAGCGTGTCGGTGTCATAGGCCACGCCGCCCGCCGCTTCGTACAAGTAGAAGGCGATCACGGGAAGCTCACGCCCCAGCTCCTCGTGATAGGCAACGGGATTGTCGCGTCGCGGAAAGGCAAGCAGCGCGTCGGCGCCACCCCGGCCCGCTCCCCGCGCCATTTCCACCGAATTCGCGCCAGCCACGATGACCTTGTCCGGTAGGGCGGCACGCCAGGTATCGAGCACGAGATGGCGTTGCTGCGCGGTGAGATGCGGCCCCCGGCCTGTGTGCGCCCACACGGCCACGCCAGCGACGCGCTGGGTCGCCATCCAATGGGCGTACGCGGACTGCGCCTGTTCGTCAATAGTGACACCCCGGAACGGCACCGGGACTGCCGGAATGAGGCCCCACTCCAAGTGCTGCCGGACGGTTGGACGGTTCGACAGTGGGACCGTCCTATGCCGCCACGAGGTTCTTCACATTGCCGGATTCAATCGCGCGTCGCTGGTCGGCAGAGAGATCGAGGAGGTCGAGCTTCGCGACGCTGTTCTCCGGCAGACGCAGCGGCTGACCCGTGCCAAAGACGAAACGCTCCACCCCGACCGTCTCGACCAGCGTCGCGAGATGATCCTCGGGCGGACCCCAGATCCAGCAGATGTCCCACCAGATACGGCGCGCTTCCTCGGGCGTCGAGCCGAAATGGACTTCCTCAACGAAGGACCGATCCGCGTGCGTGACGATGAGCCGCACGTCCGCATCGCTGCGGACGAGGGCGCGCACCGCGGCCGCGGGCAGCTCGGCGGCGCGGTCGTTGGGATGGCGTTGGCGCCCGTCCTCGAGCCGCACGGCGAGGAGCAGCGGGACGCCTGCGGTGCCGCAGGCGGCGGCCAGCACGCGCATCTCTCCGCCCGCTGGTTCGAGACCGAGATAGGTCGGATCGCAGCGGACGGCCGGCGCGCCCGCGTTCGCGGCGTCGGCCAGCACCTGCTCCCAGAGCGCCAATCCGGGATGGACGGTCGGCACCGGCTTGAACCGTTGCTCGCCGCGCGCGGTCTCGTAGAGCCATGCATTGCCCTCGGTCGGATCGCGCCAGAACAGACTCGGCAGGTGGGTGATCCAGGCGACGTCGATCTTGCTGCGATCGAGCGCGCGCAGCAGCGCCTGCGGCGACGTTCCGGGCACTTTACGCCACGGATACGCGCCGAGGAATGCGTTGCAGTCGATGCGCATCAATCCGAGGGAAACGCGCCGGCCGGGAAGATGCGCGCTGCGTTCTTCCAGCGTACCAGGGCGAGCTCGTCTCTGGACAACAGCGTCTCGAGATATCGCAGCTTCGCCCAGCCCGTGTCCATCGTGATGTCGCTGCCCCACAGCAGGCGATTCACGCCGACCCGCTCGACGCATGCCTCGAGCATACCGCCGTCCACACCGCTCCCGGAGAGGTCGACGTAGGTGTTCGGGACGTCGCGCACAGCCTGCAGCGAATGCAGCCAGTCGCCCCCACCGCCGATGTGCGCGAGGATGAAAGCGACATCGGGATGGCGGCGCGCGAGGGTACAGAGCTCGAGCGCATCGGACGCCTCCTGGCCCGGCCAGTCGCGGCGGCGGTGCTGCCAGATGTGCTGGAGCACCGGCACGCGCCGCTCGAGCGCCAGCGCCGCGATTGGATCGAGCAGCGGATCATCGGCCCGGCGGCTCGCCGCCAGCTTGATGCCGATCATCCCGGCATCGAGGCACCGCACGATTTCGGCCCGCGCATGCGCCGTATAGTTCGGGTTCACGCACACGTAGCCGCGAATGCGATCGGGGTGCGCGCGTTGCAGCGCCAGTAACGCATCGTTGCCGGCTGTGAGGTCGCGCGGCGAGGGGAAATAGGTCGGCGACGTCAAGCCGAAGCTGCCCAGAATCGAGGCGACGTGCGCTGTGATGCCGATCTTGTCGCCGGCGGTCAGACGACTGTCATTACGCTCGCGCCAATCGGCCCGAGGAGTCGCGGAGTGGTAAAAGTGGGCATGAATGTCAACCAGCATTGCCACAATCTACGCCCCTTTTATCTTGGGGGCGTCCCGAGGGGGGAGAGCCCGAATGGAGACGCTGGCGAGCCGTGCGAGAAGTGTGCTGTTCGAGCCGCGCGCGACGTTCAAGGAAGTCGACGCCGAGTTCACGAAGCCGGGGGCGATCTGGGGCAGATATGTCCTCCCCCTCGCGGCCATCGGGCCGATCGCCGGCGCGATCGGGCGGCTGGTGTTCGGGCAGCGCATCGCGCTGACCACGCTCACCGGCTCCGTGTCGATCACCGACGCCATCACCTGGGCGATCATCTCGTTCGTGCTGGCGCTGGCCGCCGTCTTTGCCCTGAGCCAGGTGATCAGCCTGCTCGCGCCGGGGTTCGGCGGTCAAAAGAACGACGTGCAGGCCCTCAAGGTCGCGGCCTATGCGAGCACGCCGATGTGGCTGAGTGGCGTCTTCAGCATCTACGCCCGGTTGGTGATGGTAGGCGTCATCGTGTCCGCGTACTCGCTCTATTTGCTCTTCGTTGGATTGCCGATCCTGATGAAGGTTCCGCAGAATCGGTCGATGGGCTACACGGCCGTCGTGATCATTGCCGCAGTCGTGATCTTCCTGCTCGTCAGCACGTACACGCTGTTCTAGATCCCGCGCAGCGATTCGTGGAGCATCTCGAGGGTACGGTCCACCGTACCCTCGTCGTGCGCCAACGACACGAAGTTGTAGGCCGTGCGCTTGAACAACAGACCGCGCTGCGCCGCCCGCTGTGCCGCGGCACGGGATAGCGCTTCGGTCGCGTAATGCAGAAAACACATCTCCGCAATTCCCGCGACTCCCGACACGAGCCCAGAGTGCGCGCGCTGGACCTCGTGCAGGCCGTGCAGCAACCGCGTGCCGATACGATGGAGATGGTCGCAGACGTTGTCGCGCGTGTAGACGGCGAGGGTGGCCCGCGCCGCGGCAAGCGACACCCCCTCGGTCGCGAGGGTGGATGAGATCCAAGTCCGGTTCGCGTCGGCCATGATGTCCCTGCGGCCGCCCACGGCCGCGAGCGGAAAACCATTGGCCATGGCTTTCCCGATCACGACGAGATCCGGCGGGTCGAGGTCGTAGCGGGCAACCGCGCCGCCGATAGCGAGCCGGAACGCCGTCTTGATTTCGTCGAGGATCAACACCGCGCCGGCCCGTTGCGTCTCCGCGCGCAGCATCTGCAGCCATTCGCGCGTGGGCTCGGAAACGATCACCGGCTCGACGACGACGGCGGCGAGCCGCGGCGCGCGCGCGCGAATCATCTCGCGGCCGGCCGCCACATCGTTGAACGGCAGCTCGGCGAACAGACCACGCACTGCGGCCGGCACGCCTTCCGTGGCGCCCTGACACCAGTCGAGCCAGCCGTGATAGCCACAGCCCAGTACCTCATCTCGCGCGGTGGCGACGCGTGCCAGGCGCACCGCGGCAGCCACTGCCTCGGCCCCGGTTTTCAGAAAGCGCACCTGCTCGAGCCACGGGATCTGCGCGCTCAGCGCCTCGGCGAGCTCCTCCTCGACAACCGGTGGGAGCGGTCCGACGACGCCGGCGGCGATGGCAGCCTCCGCGGCGCGATTGACCTCCGGATGGCCATATCCCAGCCCCACGGCGCCCAGGGCCATGACGTAGTCGACGTACTCGCGGCCGTCCTCATCCCACACGCGAGCGCCCGACGCCCGCGTCATCCGCGCCGGCGTCCCGAAGAGCGCATCCGGCCGCTTGCTACCGGTCGACGTGAAGCCTGGAACGCGCCAGTCGTTCACCGTACTTGGTCACCTCGATCGCCATCGCGCGCAGCAGTTTGACTTCCCGGGCGTCCAGCGGCCCCCGATGCGCGATCTCCCGCATCGTGCGCATGACGCCGTCCGCGTTGCGGGTCTTGAAGAACTCGATCGCTCCGAGCGCGCGCGCGACGTCGGCGAACAGCCGCTCGAGTTCTTCCACAGCCGCGGGCTCGGACGCGCGTCGCGGTGCTTTGAATGGACGCGACTCCACCCCCTGTGCGAGGGCAAGCTCGTACAACATGATGATGACCGCGTGGGCGAGGTTTAGGGAAGCGTAGGTGGGGTCACTCGGAATCGTCACCACACGATGGCAGCGATCGAGGTCCTCATTCGAGAGTCCCTTGTCCTCGCGACCGAACAGCAACGCCATTGGCCCTCCTCCACCGCGGGCCAGTGACACGACTTCGGCCGCAGCATCTCTCGGTCGTTGCAAGTTTCGCTTCGCCGTCCGTCCGCGTGCCGTGAACCCGACAACGTGCACGCAGTCGGCCAGCGCCTCGGCGAGAGTCGCGAACGTCCGGACGCGCGCCAGCACGTCCTGGGTTTGATGCGCAATCCCCTCGATGCGATACGCTTCGTACTCCCGCGGGTTCACCAGACGCAAGTCGCGCGCGCCGAAGTTTTTCATGGCGCGCACGACGTGCGCGATGTTCACCAAGTCCTGCGGCTCGTGGAGAACCACGACGATCATCCAACGAGCTCCAGGATGCCGAACCGGGCGGGATCTTGGCGATCCCCACGGAGCCACAACCAGCCGCCCCCACCGCTCCACACCAGCTGGCCGACACGACGCATGCGGCCCGGCAGCATTTCGTTGACGATAAGATCGAAGCGCACACGCGCGCCCGCATGCGGGTACACCCCAGCGGGCCAGGGAATGGCAATCGTCACACAGTATCCCGCGGCCGTGCGGCGCCAGCCGCCGCGCACCTGGCCCGTGGGAGGGGGGGAGGCACGCGTGTCCGACGTGGGGCGTGCCCGCACGGTGTGAGCCGCCTGGTTCGGAACGATGAGATAGCCGACGGGCGCGGCGCCGTCGTGGCTCCCCCCCCCTCCCCCATCGGGCCCGGCCGCCGGAGCGAGGTACACTTGCAGGCCGTCGGAATGGATGTCGTCCGGTTCGTTGTCGAGTCTGAGCGGCGGCGCGTCGGCCGCGCGTAGCACGAGGTCCGGCTTCGTAATTTCGACCGCAAGGTACAGCGCCGATTCATCCCAGGCCGCGTGCGCGACCGCCGAGAGATCGTCCGGACCGGGATAGGCATCCTCGCTCCGACGATACTGGTCCTCGAGTCCCAGGCCGAGCGGCTCCGCGAGGTCGAATCCGTCGAGCGAGCCGTCCAGGGGCGGTGGGGTCCCGACGCGAAACGCCGGCGCGGCCACTGGGGTTGGCGCATCAATCTCGAGCAGCGGCACGAACGGCGGCATGGCGTCCCTCTGGCCGCGCAGGGTGATCGACGGCTCTCCGTGACGCTCGATGACCCATTCCGCCGTGCCGAAGCGGTGACGATCCGTACCAGTTGCGGTCTCGACTTCTACAGTGTCGCCGCGCGTCCGCACCGCCCGGATCACCGGCCTGCCGGTGTGCGTTTCGATCACGGTGATGATGCGCGCGTTGCGCCCCTGCACGCGCACCAGGTAGAACGGCGCCCGGTCGTGCTGGTCCGGTAGGCCGGGCCCTTCCGCCTGTAGCAGGTGACCGTCAAAGAGGAGATGGGTAGTGAATTGCGCGTGCTCCTGGACGTGCGCGAGCACGACCGGTCCCGGGCCGTCCGGAATGAACCGCTGTACGCGCGTCGCGAACTCATCCCGCAGCTCGTCATCGACCCAGCGGCCTGTGGTCTCCAGGCCGCCTCGACCCGCGATGTGCCAGGGCAGCTCGAGCATGGTCTCGTCCTTCGCGCCAAGCACCGTGATGTCGACGACGTACTGGGGACCCGTCATGACCAGGCGTGTCACCTTATCGAACCGCCCGCACACCCACGCCCAGTCCCCGCGATCGTCGAAGCACACGCATGTCGCGTTCCCCGGTGACTGGGATTCACCATTCAATCGGGGCGCATTGTGCGCCAACGTCGAGCGATACCAGAAGAGATCGTGGGCGACATACGACCCGGTGCCCGGATCCGGAAGCCAATAGACGCCGTCAGCGTACAGCGTGAGCTGCAGGCGATCGGGATGGCCATGACCGCCGCCGTACGGTCCGCATTCGACACTCACATAGCGACCGTTGCGGCGCAGCACCGCAACGCCCTGGCCCTCGAGCAGCAGGCTCTGCGGCTCCCAGGGAACATCGCTCTCCGGGAGCGCCGGCAGCATTTCGAGCAGCGACCACCACGACAGCTTTGAACGGGACACGGGACACGGGACAGGGGACACGGGTGCGTCATGAAGATAGGACTCCAGCAACTCCTGTCTCGGCGGCTCGGCCTGGGTATAGAGTGCCGACAGCCAGCCGGGCAGGTCGTCACGTTTCCCGTTTCCCGTGTCCCGTGTCCCGAGTCTCGCAAGACCGATCTCCCACAGCTCGACATATGCGGGCTGGGCCAGCGAGACACCGAACCGGGAATCCTTGCGCGCCGGATAGGTGTAGTCGGGGAGCGCCGTCAGCGCCGTCGCGCGCAGCGCAGCGTGTAACCGTGCGGCGAAGCGATCATCCTGGGTGAAATCAACGCCCGCCAGACGCGCCCAGCCGGCTCCTGTGAGCATGCCGCGCAGGGCGAAGAGATGGTAGTTCTCGCCTTCGTACCACATCCCGTCCCGGCCATAGCCGCGCATCAAATGCACGATGAGTCCCGTGTCTCCTTCGATCACGCGCTGCGCGAGATCCTCGTCCTCGAACCACACGGCGACCGCGGCGAGCGCGGCGTTGTTCCACGTCTGGCGATTGGAGAATCCTTCGTCGTACTCCCCGATCAGCGTCGCCGCTTCCTCGGCGACCTGATTGACGCCCCGTGCCGTGGCCTCATCGAGCTGATCGGACGCGCGTAGCAGCGTCGCGGCGGCGACATAATTGCAGGTCCAGAGCGACTCGAAGTAGGTCGAATAGAAGAGCCGGCTCGGGCCGAGCACGTTATCGCGATTCGGATAGCTCCAATAGCGCTGCGCGTACGCGTTGAGAATCTCGCGTGCCCGCGCCCCCGCCGGCCGATCGTTCCCGCCTCCGAGGGCGGCGAGCGCGGCGAGATGCGCGGCGCGCTCGGCCAGCCAGAGATGCTGAAGGCGCACCCAGCTCCAATCGTGGCGCTCGCCCCGCCAGGTTTTGCCGCAGCGCGGACAGCGGTGGTCGGTTGGACTCCACGGATCGAACGTGAGGCCGGTGCCGTCCTCGGGACAGAAGCCCCCATCCGTCGTCAAAATCGCCTTGTGGTCGGGAATCACCGGCATGCGCTCGAGCAGCGGCCGCGCCCGTTCCCGGAGATGCGCCAGGAGCGCCTGCAGGTCCGCAGAGCCCTGCATCACCTCTCGGCGCGCGGCGAGTTCCTCGGCCGTCACCATGTGCGCACGCCTTCCGCTGACCACGTGAAGGGTACCACCGTGGAGCTCGCGACGGCCGCCGCCGCCGCCCGTGCGTCTCCCCGCATGATGAAAAACATGCAACCGCCGGCCCCCGCGCCGGCCGCCTTGCCACCCAGCGCCCCGGCGTTCGCCGCGGCGACTTCGAGCTGGGCCATCTCCGGCGTGCGCATGCCCGGATCGAGCGCCTGCTGATGCTTCCAGTTCTCGCTGAGCAATGCGGCGACGCGGGCGAGATCGCCGGCACGCAACGCTTCGGCCATGGCGTTACCTGTCTCCTTCAGACCGTGTAGGGCGCCGGTGACTTTTGGGTCGCCCCGCTCGTAGGCACCCATCACGCGGGTGATCGTGTTCCCCGACACTCGGCTCTTCTTGGTGTAGCAAATCAGCGTCTGTCGTTCCAGGGCCGCAGCGAACGCGTGATCCAATGTGATCGGCTCGATCCCCACATCGGGTTCGCGGAAGGTCAGACGGTGAAAGCCACCCAAAGCCGCGGCGTACTGGTCCTGCTTGCCGCCGGCCAGACAGGCTTCGATAGTCTCCACCTGCCACGCCTGATCCGCCACGTCTTGCGGGCGCGAGGCCATCCCGTCCTGGCGCGCGCGTGTCAGCGCGCCGACGAGCGCGACGCCGAGCGCACCCGAGCTGCCGAGTCCTGAGCCTGGCGGGGCGTCACAGCGCGTCGTGAGCGTGAAACCGCCCAGCACGGGAAACATGCGCAGGGCCGCCGCCAGCAAGGGGAGCTTCCCGTCGGGGACCAGCCCGCCGGAGTTCGCGCACTCGAGTGTCTCGCCCAGCTCTTCCGAGACCAGCCGCAAGAGTTTTCCGCCGAGCTCGAGCTTCACGTGCGCGCGCAACCCGATCGCGCCGTTGACGACCACTCCGCCCTCGCGCGTCGAAAACGGCGCCACATCGGTCCAGCCACCGGCGAAATCGAGTCGCAGGGGCGCGCTCGCATGAAGCTCGGTGGGGAGATCGCGCCGTCTCATTGCTGCACGTGCCACGCGGTGACGCTGGGTAGCTCTCCGCGCATATCCATGCGCACGCCGCGCACGCGTTGGTTCGTCGCCTGGACCCCGCGCCGGTGATACAGCCAGACGATCGGCTGCCGCTCCGCGAACACGCGCTGCGCTAGAGCGGGGTCCCGCGGTACGGGAATTCCTGTGAGATCCTCGAGCGGTTGCAGAAATCCGAGACCGACATCTCCGGGAATGCCCATGACCGCGGCCGAGAAATCGTGGCGTGGGCCGTACACACGATCCAGAAATGCCGACAACTCGAGCTGCCGGATCGTCACCTGAAATCCAACCGCGGCGAGCCGCGCCTGGAGCATCTGCTCGAGCGGCGCCTCGCCGCTGCCCACCGACACGAGTTCGAACCGGGGTGGTGTGCCCAGCTGGGCGACCAGCCGGCGCGCCGAATCGGGATCGAACGGGATATGCGGGGGCGCGACGTACTCCGGAAGACCGGGAGGAACCGGCCCCTCCGCCGGCGTCGCGAGCCCGAACAGATAGCCGTCCACGATCTCCTGCCGATCGATCGCGAGCGCAGCAGCGAGCCGGGCGCGCGGATCGTCGAATGGCGGCCGACGCGTGTTGAAGACGAGACCATACGGGAAGATCAGCGGATACTCGCGAATCGTGAGCGCGGGGTGACGGCGCACGAACGCGACATGCTGTGGACTGATGCCCGCGAAGTCGAGCTCGCCCGCGACCAGCGCCGAGAGCTTGACCATCGGGTCATCGACGACCACGACGATCAGCCGGTCCACCTGCGCTGGGCCCAGCTCCTCGGGAAAGTCCGTGCTTCTCGCAAAGACCCAGCGGCGGTGCGATTCGTGGGTGACGAACCGAAACGGGCCGTTGCCGACCGGGCGGAAATTCCAGGACGCCTGCCGCAGGCGCGCATGCGGCACGCTGTCCAACAGATGCGCGGGTAGGATCGCGAGGTCGGTGAAGACGTCGGGCAATGCCTCGGGCGTGCGCAGAGCCGCGCTCCCCGCAAAGTGGAGCGTCACCGTCGAGTCGTCGGGCGCCGCGATCGTGGCAAGCGTCTGCAGTTCCGTCAGGCGGGGGTATCCCGTTGCCGGATCGCGCGCCGCCTGGAGCGTCCAGACGACGTCGCCCGCCGTCGTCGGCACGCCGTCATGCCACCGCACGTCCGTGCGCAAGCGGAAGGTCAGCGTGCGGCCGGCGTCGGACCAGCGCCAGCTCCGCGCCAGATAGGGTCGGGGCACGAGCAGCGAGTCGTAGCGCGCCAAAGTGGTCAGCAACACGTAGCGTTGAACTTGTCGCGCGAGCGGATGGTTGGTCAGCAACGGGTTGATGCTTGCCAGATCGGCGCCCGACGCGAACAGCACGCTCGCACCGCGCCGCGTTGCCTCCTCCCCGCACGCGCTCGTCGCGAGCAGGACGGCCAGTAGCATCTTGACGGAGAAGCGCGACACGCCCCGCATTCTAGCGGCGCGCGAGAGGCGGCGCGAGATTCCCGGCGATGCTTGCCAGGTTGGGGCACCGCCTGCTCGCCGGTCTCGCCGTCGTGGTCGGCGTCGTGACGTTGACCTTCCTGCTGTTACATCTCGCACCCGGCGATCCTGTCGACATACTGCTTGGCCCGCGCGCGACTGTCGAGCAGCTCACGAGCCAACGCCGGGCCCTGGGGCTCGACCAATCCCTGGCGCGGCAATTCGCGGGCTGGCTAGGTCGGTTTGCCCGTGGCGACTGGGGCACCAGCATCGCCACGGGTCGCCCGGTGCGCACCATGCTCGGAGACGCTTGGCCCGCGACGGCGCGCCTGGTCGCGCTGTCGCTGATCCTGAGCTACCTGGTCGGGCTCGCGCTGGGAGCGCTCCAGGCGGCTCGCAGCGGCTCGCGACTCGACACGCTGCTCTCGATTGTCTCGGTCACCCTCTTCGGCGTGCCCGGCTACTGGCTGGGACTGATGCTCGTGCTCGTGTTCACGTACTGGGCGCGGCTGCTGCCGGCCTTCGGCATTGCTGGGCTGGATGCCGAGTACGTGCCCGGCGTCAGCCGCCTGGTCGACAGTCTGCGCCATCTCACCCTGCCACTGGCGACCCTCACCCTCATCGGGATCGGCGGCGCCGCGCGCTTCGTACGCGGCGCGATGCTCGAGACGTTGCACCAGCCCTTCATGACGACCGCGTGGGCGAAGGGGCTGACGCCCCGACGCGTCGTGGGCCGGCACGCGCTGCGAAATGCCTTGACGCCCGTCGTGATCCTACTGGGCCTATCGTTGCCGGCACTCTTTTCCGGCGCGGTGTTCGTCGAAGCAGTGTTCGCCTGGCCCGGCGTCGGCCGGGTGCTCGTCGAA
>QHTY01000117.1:0-472 GCA_003220985.1 Gemmatimonadota bacterium
GGCGGCGCGGCAGCCTCACCCCGCCGCACTCGAGCGCTGGGATGGACAGACGGCACAACGTATCGCGGCGATTCTGCTCTAGTCGTCTGCCTCATACTCGCGGAGCCACCAGCCGTCTGGTTCCGCTCGGGCGCGGTCGAGCGCCGTCGTGGCCCGCCGCACCAATTCCGCTGGATCCATCGCGGCGGACCGGAAATCAGGTACGCCAGAGAACCCGCCGAACAACTTGAGCGGGTCGGCCTTCGTCTTCCGGGCGGCGTGTTGGGCAGCCTGGACGGCATCCCCGAGGCGCTGGCCAAGGGTGCGTGCTTGCTCCGCATTCGTGTCGATCGCCATAATACTGAAAGCGCGGCCGTCCAGCCGCCCGATCGCATCCGACGTCCGCGCGCTCGCGCGGAGTGCGGCGGCCATGTCCTGCAGGAGCTGTTGCTCCTCGGCGTCGCCGTTGATCCCGTCGGGAACTTCGGCCGCG
>QHTY01000117.1:480-9814 GCA_003220985.1 Gemmatimonadota bacterium
CATCCCAGCGCCGCCCGCTGGCGGGCAGCCTGGGCTCCGAGCTCCCGTGCCCGCCGAATGAGCCCACGCAGGTTATAGACCCCCGTCAGCTCGTCGATGAAGCTGTCGGTGCGCGCTTGATCCGCATCGAGTTTCGCGGGGAGAAACGCGTCGAGCACCGCCAGCAGCTCCTCGGCATCCAGGGGGTCGCCGAGACAGGCCCAGGCTCCTGCGCGCCATGCCGCGAGACGGTCGCGGCGCGTGGGGGGACTCGACAACGTCACGAATACCGGAGTACTGGGCGAGACGACGCGGTGGGCACGCAATTCGCGGCAGAACTCCTGTGGCGTGATGTCGGGAAGATCGTCCACGATCACCGCGTCGGGTGGCTCGCGCCCAATTTGCGTCAGTGTGTCGGCTCGCGTGAACGCGGTGTGCACGACGTAGCCGCGGGGCGCGAGAACAGTCTCCAGCGCCCGGCTAATCCACTCGTGTTTGCTCGCGATGAGAACGAGAATGGAGAGAGCGCGCTGCGTTTTGACTTCGCCACCCCCGCCCGTGTAGTGTGATGCCATGTGGCCCGGCCCGACTCGGACAGTGTCTGCAGGAGTCGTGCGGGGCCGAATCGCCTTCAAGTTGACTGCGGCCAATACGTTACCACCTGTCTCGGGGCCTGGACAGGCTTCTGAACTGATGCAGCGTCGTTACAAACCCGCGACGGGATTGGTAGACGCAGCCGCTGGGTTTTCCCCGAGTCCTTCCCCTAGGCATTCTAGCGGCTTTCGCCGACAGGAGACATATTGCTGCTCGCCCTAGTCACCTACAAGGTGCATGACTTTAAAGCAAGCGATGTCCCGAAGTCAGTCGCACCCCACCGGTGAGTCCCGGGCTCCCGCGGCGTCTGACCACGCCGGCTCCGTTGGCAGTTCTCCCGCAATTCTGCAATCCGCAGCGCGGCACGTCATCCTCCAGTGGAGACAGCGGATCGGCGAGACGCCCGCCGCTCCGGAGATTGCCGATCTCATGGTGGTTCTCGCGACCAGCATCGTCGAAACGCAGATCACAGCCGCGCCGGTCATTGACGAGAGAGTGCGGTCCAGCCTCGGTCGCCATCTCCTGGAGCAGTTGCGACGGGAGGTGGTGCGGCGCTGGACGGAAAGCGGAGTCGCCGACTCGGAGCTGCCGCCGCTGCTCGTTGCCATCGAGCGCGTGCGCGATGCCCTGGAGCCCACTCCCACCGAGGCGTTCGCCCTGCGGCTGGGAGGCCCCGAGGGAATGGAGCTGCTCGTGGACGTCGCACACGATCTGCGATCGCCGCTCACGTCGATCCTGTTTCTCGCGGAGACGATGCAGCGTGGCCAGAGCGGGCCGATCAGCGATGTGCAACGCCGCCAACTCGGTTTGATCTACTCAACGGCGCTGGGCCTCAGCTCGGTCGCCAGCGACCTCATCGATCTGTCACGCAGCGATCAACTGGTCGAGCCGGCGCCCATTCCCTTCTCCGTGACCGGTGTACTGGAGTCGGTGCACAACATCGTGCGTCCGATGGTCGAGGAGAAAAAGGTCGCGTTGCGCGTGCTGCGGCCCGCGGTTGACCAACGGCTGGGACATCCGGTCGCGCTGAGCCGCGTGCTGCTGAACCTGACCACCAACGCGCTGAAGTTCACGGACAAAGGCTACGTCGAGATCGTCACGCGGGAGCTGTTGCCGCACCGCATCGAATTCGCCGTGCGCGACAGCGGTAAAGGGATCGATCGCCCGGCGCTCGCGACGCTCGTCAGCCCGCTGCGATCGGACACCGACCGGTTGAGGGAAGAACATGAGGACGGCCGCGCACGGCATTCGTTTTCACGAACCGGACTGGGCCTGACGATATGCGACAGGCTGCTGCGCGCGATGGGCTCGACGCTACAAGTGGAAAGTCGACCGGACTGGGGCACTCGCTTCTTCTTCGAGCTCGAGCTGCCACCCTATTCATCGCCGCGGAATACGCCACACCCCACCGCCCGGCCGCCGCAGGGGCGTTAGGCCAGCGGGCGAGAATCCGCGGCGCGGCAGCGGCGCGTCAGGTCACTGCTGAGTGTTCGCCGGCTCACTGTTCACCGGTTCGGGGCCCGTCAGGATGCGCTGCAAGCCGTGGCGCTCCATCAGCCGGTACAATGTGGTCCGATCGACGGCCGCGATGCGTGCCGCCTTCGAGATGTTGTTGCCGGCCTGCGCGACGAGCCAGGTGAGGTATCGAACTCCGCCAGCAGCCGCTCGCGCGCGACGTGGTAGGTTTCCTCGAGCGGCATCGGGACCACCTGGGAATCGGCCGGGACGGGGGGCGCTTGGGCGCTTCCCTCGCTCGTCGGGCCCGTGCTGAGGGCTCCTCCGGCCCCGCCGCCGCCCCCCAACGCCCCTCCTTGCACGAACGGCAGGTCCTCCGCGCGCAGCTCCGCGCCTGGCTCGAGCAGGACGACCGCGTGTTCGATCACATTCTGGAGCTCGCGGACGTTGCCCGGCCACGCGTGCGCCCGCAGCGCGCGGATCGAGCTCTCTGAAAGTGTGGGCACGGCGCTCTTCGTATCCCGGTGGGCGCGCCAGTAGTAATTCAGGAAATGATTGGCGAGCAGCGGGATGTCTTCCGGGCGGTTCTTGAGTTGTGGGACGTAAATCGGAACGACCCGCAAGCGGTAATAGAGATCTTCGCGCAACCCGCCCGACTTGACCGCTTCTTCCGGGTCACCATTCGTCGCAGCGATGAAGCGCACGTTGACGACGGCATCGGTTGTCTCGCTGCCGACGCGGCGAACGACACCGTCCTGAATTACGCGCAGCAGCTTCGCCTGTGTCGGCTTGGACATCTCGAGCAGCTCATCCAGAAAGAGCGTGCCGCCGTTGGCACTCTCCAGCAGGCCGGCTTTGTCGCGCACGGCGCCGGTGAACGCGCCCTTCACGTGGCCGAACATCTCCGATTCGAGCAGCGCTTCGGGCAGCGCGGCGCAGTTGAGCGCGACCAGCGGTTTGCTGCTGCGCCGGCTGTGCGCGTGGATGAACTGGGCAATCAGCTCCTTGCCCGAGCCGCTCTCACCCGTGATGAACACCGACGCGTCCGTGGGGGCCACGCGGCGCGCGAGATCGATCGCCCGGCGGAATACCGGCGAAACGCCCAGCACCTCGACCCGATCACTGTTGCCGTGCTCCTTCGCGAACTCGGCCTGCTGCTGCTTCGATTCCTGCGCGACGCTGACGGTATGCACCGCGCGGCCGACGAGAATCTGGAAATGCGTCGCGGAGAACGGCTTGGGGAGATAGTCCCAGGCGCCCAGGCGCAACGCTTCCACGCTCGAGGCGACGCTGGGATTTCCGGTCATCATGATGACGATCATCTCCGGGCAGGCCTCGATCGCCGCACGCAGCAGCTCGTACCCGGACACCTCACTCATGTAGAGATCGAGGAGGGCGATGTCGAAGCGGCGATGGCGCAGCAGCTCGAGCGCTTCCTGACCGCGACCGACGGCCGTGACTTGGTAGCCGTCGAGCTGCAGCAGGTTCGAGCAGCTCTCCCGCAGCGTGCGATCGTCGTCGACGACCAGGAATCGGATCCCCGCTTTCACCTGCGGATTCAGCGGGGGCAGTCCAATGACGCCAGGCGCGGACGCGGGGTTCGGATTGAAATGCGGAGCGCGATGTGGGGATGCGGGTGCAGGCATCGAGCGGTCCTCGTTTAGTGATTCTGTTAGTGATTCTCTAGCACCTGTCAGCAGGGAACGCGCCTAACTGCCGAGCATCCCGAAGCCGCTGATTCACAATGACTTGGGGGATGCCGCTCCGCGCCATGTTGCGCAGTCGCGTCATCACAGTACCCCGCTCGACTTGCCATGTTGCGCACACGCAACATCGGGATCCTTGCTACAGCGCTTGCACGACCGTGGTGCGGCCTAGCCACAAGACGCGGCCCGGGAGGGGGGCGCCCGTGAGGAGTTTTCAGCGGAGTTGGCGGGCCCGAAACTTGACCGCAAACGGAACGGGCAACCGCATGAGGGGCGATCCAATGCACGCCTGGGCTGAGGCTCCGGACGAGTTGGCGCAGCGCATCGAGGAGAAACTGTCGCAACTCGACCGGTTTGGCCTGGGTGGCGTGCCTCAGTTGCTGCTCGAGTGGAAGCGTCGCGCCCCAAAACTGTCCCCCCCCCCCACGGTCTCCCCCGGATGCCCCCCGCCCCAAGCACCCGAAGCGGGAGCGCTAAGCCGCTAAATCACTCTGGCCGAAGCGGCTACGGTCCACCAAATTGAGACCGATGTCGCCGAGCGCTTCTCCTCGTTCGGTTCCCGTTCGCCTGGTACTGGCGGATGATCATCTCGTGCTGCGGCAGGCGCTGCGAGCGTTGCTGGAACAGCGGGGGCTCGAGGTCGTCGCCGACGAGCCGGACGGCCGTGCGGCAGTCGATGCCGTACAGCGCTATTCACCAGATGTCGCCGTTTTGGACGTAGCCATGCCGGTGCTCAACGGCGTGGACGCCGCCCGCGAAATCGCCCGGATCGCGCCCGAATGTCCCGTGATCCTCCTCTCTGGTGTCGACGACACCCGTTTTGTCCGGGAGGCGCTCAAGGTCGGCGTGAAGGGGTTCGTCCAGAAAAGCCAGGGGTGTGATGAGCTGGTACACGCTATAGAGGAAGTGCGCGAGGGCCGCCTGTATGTCAGTCCCGGCGCGTCGCAGGCGATCGTCGACGGGTTGGCCAGCCCTGCGCCCGATGGATCCCGGCTGACGCCCCGGGAGCGTCAAGTCCTGCAACTGGTGGGGGAAGGGAAATCGACCAAGCAGATCGCGGAAGTCCTGCACATCAGCGTGAAGACCGCGGAATTTCACCGTGGCCGGCTCATGAAGAAGTTGAATGTCCACGACACGGCCAACCTGGTGCGTTATGCGATCCGGGAAGGCTGGATCGTCTTATAGGCCCCCGCTGCATGAAACCTAATTGATCCCCTAGGGTACCAACGCTGATGTCTTCCCAGCGGCTTTCGCCCCCGTCGCTGCCTCTTCCCCTGCAATCGCGGAGCACCCCCGCGCCGCCGCACCCGTTTGGCGCGGATGCCCGCTGCGTTCCGTGCAAGATCCTCAATAATGCCATACGCTCGGTCCTGACGGAGTCGGGCAAGCGTCCGCGCTCGACCACGTCGGACGAAGTTTCCGAGCTGCTCGGCCTCGTGGCGTCAGCGATTCACCTGGCGTGGTTCGCGGCGTCGCCCGCCATCGTGGTGCGGCCCAAGGTCGATCCCCGGATTCACTCGGCGCTCGGCCGCCGCTTTCTCGAGCTGCTGCGCAGTGAAGTGGTGGAGGGCTGGCGCGATTTCAACGTTCCCGACTCGGAGCTGCTGCCGCTGCTCGTCGCGATGGAGCGCGTGCGCGTCACGATTCAGCCGAACTGGGCGCAGACATTTGCGCAGCAGCTCTCCGGCAACGACGGCCTCGCCCTGCTCATGGACGTGGCACACGACCTGCGCTCGCCGCTGACGTCCATCCTCGTGCTCGCCGAGACGCTGCAGCGCGGTCAGAGCGGCGAGGTGAACGACGTGCAGAGCCGCCAGCTCGGCCTCATCTACACGGCGGCGCTCGGTCTCTCGTCCGTCGCGAGCGACATCATCGAGTTCACCCAGGGCGGCGATCAGCTCGTGGATCAAGAGCCGTCGGCGTTCTCGGTGACGGCGATGCTCGAGTCCGTGGGCGACATCGTGCGGCCGATTGCCGAAGAGAAGCATCTCACCGTGCGCCTGCTCGCGCCGGTCCACGACGAGCGCCTCGGACATCCCGTTGCGCTCAGCCGCGTCCTCCTCAATCTCACCACGAACGCGCTCAAGTTCACCGACCAGGGCTACGTGGAGATCGTCGCGCAGGAAGTCGAGGACGGAAATCGCGTCGAGCTCGCGGTCCGCGACTCGGGCCGCGGCATCCCGCCCGAGAAGGTCACGACGCTGTTCCAACCGCTGCGCCAGGAATCCGGACGCCGCGGTCAGCTCTTCTCGCAGACGGGACTCGGCCTCACGATCTGCCGCAAGCTCGTGAGCGCGATGAAGTCAGAGCTGAAAGTGGAGTCGCGGATCGGCTGGGGCACGCGCTTCTTCTTCGAGCTGGACTTGCCCATCGTGCAGTCGCGTCGCTCGGGTCCGCGCGCGGCGCCGCGCGGCGGCGGAGCGCCCACGCACCCGGTGCGCAACAGCGGCTCCCATCCACCGCGGCACACCCCCCCCCACGGCAATTCCAACCGCAACAGCGGTCCGCAGCGTCGCGACTAGTTCAGCGCCAGACGAGCGCGATCCAACAGTTCCGTTGGGGAAGGCGGTGCGGGTAGGTGGAGGTTGGTGGAGGACCTGCCGCCTGACGGTCGCGTGCCCGCGGGCGCCGTGCTCGTGCCCGCGCGCAACTTCACCGCCGCGGTGCGCGCCACCGCGTCGGTGATCCGTTGCACGAGACCTTCGGCGCCGGTTTCGTCGGTCGCCGGCGCGAAGACCGCAAACTCGACGGGGCCGGTGCGGCACACCGCATCGGAGATGCGGCCGGCCCGCTTGACGGCATCCGCCAGCCGGTCGGCGCTACCTGCCGTGAGGACCCCATCCGCCGGTTGAAAGACCGCACACGCGAGGGGCAACCCCTGGCGCGCGGTGAACGCCGCGATTTCGGCCGAGCGGCGCGTCATCCCCGCCTCGTTGTACAGCCCGCTCACGCGGTCCACGAGTCCCTCGGAGCCGAGGCGATCGACCTCGAGCTTGCCCTGGACGTAGGCGCCCAGGCGCAGCACCAGCTCCTCCAGGTCGAGCGGATCGCCACGGAGCTCCCACGCGCCGGCGCGCAGGGCTTCGATCTGTTGCGCGCGCAGCGCGGGTCCCGCGGTCGTGAGAAGGATCGGCGTCGCACGCGAGACGCTCGGATCGGCGCGTAGCGCGCGGCACAGCGCGAGATTGTCGCTGGAGCGTTGATCGAGCGCCATATCGAGCAGGATGGCATCCGGCAATTGACGGCGAGCCAGCTCGAGTACCTGCTGGCGCTTGGGCGTGGCAAGAACCCGATACCCGCCCTGCGTCAGCACGCTCTCGAGCGATTCGGTCAGCCATTTATCCGGGTTCGCCAGCAACACCAGCGGCTCTACCGCCACAGGGGCCATGGGGCCGTTATGTTAGGGGCTATGTTAGCTACCGCAAGCCGTGTGCTCGGGGCACTGTTCCTGGTCACACTTTCGTCGTGCGCGACATTACGAAACGCGCTCACGTTCGAGAAGCCCCAGATCGATCTGCAGGAGATTCACGTCACGAGTCTGGGATTAAGCGGCGGCACGATGGACCTCGTCTTTGACGTGTACAATCCTAATGACTACCGGCTGCGCAGCACGCGGCTCGAAGTTGGCCTCGAATTGGCGGGGACGGATTTCGGACAAGCCCTTATAGACAAACCCCTGGATTTGTCCCCCGTGAATCATAGCCAGGTCGTCATGCCGGTGCGGTTTACGTGGGCCGGGGTGGGGGCGGCGGCGAAGTCCTTGCTACAGGCCCAAGAACTGCCGTACGGTTTGACTGGCGCTGTCTTGCTTGACACACCCATCGGTGAGAAGAGAGTGGAGCTGAAGAGCAGCGGCAAGGTTCCTCTGAAGAAGCTGTTGCGTTGAGACTTAGGGAGGGGACGTATTCGGAAACTGATTGACATCCAGGTGCCCGTTGAGCGGGCCTTCCTGGTGGGGGCACCAAGAAAAGGCTCCGACGACGCGGTGCACGTGGACGAGCACCTCGACGAGCTGGAGCGCCTGGCCGACACCGCGGGCGCTCAGGTCATCGGCAAAACCATCCAGCGCATCGACGCCCCCACGCCCAACTTCTACCTCGGCCAGGGCAAAGTCGAATCGCTCAAAGATGAGCTGGCGGCGGCGGGTGCGACCCTGATGCTGTTCGACGAGTCGTTGACTCCCGTCCAGGGCGTCAAGCTCGAGAAGAATCTCGGCGTGCGCGTCATGGATCGCACCGAGGTTATTCTCGACATTTTCGCGACGCGCGCGCGCAGTCACGAAGCCAAGCTCCAGGTCGAGCTGGCGCAGCTCGAGTATCTGCTCCCGCGTCTGACGCGGATGTGGACGCACCTCTCGCGCATCCGCGGTGGCATCGGGCTGCGCGGACCCGGCGAAACGCAGCTCGAAACCGACCGCCGCGTGATTCGCCGCAAGATCTCGATGCTCAAGAAGCGGCTGAAGGACGTCGCCGAGCATCGCGCGAATCTCCGTCAGGGGCGGCGCCAGGTTCCGACGGCCGCGCTCGTCGGGTACACGAACGCGGGAAAGTCGAGTTTGCTGAAAGCCCTTTCGGGTGCCGATGTGTTCATCGAGGACCGACTGTTCGCGACGCTCGACACCCTCGCGCGCGAGGTGGACGTCGCCGAAGGCTACCGGTTTCGGGTGACGGATACCGTTGGCTTCATTCGCAAGCTGCCGCATCACCTGGTCGCCTCGTTCCGGGCAACGATCGAGGAGGCGCAGGAGGCCGATCTCATCTTGCACGTGATTGACGCGAGCGAAGCGAATTGGGAGGAACACGCCGAGGTCGTCGAGCGTGAGGTCGGCAGCATGCAGCACAAACGTGTGATCTACGTGTTCAATAAGGCGGACCTGCTCCCGGACCCCGACGCGTTTCTTGCCCTCGTTCGGGAGCGTTACCCGCACGCGATTCTGACGTCAGCCACCACGCACGACGCACCACGCACGACGCACGGCGTGGAAGATCTTCGGCGTGCCTTAAGAACGTCAGCTCAAGCCCTGCGGCCAATCGCGGAGATCCGCGTGCCGGTGAGCGACGGGAAGCTGTTGGCAACATTGCACCGCGACGCGGAGATTCTGCATCAGGAGCAAACGAACGGCGTTGTTACGCTCCGCGCGCGGATCGAGGCTCGGCTCCTCGGCCGCCTGCGTCAGGAGGGCGTGGAGGTTGTGCTCGGGTGAAGTATCTGTTTCCCCTGATGTGCGTGCTCGCCGCGTGCGGCGACTCGACCTCGATTCCGCCGCCGCCCCCGCCGCCCCCGCCCCCCGGCACACCGATGCTTCAAGCGGTCGGGACATTCTTCCGGCCGACGTATCTGACGGCGCCGGTATCGGATTCGACACGCCTGTTCGTGACCGAGCGCGGCGGCGCCATCCGGATCGTCCGCAACGACACGATTGTGCCGACGCCGTTTCTCGACCTGCGTGGCAAGATCGACTCCGCCGTCGAGAGTGGCTTGTTCAGCATGGCGTTTCATCCGCAGTACGCCACGAACCACAAGTTCTTCGCCTTCTTCACGAATCTGAACGGCGACACGCGCATCGTGCGCTACCTCGGCACGGCGAACCCGGACAGTGC
>QHTY01000117.1:9972-13657 GCA_003220985.1 Gemmatimonadota bacterium
AGATCCATCGGATAAACGTGGACGGTCCCACGGGCTTTATCGCCCCCGCCGACAATCCCTTCGTGGCCGACACCAGTTTTCCGCCGTCGACGTGGGTGTGGGGATTCCGCAATCCGTGGCGCTTCTCGTTCGACCGCCAGACCGGCGATCTCTACATCGCCGATATCGGTGATGCGACGTGGGAGGAAATCGACGTGGCGCCCGCGCCCAATCGGGGGAAGGGAAACAACTACGGCTGGAGCAGGATGGAAGGGAATCACTGCTTCGGCGCGAGCGCCTGCAACGCGACCGGGATCACGCCGCCCGATTTCGAGTATCAGCACATCAACAACAACTGCGACGTGCAGGGCGGCTACGTGTACCGCGGCAAGCGGGTGACACAGCTCACGGGGTACTACTTGTACGTGGACTACTGTAGCGGCATCATCGGCAGCTTCAAGTACTCGGGCGGCGTCGTGACGGGATATCTCGACCGGACGGCGCAAATGTCGCCGGGTTCGGGTGCGGTGTCATGGGGAGAGGACGCGCGCGGTGAGCTGTATCTCATGACGTATGGCGGCACCGTCTATAGGATCGTTCCCAGACCGTAACACGGATACTTTGACTCCAGACCGAATGCGAACAATTCTGCCGTTAGTATTGACGATTAGTGCGTGCAACGGCTTCCTGGACACAGGGAAGCCACCCACGGGCGTGCCGAGCCTGTTCCTGGTCGGCACCTTCAGCAACCCGGTGTACGTCACGGCGGCGCCCGGCGACTCGGCGCGTCTCTTCGTGGTCGAACAGGGCGGCAGGATTCGTGTGCTGCATCACGACACGACGCTGGTTCGGCCGTTCCTCGACATCCATACCGCGGTGTTGTCCGGTGGTGAGCGCGGGCTGTTTAGCGTCGCGTTCCATCCGCAGTACGCGACCAACGGCCGCCTGTACGTCTACTACACAAATCTGAACGGCGACATCCGCATCGTACGCTTCAACGTGTCGAGCGATCGCGACAGCGCCGACCGCGCCACCGCCGATACGGTGCTCAAGATTCCGCATCCGGTAAACGACAATCACAACGGTGGCCAGCTGCAGTTCGGTCCCGACGGGATGTTGTATGCCGGGACGGGGGACGGGGGAGGGGGCGGTGATCCGGATGGCAATGGACAGAACAAGCACGCGCTGCTCGGCAAGCTGTTGCGGCTCGATGTGAGTGGCGCGAGCGGCTACGCGATCCCGCCGGACAATCCCGGCGCGAGCGACACGTCGTTCGCGCCCGAGGTCTGGTCGTACGGGCTCCGCAATCCGTGGCGGTTTTCGTTCGATCGCGAGACCGGCGATCTCTACATCGCCGACGTGGGGCAGGACCATTGGGAAGAAGTGGACGTCGCCCCGACGGCGGTTCAGCGTGGCCGCGGCGCGAACTACGGCTGGAATATCATGGAAGGCAACCACTGCTACTCGTCCGCCAACTGCAGCTCGACGGGGTTGATCCTTCCCATCACCGAGGTGCCTGCTCGATCACGGGCGGGTACGTCTATCGCGGCAGCGCGTTGCCCGCGCTGGTCGGCAATTATTTCTACGCCGATTACTGCAACGGATCGGTGCTCAGTATTCGTTATCCAGGCTCAGGGCCGGCGGACTGGACGTCATTGCTCACGCCGGGCAGCGGGGTCAGCTCGTTTGGACAGGATGCGCGGGGGGAGTTGTATATCGTGCAGCTGGGTGGCCCGGTGTTTCGGATTGTCCCCTCGCAGTAAGCCGTCCTAGCCGGCGCCCCGCGATAATTCCAGCGAGCACTCCGAGAAACTCGTAGAGCGTCGTCGCTTTGAGGTGTGTTGCGAGCGGCACGATCAGCGACCCCAGTATCGCGATCGCGATCGCGAGGCGACCCATCGCCGCCCCTTCGCCGCCCCCTCGCCGCCCTCTCACGCCCCAGAAACCAACGCCGATAACGCATCCAGCCATCCACAGCGTATTGATCACCGCCAGCTGCCAGGGGGGCCAGCTTTCGGGATCGTAGATGAGCTTCCAGCCGTCACCGACGGTGTAGCCGAGGCCGCAGCGTTGTATCGAGTTGAGCTGGAGACAGATGTCGGTGGAGTCGTGCCAGGTGGCGGCGGTGAAGAAAGTGTCGCCCGGCGCGATCCCGCGCAGCGCGCCGCGCAGCCGCAGGTCCGGCTGGTTGAGGGTCGCGCGCTGCGCGGGCATGTGGTAGCCCAGTGTCAGGTCAGTGTGATCGACGGACAGCATCACGACCCTGGCGCCGTGCTTGTCGAGAATCGCGATCAGGGGGGATGTGCGGTTGGGCGGCTCCGTCGCCGCGAGCGCTGTGATCTCGAGCCGTCCCCCTGTCTTCCCGGGGCGCACATCGATGACTGGGCCGTTGTAGTGCCCGAAGCCCCGAAAGTCCGGATTCAGGACGACGTTGTAGGGCAGGGGTGGGGCGGTTTGCCGTAGCAGCCATGCGGTGCCCCACCACACGAGCACGGCGATGATCGCCGTGATCAGGGCCTGCCGGGTGCTGCGCCGCGGCGAGACGAAGAGCCAGAGTGGAGCGGCGACGACGAGCAGGACGCCGAGGGCGGTGCTGTTGGTGTTGGCGACAATGTCGCCGAGGCTCGGGTCGCGACCCGGGATCCACTGCTGCAGAAACTCGACCGTGAAGGAGAGCACCGCGCCGGCGGCGATGACCCGCATGGGCTTCACGCCGGCCAGGGTCAGCGCGACGCCAAGCGGGATGAAGAGGATGAGATTGGCGATCAGCTCGGCGAGGGCGGCGTTGCCGAAGGTGAGGTAGAAGGACCAGCCTAATGGCGTTGAGCCCCCCCCCGCTGAGTGGAGGGTGGCGACGCAGATGCCGAGGATAGCGGCTGCGGCGGCCGCCCAAGCCCAGAATCTCCCCTTGAGCACGGCCCACGGTACCCGGGCTGGGCGACGGGGTCAAGCACGCACACCCCCTTTCGGGAAAGGTTCCCTCCGGGCGCCCCAAAAGGCATAACCCTGGCACTGACGAATGGTGAGAAGTGTCACAACCACAAGGGTTAAGGGCCTAGCCAAGAGTTCCGATCGTGAACATATTCGCCGTGCCCTTGGGAGTTAATTCGGGAGAGGGAGGCTGAGCGGTCGTTTTTTGTTGGGCGTTAAGGGTCGCAGTCGTTGAACCTTTCCACCCCAAAAACTGACTTCCCGGCTGACAGCTAACGGCGAAGTAACCCTTAGCGCACGGGAGACTTCGATCTTCGTGGAGTGCTGGTCAGGTATCGCCGGCATCGGTGGCCCTTAACGCGCGGGAGAAATCGGATCTTCGTGGAAACGTTGCCGAGCGACATCGAAGCCGGAGGTTCCGCCACTCCAGTTGTGCCACACCGGTACGCGGGGCCCAAATCATTCTTCCTTGGGCTCGCGCGCTCTTTCGATCGACTTGCCGGTCAACGCGCCTACCGTACGATCGCGCTCGCGGGCACGGAGCTCGCGATTGCATTCGTTGCGGCAGTCAGCGCCATTGCGATCATCCAATCAGGCGAATTCTGGCGCTGGCGTCCTGCGTTCCTCATCGCCGGTCTGATTCTCCTCGGCAGCAAACTGGTCGTTGGCCTCGCCACCAGGGCATTCTCGGGGAGATGGCGTTACGTCGGCGTGCGCGACGCCATGATCGTGACGCGCGCCGGTGTGCTGGCGGCGGTGCTCGCTTTTGGGTTGT
>QHTY01000118.1 GCA_003220985.1 Gemmatimonadota bacterium
GGCGATCTGGTGGGGCCACGACGTCTCGCGCCGGCGCTCGCCGAACAGCATCGGCGTGAAGTCGAGATGCCCAGCGAGCATGCGCGTGAACGGGATCGTCGTGTCGTGCTGTGCCCACGTTGGCATGCTGCGCCGCTCCATCCCCGACACCGCCTCCCGGTTCAGCTCGTTCGGCCAGGTGCGCGATTCGCCGGTCGGCTTGTTCGCGCCGTGGAAGTCCACCAGCAGCCGGTGGTCTGCGGCGCCGTGCAGGCATGCGCGGTAGAGGTCCATGACCTCCTTGGCCTCGTGATCGAAGAAGTCGAGCTTCACCCCCACGGCGCCGACGTCCTGCACGTGCGCGAAGAACGCCGCCCGGGCCGCAGGATCGTGCAGCTCCTTGCTGTGCTGCCACAGCCAGATCCCGACGCCCTGCTGCCGAGAATACTGGACGAGATCGCGCAGGTCGCTCTCGGGCCACTGCCGCCAGAAGCCTTCGACCAGGTTGTACTCGAACCCCAGTTGGCCCGCGAGGCGCGAGAACTCTTTCATCGTGGCGAGCGAGTTTTCGCCGCCGCCGTCCAGGTACTTCCAGACCGCCCGGCCCGGCTTGATCCAGTCGGTGTGCAGGCCGTGTGGGAAGAAGCGCCGGTCCGGGGGCGGCGAGAGATCCGCCACGATGTCGCAATTGACGAGCGTGTTGAGATCAGCGCCGATCATCACGAGGCGCCACGGGCTCGTGATACGACCCTCGATCGCCGCCGGCTGTGCGAGCCGCACGGCTTCGGCGTCGCCGTAGCGCAGCGTGAAGGGATGGTTCGGCGGCTGCGCGTGGCCGAGGCGCGCCCGGAAGCCACGCTGGCCGTCGGCTTGGAGGGCCATGCCGGCGTAGTCGATCACCGCGGCCTCGGTGATCGAGGCGTACCCGCCGCCGTCCGGTAGTTTGAACGTCAGGGGCGGTGCGGCCCATTCGCCGGCCTTCACCTCCGCGATGTCCTTCCGGGTGTGCGTCCCCTCGTAATGCCCGTTCAGGTCGTGGTACCACACCGTGGATCCCGCCGGCGGGATGAAGGCGGTGGCCTCGTCGGGGACCCGGCTACCCGTTCCGGGCACGACCCAGCGGAACGCGATCCCATCATCGAAGGCCCGGACGTCGAGAATGCCCTGCGGGAGAACGACTCTCGCGCCGCGGAACCGCGCGACGGCCTCGGCATGCACACCGCGCGACGCGAAGCGGTCGTTGCTATGGTAGGACTCACCTTTGCCCAGCGTGACCTCCTCGCCGAGGTTCGCGCCGTCGACGAGGATGCCGAGTGGTGACGACTCGATGACGGGTCGCCCCCGGAAAGTGACGCTGTAGGTCAGGCGTGCGGAGTCCGCAGATAGTTGCAGATCGATGGCGCCGTTCGGGCTCGACACGCGGGCGCTGCCGGTGCGTGCCTGCCCCAACCGCGCGAGCAGAGGAGCGACGAGCGCCGTGGCAATGAACTCTCGGCGCCGCATCACCGGAGAGACACGATCGCCGTGCATCACGGAACCCAGAGCAGCGGCTGCTGCACGGGGTAGTTGCGGATGACCTCGTCGATTGTGGGATCAGGATTCAGCGTCTGCCACAGCGCAAGGTACCGCGGCTCATGCAAGGCGCGCCCCCCGAAGAACAACGCGGGGTGTCGAATCGGCCAGGCGTCGTGGTACATCACGTCGGGCGGCTTGGGCCACGTCGTCCTGTCTTTGATGAACGGGTACATGAACTCGAGGGCCCGGCGCATGCCGCGCCCATCGGACGTCATGAACGTCCAGAGATTGTCCTGCGGGGTCGACAATGCCTCGGCCACCATCGCCATCACATCGAGTTGGAAGAGGGAGTAGCCGTAGGGCTTGGTCCGCGCGAGCTCCCGCGGGAAGCTGCCATCGGCAGCCATCTGCTCGGGGACCAGCGTCTCCTTGAAGAATCGCCGCATCGACGCGAGCTGCGCCTCGTCGCCGACAAGCCGCGCGAAGGCAGCGACCTGCAGCGCCCACGCCGCCGCGTGGTTGTTGCTGCTCTTCCGCTCATCGAGTCCGTACTGGTGGGTGGTGATCCACTCGAGGTAGCGTCGGAACCAGTCCTTAGTCCCCGCGAGCACCTCCTCCTCCAGGTACCCGAGGCGTTCGAGCACCCAGGCGGCCTGCGCGACCTCGACGAGGTGAATCGTATCGATGATCCCCGTGCCCCGGCCGGTGGCCACGCCCTTGATCGCTTGACCGTACAGCAGGTTGGGATTCATACGCGTCCGCTCGTCCACGAACCACGCCCGCAAATGCGCCGCGGCCTGGCGGGCGTAGCGCTCGTCGCCCGTGATGCGGTAAGCGGCGACGAGCGCGGGCACGATCACGCTGAGTCGCCGCATCGCATCGCGGTGGGCGACGAAGTTGTCCGGGTTCGTCTCGCCGTCGCGCCGCACGTACGGGCCACCAGGGTTCGCAGGGTCGGGCCACCAGTAATCGCCCTCGGAGTAGAAGTCGTGCGGTCCTGCCTCAGGCGCGCCGCGTCCCGCCGGCACGGGGAACGCCGTGATCGTGACGGGCGACTCGCCCAGATACCGATCGGCGGCGGTGAGCACGCGGCGCCGCTCGACAGTGGCGAGATCGTCCTTGAGCGCGGGCCACGGCGGGCGGCGCAGCGGCGTGGGTGGGAGGGGGACCGGCGTCACGCCGGGCAGCGACGTTCCCACCTCGGGCGCGAGCGTCACCGATGCGCCCTTTGACAGGTCGATTACGAACTCTCCCGCCGCTGTCCGCGTGAGTCGTGGCGCTGGTCCCTCCCCGGTGCTGGCACGCACCACGCCCGCGTCCCAATCGCTGACCATGAGACGGCAGGGTTGACCGGCGAGACTCTCGATTCGCACCCACGCGGTGCGCCCGTTGTGACGCACGGCGCTCACCAGGAACGCGCCATCGGCCCGCAGATGATCGAAGGCTGCCTCGGTCCAAGCGCTGGGGACGGCGGGGAAAACGCGCAGCGCGCCACCCCAGTCTTGGAGCAAGAGCTCCTGGATGCTGGTGGCGGCGGAAAGCGGGGTCTCGATCACCGGCCCCGCCTCCGCATAGAACGTGTTCGGCTCCATGTAGCGCGGGGCGTCGAGATACTGGTTCAAGCGGGCGAGCGCCGTGTCCCCGTGGCCGAGCCATGCGTGCATCGCGGCGCCGCCCGTGAACGAGTAGCCGCGAAACAGCGCCACATCCCGCTCCCAGGTCCTGAGCGACTTCTCGATGAGTGCTCGGTGCTCCGGCTGGTCAGGTGCGATCAGCGCGAGCGGATAGATCGCCAGCAGGTGCGAATAGTGGCGATGCGATTCCTTCCAAGGCCGATCGCGTCCGACCA
>QHTY01000119.1 GCA_003220985.1 Gemmatimonadota bacterium
CTCGAGACCCCAGCGCAGCAGCGCCAGGTCGTAGTTCGCGTCGGGCATCGTCGCCAGCTCCGGCGAGTGCGTGGCCGGAAGATGAAAGCGCCCGTCCTCCCCGCGCTCGATGTACGCGAGGTAGTTCCCCATCGCGCGCCGCAGCAGCGGATAGACCCGCTCGCGCAGGATGCGGTCGTCCATCTGGTAGCGGTAATGGAGCCAGTAGTAGTAGAGCGTCCACGGCAGGTCGCCCATCTCGTGCGCGGCGTCGCTCTGCGCGGCCCTAAGGTCGACGGGCCGCACGAGGTCGGGGCCGGAGCTGCGCCCGATCGCCGCCGCGTCCGGGCGCAACCGCTCGGGGACGTTATCAATCAGCGCCTGCCGGTTGCGGTC
>QHTY01000020.1 GCA_003220985.1 Gemmatimonadota bacterium
CGCGCGGGCGTCAAGGAGCGTGGTGCGTTGTTCCACTTTTGGGGGCCGAGGCATCTCGAAGCTCAAAGCTACTACGGCGGCGTAGGGCGGCAAAGGGGCGGCGCGATGAACCGGCGGCGAAGGGGCGGCGAGGTGATGCGGCGGCAAAAGTATGTCGATCGCAATGAATTGATGACGGTCTAAGACGGTGCCAGGGTAAGCAAGTGGAATGGCACCGCACAAACGATTCATCGCCTGGCAAGAGTGTCATAAGCTCGTGCTCGTCGTCTACAAAGCCACTGAAAGCTTTCCCAAACACGAGCTGTACGGTCTGACCTCGCAGGCCCGCCGCGCCGCGTTCTCCGCTCCGGCCAACATCGTGGAAGGAGCCTCTCGCAAAGGACGCAATGAATTCCGGCACTTTCTGGACATCGCGTTGGGGTCCTTGGGAGAGTTGGAATACACTCTTGAGGTTGCGGCGGCGCTCGAATATCTAAAGCCGGACGTGTACGAGGCCTTGCAGGCACAACAACGACGAGCACGTTTTTTCACCTGGAAACTCAAGTGCTCCATGCGGTGAATTCGCCGCCCGTTCGCCGCCGCTTCATCTCGCCGCCGCTTCATCTCGCCGCCGCTTCATCTCGCCGCCGTTTCACCTCGCCGCCGCCTCATCACGCCGCCGATTTAATAGACCGGGGTCAAAGGGGGTTTTCCGGCCAACACCGCCTGCACGTTCGCGACGGCAATACCGACCATCTTGCGGCGGGTCTCTTCCGTCGCGCTGCCGATGTGCGGCAACAACACCGTCCGGGGCGCGGCCAGCAGTCGCGGATGGATCGTGGGCTCATTGGTGTAGACGTCGAGGCCTGCCGCGCCGATATGGCCGAGCTCGAGCGACTTGGCCAGCGCCTCCTCGCGAATCACGTCGCCGCGTGCGGTATTGATCAGAATGGCGCCGCGTTTCATCCGCCCGAGCGTCTCGCCGTTGATCATGCCCTTCGTCTCGGGCGTGGAGGGCACGTGAATGCTCACGATGTCGCTCTCGGCGAGCAGTTGGTTCGTGTCCACGCGCCGGGCCTCCGTCTCGCGCTCGAAGTCGGGCTTCGGGGTGCGGGCCGTGTAGACGATCCGCAAGCCGAATGGCGCGGCCCGGCGGCCGACCGCCTGCCCGATCCGCCCGGCGCCGAGCAGCCCGAGCGTCCGCCCGCGCAGTTCGAGGCCGAGGAGCTGCTCGGGATGCCAGCCGGTCCACTGGCCGCTGCGAACGAGATCGACGCCTTCGACGAGCCGGCGCGCCGTGGCGAGGATCAGTGCCCACGTCAGGTCGGCCGTCGCTTCCGTGAGCACCCCAGGCGTGTTGGTCACGAGAATCCCGCGCATCTCGGCCGCCACGAGGTCGACGTTGTTGTAGCCGACGGCACAATTCGCGACGATCCGCAGTTTCGGAAGGTTCTTTAATTCGGTGCCGCCAACCCAACGCGACAGGAGCGGTACAATGGCTTCCCAGTCACCCTTGGGCGTCGGGTCGCCCGCCGCCAACCAGGTGATGTCAAGATCGATGAGCTGGGAGGGCTCTAGAAGACTCTTCAGCTCCGCCGCGACTAGTACACGGTGAGGCATGGGCGGCGTGATGAAGCGGGCCGCATTCTCCGGCGCCGTGAACATAGTGGAAGGTGCTTCCCGCAAAGGTCGAAACGAACTTCGACGTTTCCTGGACATTTCACTCGGCTCGTTATCCGAGCTCGAATATGTGCTAGAGGTCGCAGTCGAGCTGGGCTACCTAAAGAACGAGGTCTACTCAGGGCTGGAGGCTCAGCAAAAGCGAGCCCGCTTCTTCACCTGGAAGCTCCAAGCTTCGGTGCGCACCACGCACTGAGCGCCGCCCCTTCGCCGCCGTTTCAATCGCCGCCGTTTCAATCGCCGCCGCTTCAAGTCGCCGTCTTAATCGCCGCCGCTTCAAGTCGCCGTCTTAATCGCCGCCGATTGTCAAACCTCGTGGCCCCACATACTCCGACTGCGGGCGGATGAGATGGTCTTCCGCATGCTGTTCGATGACGTGGGCGCACCAGCCGGCAACACGACCACACGCGAATGTCGCCACGAACGAGCGTGGCTCGAGACCCAGCGCTTGCAAGACGAGCGCGGTGTAGAACTCGACATTCGTCCTGAGGTTGCGGCCCGGCTTCACCTCCTCGAGCACCTTCAGAATCGTTTGCTCGGCCGCGCGCGCCAGATCGAACAGGTTGCGGTTTTCGAGCGCCGCCGATCCCAGCTGGTCGGCGACCTTACTCAGCACGTCGGCCCGCGGATCACGCACCTTGTAGACGCGGTGCCCGAACCCCATGATGCGCCGCCCCGCCGCCAGCTCGTTGCGCACCCATGCCTCGGCCCGATCGGCCGACTTGATCTCCTTGAGCATGTCGAGCACGGGTCCGGGCGCACCGCCGTGCAGCGGCCCTTTCAAGGCACCGATCGCGCCGGTCACCGCGCTCACCATGTCGGAACGCGTGCTGGCAATCACGCGCGCCGCAAACGTCGATGCGTTCATCCCGTGATCGATGACCGTCACCCAGTAGGCGTCGATCGCGCGCGCCGCAATTGGGTCGGGCTCCTTGCCGTGCACCATGTAGAGGAAGTTCGCCGACAGCGGCAGATCGGGGCGCGGCCCGATCGGCTGCTTGCCGACGCTCAGCCGCGCGTGGGCGGCGACGACTGTCGGAAACCGCGCCGTGAGCAGCTTGGCCGCCGCCATGTCGGCGGCCGGGGAAATGTCGTCGGGATGGGCGAGGTCGAGAGACAGCGTCGCGCACGCCATGCGCAACGCGTCGATGGGCGGCGTCCGCGCCGCCGCGCGCACTACGCGCATCGTCTCTTCGGGGAGCGCGCGCAGCTGGGCGATTTCCCTGCGCAGTTTCGCCAACTCGTCCCGAGACGGCAGTGCGCCGCGCCACAACAGATGCGCCGCTTCTTCGAACGCGACACGGCCCGCCAGCTCCTTGAGCTGGTAGCCACCGATGATCAGCTCACCGGCCTGACCGTCGACATGACTGAGGCGTGTCTGGGCGGCGACGACGCCGTCCAAGCCTCTCGGTGTGGCTGGGCTCACGGGCATTGGCGGCGAGGTGATGCGGCGGCGTGGTAAGACGGCGGCGTGGTGATACGGCGGAAAAAGAGTCCGTCACGCGGCAAATGGATGGTGGTGCTGGCGATACACTCACTAATCACGCTCATGTCACCCCACAAACGGTTCGTGGCGTGACAGGAATGTCATAAACTTGTCCTCCTTATTTACAGAGCTACGGAGACCCTTCCTAGGCACGAACTTTATGGTCTCACGTCACAGGCACGGAGGGCCGCTTTTTCCGCCGCGGCCAACATCGTCGAAGGCGCCTCGCGAAAGGGCAAGAACGAGTTTCGACATTTCCTCGACATCTCCCTCGGATCGCTTGCCGAACTCGAGTATGCCCTCGAGGTCGCTCTAGCCCTCGAATACATCAAATCGGACACGTACGCCGCGTTCGACAAGCAGTACCGTCGCGCCCGATTCTTTACCTGGAAGCTCAAGAACTCAATGCGTTGACTATTCGCCGCCCCTTCGCCGCCGTTTCACCTCGCCGCCGTTTCACCTCGCCGCCGTTTCACCTCGCCGCCGTTGTACCTGCCGGCGTCTCACCAGCCGCCGCCTCACCTGCCGCCGCTTCCGGTGACCGCCTTCACCAACTGATAGATGTATTCCGCGCCGTCGTAATAGTTCTGCACACCGATGCG
>QHTY01000021.1 GCA_003220985.1 Gemmatimonadota bacterium
CCACCGGCTTTGGGATCGATCTGGGTCACAATCTTCCACGGTGGGGATGATTCGAGCACGATAAGCGGCACGTCGAAGCCACCCACCTTCTGACGCCAGACTTCGTGCCCGTCGCGATCCGGCAGCCGCTCCGATTTCTGCAAGGCGGGAAACCAGGCAGGAGCGCCGCCAATATCACGTACCACCTTCCAGACGCTTTCCGGCGGCTGCCGCAGCGTAATC
>QHTY01000022.1 GCA_003220985.1 Gemmatimonadota bacterium
CCGCGAGGCCCGTCCAGCTCGGCGACGAGCTGCGCATCCGCATTGGACCCTATGACTGGCTCGTCACCGTCCGGGCCGTAACGGAGCGGCGCGGTCCACCGAAGGACGCGCAGCTGCTCTACGACGAATCGCCGGAGGGGCGCACGGTGCGAGAGCGGCTCGCGGAAGCTCACAAAATCGCGCCGGCCCCCACCTATCGCGGCAAGGGCCGGCCGACCAAAAAAGACCGCCGCAAGCTAGAAGAGTTTCTGTAGCCGCACGTCGCCCGAGCCGGTCTCGACCGACAGCCGGCCCTTCCCGTCGCCCAATGTCCCCGTCACGTGGTCGTGCTCGATGCGCCGCACCTGCAGCGTCAGGCCGCCGAGATCGATGTCACCACTCCCGGTATCGAGATCCACTTCGGCGCCGACCGTGGGCGGAACCTTCAGCGTTACGTTGCCCGAACCCGTCTCGATGTGGACCGAGCGGAATGTCGTCACGAGTGCGATGTCGACGTCTCCGCTCCCCGTCTCGAACGACAGCTCGTCCCCGGACGTGCCGGTGGCGTCGATATTGCCGGAGCCGGTCTCGACGTGGACGCTGGCGGCTTTGGCGTCGCTCACCGTGACACTGCCCGACCCGGTGTCGAGCCGCAAGCCGGATCCATCGACGCCCGAGACGGTGATATCGCCCGATCCGGTCTCGAGATTCACGTCGCCCGACGCGGTGCGCAGGTCGACGTTCCCCGAGCCCGTCTCGACGCGGAGTGAGCCCTTGGTGCGATCGGCGGCGACATCGGCGGATGCGACGTAGACGCGAATCGCGCCGTCCACGTTGCTGACGAACGCTTTCCCCACGCCGAGGTAGAGCGCGATGTTCTTGCCCCTTGGGACATTCACCCGCAGGTCGGCGTAGGCCTCGAGGCCGTCGTGACTGCGGCCGGTGATGCGCACTTCGTGGCCTTCACGGTACCAGCCGCTGCGCTCGTGCCGTCCATGCTCCTCGCCGAATGTGCCATCGTCGCGCACGCGCAGTGTCGTATTCCACCCGCGGCCCCACTCGGGCATCACGATGACGTCATCGGGATAGATGATCCGCAGCGTCTCGCGACCGCGCAGCGGCCCCGATTGGATGTCGAGCTTCGCCGCGTCCGCACCCTGGCGCTGGACTTCGACCGTGACGTCGCTGCCGGTTCCGGCTTCGACGCGCAGCTCGCCGACGAGGTTGTAGATCGCGACGGAATCGCCTTTGAGGACGTGACGTGAGGTTTGAGCGGCAGCAGGGAGGGAGAGGGCAACACCTGAAACGAGCAGCAGCGCAGGACGGATCATAGCGGCTCCACAAGGAGTTGGCTCAGGTTGGATAGCGCAATAAGTGCAAGGGTTGCAGCTTTGACTCTATGGAAGATTGGCTGCTTTGGTTTCTGTTGGCCATCGCGCTGTTCGTGGGAGAGATGTTCACGGCGGGCTTTTGGCTCGCCTGCCTGGCGGTGGGGGCGGCCGTAGCGGGCGTGGTGGGGCTGATCCCCGGCCTCGGATTCGTACCGCAGGGCGTCGCGTTCGCCGCTGCCAGCATCGTCAGCATGGCGGGGCTGCGCCCCCGGCTGATGCACTACTTCCAGCTCGGACCCGGCTCCGAGCTCCGGACCGGCGTGGACGCGCTGCTCGGCAAGACCGGGACCGTGACCGAGCGCATCGCCCCGGGGCTGCCGGGCCGGGTGAAAGTCGAAGGCGAGGACTGGCGCGGTGCCTCCAGTGACGCGACGGTGCTCGAGCCCGGCACGCAGGTCACGATTATTCAGGTGGACGGCACGACTCTCATGGTTGAGAAGGAGTTCTGAGCGATGGGTCCTGGCACTATCCTCGTCGCCGCGGTCGCGTTCGGCGTCATCGTCCTGATCTCGAAGAGCATCCGTGTGGTGCAGCAGGCGCAGACGATGATCATCGAGCGGCTCGGCAAGTATCACAAGACGCTCGCGTCGGGGATCAACTTCGTTCTCCCCGTAATCGACCGTCCCCGCTCCGTGGATTGGCATCAAACGATCATCACCCCGGCGGGCGACAGCTATTCGCGGCGCTTCCGCACCGAACGCATCGACCTGCGCGAGACCGTGTACGTCTTTCCGCGCCAGAACGTGATCACCAAGGACAACGTCGTCGTCGAGATCGACGCGCTGATCTATTCGCAGATCACTGACCCCGTGCGGGCGACCTATGAGATCGCTAACCTACCCGACGCCATCGAGAAGCTGACGCAGACCACGCTGCGCAACGTGATCGGCGAGATGGAGCTCGATCACGTGCTGTCCTCGCGCGATACGATCAATGCCAAGCTGCGCGCGATTCTGGACGAAGCGACGCACAAGTGGGGCTCCAAGGTCAGCCGCGTCGAGCTCAAGGACATCAACCCGCCGCGCGACATCCGCGACGCGATGGAGAAGCAGATGCGCGCCGAGCGGGAGCGGCGTGCGACGATCATCACGGCCGACGCCGAGCGGCAGTCGCGCATTCTCGCGGCGGAAGGCATCCGGCAGTCGGAGATCAACACCGCCGAGGGTGACAAACAGGCCAAGATCCTGCACGCCGAAGCGGAAGCGGCGGCGCGGCTCAAGGTCGCCGAAGCAGAGGCGCAGGCGATAGAGCGGATCACCGCCGCGATCAAGGGCACGGGCGGTGATCCCGCGCAGTACCTGATCGCCATCCGTTACATCGAAACGCTGAAGGAGATGGTCTCCGGCCAGAACAATAAAGTCGTCTACATGCCCTACGAGGCCACTGGCGTGCTCGGGTCGCTTGGCGGAATACGGGAGATGCTGGCGCTGGGCCCGTCCGACAAGAAGGCGTGAACCCACTCACCCAGCTCTCCGAAGAAGAACGGATGTTTCAGGGCGCGGTGCGCGACTTCGCCGAGGCCGAAGTGCGCCCGCGCGTGTGCGCCATGGAACAGGCGGCGCAGCTCGACCCGGCGCTCATCCCGAAATTCTTCGAGCTCGGCCTCATGGGGATCGAAATCCCTGAGGCGCACGGCGGCGCGGGCGGCAGCCTGTTCATGACCGTCCTCGCTGTCGAAGAGCTGTCCGCCGTAGATGCGTCGACCGCAATCTTCGTCGACGTCCAGAACACACTCGTCAACGCGCTCCTCCTCAAATGGGCTTCAGACGACATCAAGCAGCGGTACCTGCCGCGCCTGGCGAGCGAGGTCGTCGGTGCATACGCGCTTTCCGAAGCGGGATCGGGCTCCGACGCATTCGGCCTCCAGACCAAGGCCACCAAGCAACGCGACGAGTGGATCCTCGACGGCCGGAAGCTCTGGATTACGAACGGCGCTGAGGCGGGGCTATACATCATCTTCGCGCAAGGGCATTACGGCGTTCGCGGTGGAGCGCGCGTTCAAAGGCTTCAGCGTCGGCAAGAAAGAGGACAAGCTCGGCATCCGCGCGTCGTCCACGGTCGAGCTGATCCTGGACCATTGCGAGGTGCCGGGAGCGAACCTGATTGGGGAAGTCGGACACGGCTACAAAGTCGCGATCGAGACCCTGAACACGGGGCGCATCGGGATCGGCGCGCAGATGATCGGCATCGCGCGCGGCGCGCTCGATGCATCGCTCAAGTACGTGAAGGAGCGGCAGCAGTTCAACAAACCGATCGCGGAATTCCAGGGTGTGCAGTTTCAGCTCGCGCAGGCAGCGACGGAACTCGAGGCGGCGCGCTTGATGGTTTACAACGCGGCTCGGCTCGAAGACGCGGGGGAGTCGTATACGAAGGAAGCGGCGATGGCGAAACTGCTCTCCTCACAGGTCGCCGAACGCGTGACCTCGCTCGCCGTCGAGTTGTTCGGGGGATATGGCTATACGAAGGAGTATCCGGTCGAGAAGTTTTATCGCGACGCGAAGATCGGAACGATCTACGAAGGCACGAGCAACATGCAGCTCAATACGATCGCGAAACTGCTGCTCAAGTGACCTGCGTCACGCTCATGGACTCTTCTTGGGGGTAGGATGTTGCCCCTCCACGGG
>QHTY01000023.1:0-3708 GCA_003220985.1 Gemmatimonadota bacterium
TCGAAAGGGTTAAGAAGGCAATCGAATTGATCCGCTCGATCCGCGCCGAGTATCGTGTGGCGCCGAAGACCAAACTCAGAGCGACGATCGTGGCGCGCGGCAACGACAAGGCCGCGACATTCGACGGCGAGCGCGACACGATCGTCCGCCTCGCGCAGCTCGAGAGCCTCGGGCTCGACGGCGTGCCGCACGGCGTGGGCGCGCACGCCGTCTTCGGCGATGGCAGCGAAGTGGTCGTGGCACTGGAGGGCGTCGTCGATCTGAAGCACGAATGTCGCCGGTTGACCGAGGAATTCGAGCGCATCGACAAGCAGCTCACGAGTCTCGCCGCACGGCTCACGAACGAGAGCTTCGTCTCCCGCGCGCCGCAGGAGATCGTGGCCAAGGAGCGCGAAAAGGAAAAAGCATGGCGCGATCAGCGCGACGTCCTGGCCGGCAAGCTCAAGTCACTGGGCTGCTCCTAGTCGCGCTGCTCGCGGGCGCCTGGGAAGCCTCGGGCGGCTGCGCGAGTATCGGCACCCCGCCCGGCGGCCCGCCCGACAGCGCGCCGCCGCACATCGTGCACGTGCAGCCCGAATCGGGTGCCGTCGTTCCCAACCTCCACGGCGACGCGGTGATCCAGTTCGACGAGACGGTGGAGGAGATGGCTTCCGGAGGCGGGGGGGGAGCCGGCGCCACCGGCGGGCTGGCGAAGCAGGTGCTGCTGTCACCGGTCGCGGGCCCGGTAAACGTGAGCTGGCACCGCAGCAGCGTCACGGTCAAACCCAAAGAAGGGTGGAAGCGGCGCGTCTACCGGCTCGAGATTCTGCCCGGCTTTACGGACCTGCGGCGCAACCGCAGCGACTCGGGCAAGACGGTGTTGTTCACGACGGGCCCCGCGATCGGGCACGCCCGCATCGGCGGCATCGCGCTCAAGTGGATCGAGCAAACGATCATGGTGCGCGCGCTGATCGAGGCCGTGCCGCTGCCCGACAGCGTCGGATACTTGACCCTGGCGGATTCGGGCGGCCAGTTCAACCTCCAGAACCTCGCACCGGGGCACTACATCGTGTACGCGACGTCGGACGACAACGGCGATCGGCGCCGCAGCCCGCGCGAAGCCTACGACTCGCCGCTGGTGACGCTCGACTCGAGCAGCAACGTCGCGCTCTTCGCGTTCCCCCACGACACCGTGCCGCCGCGGCCGCGGGCCGCGACGTTCGTCGATTCGATCACGGTCCGCGCCGAGTTCAGCCAGGCGCTCGACCCGACGACGCCGCTCGACACGACGCAGGTGAAGGTGGTGCAACTCCCCGACTCGACGCCGGTTGCGGTGGCTCAGGTGCTCACGCAACAGCAGTACGATTCGCTCACGAAGACCATGCAGCAGAAGGCGGAATCGGCAGGCGCGGCGGCGATCAAGCACGACACGGCGGCGGCGCCCATCATCCACCCGACTGTGCCGCCCCCGCCCCCGCCCCCCCCCGGACCACCGCCAGCGGCGCGGCCCGAGCCGCCGAGTCGTGGCCCGAGGCGCGCCGCCGCTCGGGCGCAGCCGCGGCAACCGGTGGACACGGCGCTCGTGCGCCGGCTGCTCGCGCAGCGCCCCATTCCGTCGGATAAGGTCATCATTCGCCTGGCGCACCCGCTGAAGCCGGAGACGCGTTACATCGTGGTCGTCGCGGGCGCGACGAACTTGCTCGGCAAGAAAGGCCATGGTGATGTCGGCTTCACCGTGCCGAAGCCTGTGCCGGTCGACACCACGCGCCGCGGAGCGCGCCCAACACCCGCGGATACCACGCACCACGCACCACGTACGCCTGTGCCACCACCGCCGCCGCCCCCATGACGGATCCAAGGAGGCAGCTCCCGTCGATCGATACGCTCCTGGCCGGTCCAGGCGTTGCGGCGCTGCTCTCAGCGCATCCGCGCGCGCTCGTCGTGAAAGCGGCGCGCCTGGCTGTCGAGGCGGCACGCGGGGCTCGCGACACGCCCATTGCCGGGACCTGCTGGTCGAGCTGACCGGGGCCGCGGATGCGCTGGTGGTCAATAACGCGGCGGGTGCGCTGCTCCTCGCGCTCAGCGCGCTCGCGCGTGGTGGCGAGGCGGTCGTGTCGCGGGGCGAGCTGGTAGAGATCGGCGGGTCGTTCCGCATTCCGGATATCATGGCTCGGTCAGGTGCGAAGCTGGTGGAAGTGGGGACAACCAATCGTACGCACCCCGCTGACTACGATCGCGCCCTGACTCCCGACTCCAAGATCCTGCTCAAGGTCCACCGCTCGAATTTTCAGGTCACCGGTTTTACCGCCGATGTTGCCGTCGTCGAGCTGGCGGAAATGGCGCACGCGCGTGGCCTCGCGTGCGTCTACGACCTCGGCAGCGGGCTGCTGATCAACCTCTCCGCCTGGGGTCTCAGCGGGGAGCCGACCGTTTCCGAAGGGGTGGCCGCGGGCGCCGATCTGGTCGTCTTCAGCGGCGACAAGCTGCTGGGGGGGCCGCAGGCCGGCATACTCGTGGGTACGGAGAAGGCGATCGCGGCCTGCCGCGCCGACCCCATAGCGCGCGCGGTGCGCGCCGACAAGCTGACGCTGGCAGCCCTCGAAGCGACGCTGGCGCTGTACCGCGATCACACGACGGCGCGCCGGGAAATCCCGGTGCTGCGGATGCTCACGGAGGATTTGGGCAGCGTTAAGAGGCGTGCGACTGCGGTACTGCAAGGCGTAGGTGACAAAGCCGAGCTCGTCGAAGGTGATTCGGAAGTCGGGGGTGGATCGTTCCCCGGAGCAAAGCTGAAGACGTGGCTCGTGGGCATCAAACACCCGGCACCTGACACCTTTGTCACGCAGCTGCGCTCGCACGATCCCCCGATCATCGCGCGAGTCGCCGGCAGTCGCGTGCTGCTCGATGCCCGCACGATCTTCCCCGAGCAGGTCGAAACCGTCGTCGCGGCGCTGAAAGCCGACGGCTGACGGCTGATGGCCAAGGCTGTGTTTCTCGATCGCGACGGGACGATCATCGAGGACTCCGGCTATGTGCACGAGCCCGGCAAGGTCAAGCTGCTCCCTGGAGCGGCGCAGGCGATCAAACAGCTCAACGAGCACGGATTTCTCACGATTACGGTGAGTAACCAATCGGGAATCGCGCGCGGCCTCTATACCGTCGCGGACTATGCAGCGGCGCAACGGCGGCTCGGCGAGCTGCTCGCGGCGCACGGCGCACACTTGGACGGCGCCTACTTCTGCCCGCATCACCCGCGCTTCACGGGTCCGTGCGAGTGTCGCAAGCCGGGACTGAAGCTGTTTCGCGACGCCGCTCAGGCGCTCGACATCGACTTCACGCGCTCCTGGTGGGTGGGGGATCGGCTCACGGACGTCCAGCCGGCCGCCGCATTGGGCGGCAAGGCGATTCTGGTCGCGACCGCCGAAGCCAATCTTCATCAGGGACAAGCGCGTGCGAGCCGTGTGACCGTCGTCGCGGATTTGGCCGCAGCGGTCGCAGAAATTGTGCGGCCCTGTGCCAAGTCATAAATTAGGTCCGTCGCGCCCCCGCGCCCCCGCGCCCCCTCCTCGCAGCCAAGGAGCTCTTGTGCGCTTAGGTCCCCTGCTGACCGCGCTCGCCGCCGCCGCCGCCGCTCCCGTGGCCCTTCCCTCGCAGGCCCGGACACTTCGCGTGGGGCAAACCGTTCGAGACAGCCTCGTCAAGGCCGACGCGAAGTTTCCCGACGGCTCG
>QHTY01000023.1:3803-4375 GCA_003220985.1 Gemmatimonadota bacterium
TGGCGCTCAACGACGACGGCGGCGAGAACTGCAACGCGCGGCTGACGTTCGTGCCGCCGTCCACCGGCAATTATCGCGTCTATGCGAATTCCAGCTCGCAGGCGGAGCTCGGCGACTACCGGCTGTCTGTCGCCCACGGCCACGCGGCGGCTGCCAGCGATAGCGTGTGCCGCGGCTTCGGTCGCGTGGCCGGTATGATCGACGTGGGACAGACGATCACCGGCACGCTCACGTCCGACGATCCTCAGCTGTCGAGCGACTCGACCTACTTTGAGCGCTGGATTCTGCCGGTGAAGGTGAATCAGGCGTTCACAATCGATCTGATATCGGACGATTTCGACGCCTACCTCCTGCTCACGCGGAGCCGCGGCGACAAGATCGTCGACAACGATGACGGCGGGGGCGGCTGCAATGCGCGGGTCGTGTACACCGCGACCGACCGTCATCCGCTCCGCATCGTGGTGAATACGGCGTCGCAACCGAAGCGACAGACGGGGCGCTTCACGTTGCGCGTGACCGAGGGCGAGTCGACTGTCGATTCGAAGGGCAACTGCCGTTTAAACAACGTCGCC
>QHTY01000023.1:4421-5652 GCA_003220985.1 Gemmatimonadota bacterium
AGTCCGCGACGATCCAGGCGGTCCGGGTGGGCGAGACGGTCAACGGCTCGCTCTCGAGCAGCGATTCGCTCTATCCCGACAACACCTACTTCAAGTTCTATCAGTTCACCCCCCCGCCGGGAGGGGGCCCGGTGACGATCGACCTGTCCTCGGACGACTTCGATCCGGTCTTGATCATCCGCGGGGACGATCTCGACAACTCCATCATCAACGACGACGGCGGACCGGGCTGCGCGGCGCGCGTGTCCCGCGCGTTCCCCAGCCGGGGCCCCTACCGGGTTCTGGTGAACACGACGTCGACGCCCCAGCGGCAGACGGGCCGCTTCTCGCTCTCGATCACGCAGGGCTCGAGCCCGGCGCGCGATGACGACAATTCCGCCTGCGGCCAGCGGGCGGGCGCGGGAGGAGGCGGTGCCGGCACCGGCGAGCACTCGATCGCGGTCGGCCAGACACAGCAGGGGGAGCTCAGTCGCAACGACGTAGTGCTCACGAGCGACAGCACCTACGCGCAGCCGTGGTCGATTCAGGGGCGCGCCGGGCAGACGATCACCATCGATCTCGAATCCGACGCGTTCGATGCGTATCGGCATCAACGGGGGGCGGGATTTCCAGGACGACGACTCGGGCGGCAACTGCCATGCCCGTCTCACCGCGACGTTCCCGCAGAGCGGCGAGTACGAAATCGTCGTGAACACCGCCGATCATTACGCGACCGGCGCCTTCACGCTGAGCGTCACGCAAGGTTCGAAACCGAAGTCGGTCGTACGCTGCAGTCGTAACAATCAGTGACGGCGCTGCCGGTTCGTGTCGCCGTGCTCGTGTCGGGCGGCGGCACGAACCTGCAGGCCCTCCTCGATGCCCTTCAGGATTCCCCATTCGCGCGCATCACGCGCGTGATCTCGAACCGCTCGGACGCCGGCGCGCTCGCGCGCGCGCGGGCGGCGGGGGTGCCCACCATGGTGCTCCGCGATCCCGCCAACGCCGCCGAGCTGCTGGCCGCGCTGGGCGACGCAAACCTCGTCGTGCTGGCCGGGTACTTGAAGCTCGTGCCCGCCGCCGTGGTCTCGCGTTTTCGCGGCCGCATGATCAACATCCATCCCGCCCTGCTGCCCGCGTTCGGCGGGCCTGGGATGTACGGCCAGCACGTCCACGAAGCGGTGCTCGCGAGCGGAGCGACGGAGTCGGGCGTGACCGTGCACTTCGTGGACGAAGCGTTCGACCGCGGCGAAAT
>QHTY01000023.1:5657-6623 GCA_003220985.1 Gemmatimonadota bacterium
GCGCAGGAGCGGCTGCCTGTCCTCCCCGACGATACGCCCGAAACACTCGCGGCGCGGGTTTTGGAAGCGGAGCATCGACTGTTGCCGAAGGTTGTCCTCGATCTCGCTCGGAGGATTTCGTGAAGCTGCTGTTGCTCGTTCTCGCCCTGCAGAATCCTGAAAGTCTTGCAATCCGTTTCTCCGGGATGACCGCGGTGACGGGCTACGAGCAGGCCATGACCGACAGCCTGCTCGCCTTGCTCCCCGGCAGCACCCGCGATCGCATAGGCAACGTCACGCTGACGATCGGTCGCGGTGCACCTCGGCGCCTCGTCTACTGCGCGCTCGACGAGATCGGCTACGTTGTCGGCAACATCACCGACGACGGTTACCTCCTCTTGCGACGGGTGGGGGGTGGACTGCGCCTGTCGCCGCTCTTCGATCAACAGCTCGAGGGCCAGCGCGTCACGCTGTTCGGCAGGAAGGCCGCCGTGCCCGGCGTCGTCGCGGTGCGCTCGACCCACCTGACGCGCGGGCGACCGACGCGCGATGAGCCGCCGTTTACCGTGGACAACGCCTACGTGGATATCGGCGCCGGCTCGCGCGACGAAGCGCTCGCGCTGGGTGTCTCGATCCTGACGCCCGTGTCACTCACGAAACGTCCGCAGCGCTACGGCGATCGACTCCTCGCGGCACCCAATGCCGGCCGCCGCGCCGCATGCGCCGCGCTCGCAGCCGCGGCCCTGTCGCGCGCCCGCGCCCCCGCCCCCGTGCGCGGCACGGTGGTGGTCGCGTTCACGGTGCAGAGCCTCTACGCCGACACCGCTGGTCTCAAGACGATCGTGAATACGCAGGGGCCGTTCGCGGATACCCGTTTGGTGACGGTGCCGTCCAAGTTCACCGAGACTACGGTGGAGACGGTGGTGCTGAAGGATGTGGATGCGTTGGTTGCCGACCTGGTGAAATGGATTGGCGGTGGGCAATGAA
>QHTY01000023.1:6717-7169 GCA_003220985.1 Gemmatimonadota bacterium
AAGCGCCAGTGCGAGCCACGGTGCAGCGTCTGCTGCCCGGCTGGGCCCGCACGGAGACCGACACCGCCGGCAATCTGTGGGTGCGCACCGGACAAGGTGACGGGCCGGTCGTCATCGTCGCGCACTTGGACGAGATCGGCTTTCGCATCGACACGATCAATGCCGACGGCACGCTCAGCGTGCGCAATCGCGGCGGATTCATCCTGTCGCTGTTCGAGGCGAAGCCGGCGCTGATTCATACCGGCGCAGCCGCTGTCCCCGGCATCTTCTTGCCGCGTGACACTGGCTTCACGCGCCGCACGCCGCCGCCACTGCGCGTCAGTGTGGGCGCGACGTCGCGCGCGGGCGCGGAGTCGCTGGGCGTGAAGGTCGGCCAGACGATCACCATGCCCAAGCAGTACGTGCGGTTGGCCGGCACGCGTGCCACGGGCCGCTCGTTCGACGATCGCATG
>QHTY01000024.1 GCA_003220985.1 Gemmatimonadota bacterium
CGACTTCGGCCTCGGCCTGCGTGATCGGCTTCCCCATTTCCGCCGTGATCAGGCCGGCGTAACGCTCTTTGCGTTTCCGTAGCAACTCCGCCGCACGCCGCATCGCTTTGGATCGCTCGGCGAAACTCTGCTCGCGCCATTGGCGAAACGCTGTATCGGCCTCGACCAGTGCTTGTTCGACTTGCGCGGGAGTGAACTGCTCGAATGTCGCGATGACTTCTTCGGTGGCGGGATTGATCGATTCTACCGTTGAACTGCGCGTCGTGGTTGTCGAAGTACTCATGTCGTCGCTCCGGTGATTACCGGAAGTCTACAGCCTCGCTCGCGCTCGTGAGAAAAGAAGGGTCGACGGCTCACCGCGGCACGGACGTGTCCGCGTACTGTCGGCCGTCGCGCCAATCGACGAGCTGGATCAAACTGGGGCAGGGGAGGGGGTGATCCGTGTTCTCGCAGCGCTTGCCGTCGAAGGTATTGAATGCCCGCCAGCGGCCGACCCGCATCTCCGCGACGCCATACGGATTCGCGTCACTGACCCCGTGGGGGTCGAGCCGCGCGCCACGCGTGCGCCACCAAGGGCGCTGCATCCGGCTGAGCGAAACGTCGAAGTCGATGTCTCGTGTTGCCGGGGCGAACGCCACATACACCACGCGGCCGTCGGCAGAGGCGACCACGTCGAATCGACCGGGAGGCGTTACAGTCTCCCGCTCGCAACGCCTCGCGCCGGCGCCCACGGGAGCGCACCGATCCCAGACCTTCACGTTCTGCCGCAGCCCGTCACGTCCAATCCAGAACTGTTCCACACTGTCGAGCGGCATGCCGGTCCGGATGCCACCGGTTGGCCTCCCGAACGCGTCCCCTTCCCACCAGAGCGCGAAGGGGGACGTGTCGGGACCGCCACACGCGGAGAGCAGTACGACGACCCCGGCGATGCCGGCAGCACGGGTGAACACGACGCACCTCCTGGGCAGGGAAAGCATAATATTCTGTTCCAAGGAGCAATCGGCCATGTCTCGCATCCATCTCGCGCTGCTCACCGGAGGCGCGCTCGTCATCGCGGGCGCAGCGTTCATCACGTGGCGGACCCGGCAGGGAAGGGGCTCGCCCCTCGAGTCGCTCCAGCAGCTCGAGCACGCCGTACGGGCCAAGGACCGACCCGGGATCGAGCAGTTCCTCGATGTCCGGCGCACCGCCGAGTCCGTCGTGGATGAGGCGAGCTCCGCCGCCGGCGCGCTGGGGGCCGCGGATCCGTCCCTGAAGCCCTCGCTGATCATTGCGGTCCAGCAGAGCATCTGGACCGCGTTGCTCGACTCGCTGGCGACTCTTGAAGGCCGTTACCAGGGCCTCGCTGGTGTAGAGGAGCGCGGCGAGGTCGCCCGGGTCGGCGTTCGCATCCGCGCGGTAGATGCCGATTCGGCGTTCGTCGTACACCTGCGGATGGAGCGCGCCGCCGGGGGATGGCGTGTGGTCGGCATCGAGGACCTCGGCCCGTATCTGCAGGCCTCGTTGGGGCGGAGGCAGGAGCGCGCGCACGAAGCGGAGATGCGCTCCGATTTGCGGAACCTCGTCACGGCCCAGGAGATCTATTTCGCAGGCCACGCGACCTACGCGCCCTCGCTCGAGGCCCTCACGTACGCTCCGAGTCCCGGCGTGCGCCTGGAGATCCTCGCGGCAAGCGGCACGGGCTGGCGCGCGGTCGCGCGCCACGAAACCGGCACCGCCGAGTGCCGCATCGGCGTCGGGACCGGCGTGCGCCCCGGCGACGGGGATCGAGAAGTGAAATGCGAGCGCTAGCGCCATCACCGCACGCCACCAATATGCAACAGTAGGGTTGCGGATATCGCGGGTGCCGGATATGATACGCAACATGAAAGTTGCATATCGTACCGTGGCCACGCTCGCCGCAACCCTCGGTGTCGCCGCGGCGGCCTGGTTCGTCACGGTCGGCCAGATGCGCGGCATGGACATGGGCGTCGCGACCCGGCTCGGCTCGTTCGCGTTCTTCGTTGCCCTGTGGGTGGCGATGATGGCGGCGATGATGCTGCCGGGCCTGGTCCCAGCCGTCCTCAGCCGCGGTCGCCGCACCGGTCCAGTCCGCGCCGTTGTGCCCTTCGTCGCGTCCTACCTCGTCGTCTGGACGCTCGTCGGCGCCCTCCTGTACGCGCTGTATCGCCCGCACGGCACGACAACCGCTGGTCTCGTCGTGATCGCGGCCGGCCTGTACGAGCTCACCCGGCTCAAACAGCACTGCCGCCGCTGCTGCCGGGCGCGCATCCGCTCGGGATTTGAATTCGGGCTCTACTGCGTGGGGTCCAGCATCGGACTGATGCTGATGTTGGTGGCGCTCGGCGTCATGAGCGTCACCTGGATGCTCGTGATCGCCGCCCTCGTGTTCGCGCAGAAGCTGCTGCCCGCTAAACCTGCCGTCGATGTGCCGCTCGCCGTCGCGATCGTCGCACTCGGAATCCTGATCATCGCCGCGCCCGGGTCCGTTCCAGGCGTCATGCCAACGATGTAAACAAACGTACGGGCGCAGCATGCCGCGCCCCTCCTAACCTCAACCACGCAACTCGAAAGACAGGAAATGCCGAAACCAACGATCGTATCGCGAGACGAATGGACCGCCGCCCGCAAACGCCTGCTCGTCAAGGAGAAGGAGCTGACGCGTCAGCGCGACGCGCTGAGCGCCGAGCGTCGCAAGCTGCCGATGGTGGCGATCGAGAAGGAATACGTGTTCGAGGGGGCGGACGGACGCCGCACGCTCGCCGATCTATTCGGCAAGCAGACTCAGCTCATCGTCTATCACTTCATGTTCGGTCTCCCTCCTGATTGGGACGACGAGGGCTGTCCCTCCTGCTCGTATGTGGTCGACAACTTGTCTGGCAGCCTCGTGCATCTCACCGCGCGCGACACGGTGTTCGCTGCTGTCTCGCGCGCGCCCTTCGCAAAAATCAAACCCTTCAAGCAGCGCATGGGATGGACATTTCCCTGGCTGTCCTCGTTCGGGACCGATTTCAACGAGGACTTTGGTGTGACGCTCGACAAGACGCACACCGTCTACAACTACGCGCCTGTCTCCGCCCAACCCGAAGCCCGGCCGCACGAAGGCGAGCGGGAAGGCTTGAGCGTGTTCTTTCGGGACGGCAAGCGCGTCTTCCACACCTACTCGACCTACCAGCGCGGTCTCGACCATTTGCTCAACACGTACAACTTGCTCGATCTCGCGCCGCTCGGCCGTCGGGAAGAGGAGGGCATCATGCACTGGCTGAAGTACCACGATGAGTACTGACCGGATCGAGAAGCGCGTGATGCTCCGCGCCCCGCGCGCGCGGGTGTGGCGCGCGATCTCCGATGCGAAAGAGTTCGGCACCTGGTTCCGGATCACGCTCGACGGTGCGTTCGCCGCGGGCAAGACGGTGCGGGGCAGGGTCGCCATTCCGGGCCACGAGCAC
>QHTY01000025.1:0-4310 GCA_003220985.1 Gemmatimonadota bacterium
CGGACAGATAGCCAATCCGCGACAGGACGGCGACCGGGTCGGCGACCGGATCGAGGCCGAAGACGCGCACCGAGCCGCTTTCCGCCCGTAGCAGACCCAGAATATGCCGGATCAGCGTCGTCTTCCCCGCTCCGTTTGCGCCGACGAGGCCGTAGACCGCCCCGCGCGGGAGGGATACGCTCACCGAGTCCAGGGCCGTCGTGGCACCGAAGCGGCGCGTCAGCTCCGAGACGCTGATGACCGATTCACTCACCCTTGAGCCACCGCCTACGCGTAAAGTTGTGATATAGTTGGGGGTCGATCAAATCGAATCCATGGAGAACACGCCGCGGCGCGTACTCCACCCGCCGAACCAATGGTGCCAGAGCGGCACGTCGAGCCCATACTCGAGTCGCGACGGCTTCCACGTTCCCTGAGGAAGTAAGTCTTGAGGCGTCCAGCGACAATTCTCGGCACTGATCAGTCGGACCGGCACGTACCACCTGCGGACCTCGGCCTCGGTGCGCCACACGCTCCGCTGCGCACCGTTCACGACCACCGTGATGTTCACTGCTCTGACGGGCCCGGTCCCCGGATCGATCAGCGCCCCGCCCGCGAGATAACCGATGAATGGTCCGGCCGGCCCCGCGTACACGGGCATCGCCCAACAGCGATCCGCGCCGGTGAAACGACGGTACTTGGTGCCGGAGAGCGCGCATTTCGCGATGATCGCCGCGGCGACCAACGCGGCAGCGATGATCGCGGAGCGACGGATCATCAGGCCTGGTTCAGCGACCAGGCTGCTGCTGGGAATAAAGCCCATACCTCAACCCTCAGCCCGCGCCGGCCGTCTCCGGCTCGAGATACTCCTCGCGGTACATCCGAATCAGCTCGAAGAAATAGCTCAGCGCGAGCGGGCCAACGAGCAAGCCGAGCAGCCCGAAATGCGCCACGCCGCCGATCGCGCCGATCAGCGTGATGAGCGGGTGCACCTCGGAGAAGCGGCGATAGATCAGCGGGCGAATGAAGTTGTCCACGCTCCCGATCACGAGCACACCCCAAACGACGAGGAGAATGGCGGGGACCGGTCGCCCCTGCATATAGAGCACGATCGCCGCCGGACCCCAGATCATGCCGGACCCCACGACGGGAAGAATCGAGAATGCCATCGTGACGACCGCCCAAAACAGACTGTTCGGGAGACCGGCGACGCCGAACGCGACCCCGAGCAACAGACCTTGGATCGCGGCCACCGCCCCCGTTCCGATCACGGTAGACACGGTGACGTCTTTGAAGCGCTTGCCCAGCTTTTCCGTGTTCTTCTTGGAGAATGGAATGTAGGGACGGGCGTCGAGCCACACGTCGCCCGGATGCTTCAAGACGTAGTAGAGACCAAAAAAGGCAATCGTCAGGTTCAGCGTCAGCCGCGTCGCCGTGCCGACAAGGCCGAAGGCGCTCGACCCGATCGCCGCCACGATGCGGCCGCCGGCCTCGGCGATGCGCGGGCCGATGGGAATGCCGCGGAACTGCAGCGACGAGAACCGTTCGAGGATGGGACTCTGCAAGACGGTCTGCGCGATCTGCTGCGCCTCACCGATCAGGAGTCCCGCGATCAACATGCCGGGCACGACGAGGAGCACCACGCCCAGCAGCGTGACGGCCAGCGCGGCGGCGCCGGGCGGCAGCCGACGCTTGACCAGCCACGTGTACACCGGCGCGAAGAGAACGGCCAGAACCGGAATGCCGATGATCCCTGTGGCGTAATCCCACACGGACCACACCAGCGCCACGCCCAACGCAATAACGATGAACGCGGCGCGCTGATGCTTGGTATCGAGAAACGCTACGTCTCTAGCGACTGCCTCGCTCCACGCGAAGGACTCGGGTCAACGTCTTCCCGTCCACTGTAATAGTGACCAGATAGTCGCCTGTCGAGACTGCGTTCGCACCACCGCCAAACCCTCCAAACCCTCCACCGCCGGCAGGCGCACGTCCGAATGCCTGGGCGATGAACCCCAGTGCGCCAAAGCCACCCCCCCCTCCGCCGCCGCCGCCCTGGCCGGGCTTGCGCAGCAGATTGCCGAGCGTCGTGAGGAAGGTCGCGTCGGCCGGTGAGTCCCCTGACTCGCCGCCGCTCTCGCTCCCGGCGGTCGGCAAGGAGCCCGTCGCCGAAGCTGCGCGGGGTGTCGTTTCGCCGGGGCGCTCGTTGAACCGACCTTGGGCGTTGAACGGGTTCCCACCGCCGCCACCACCGCCACCACCCCCACCACCTCCGCCTCCTCCCCCAAATCCAAAGCGCTGCGCAATCCCCTGCACGTCACCGGTGAGCAACAGACTCTTGATCGGCTCGAGCTGCTGCGCATTCCCGCCATTCTTCGCGAGCGAGTCGAACACGACGTTGATCCGCTGCACGAGCCAGGCGCTGTCCCGCTTCTGCGAGGGCGACAGCGCGACGGGTGGTGGAGTGCGACCCTGGAAGTTCCAGGTGACGCGATGCAGGCCGGGGCCCGCGGGGCCCTGAACCGTGCGGACCGTGTCGCCGCGGACGTCGCGAATCACGATGGACGTACGCGCGCGCCGATCGCTGCTTCCAGTCGCGAGGCGATACACGATGTCGGCGCCATACGGCGGGCTCGGCGCGCGGAACGCTTTTTGGCCGGCGCTGCCACCGCCGAGCGGCGGCTGACCGTATTGATACGCCGTCGTCGGCTGGAAGAGATACGCCGTCGCAGCGATCGCGCTGTCGTTGAGCTGTTCCAGCGGCGCGATGTTCACGATCCACAGCGCGCGGCCGTGCGTCGCCGCGAGCAGATCGCGGTCACGCGGATGAATCCGCAGATCATGGACCGGCACGGTCGGGAACCCGGTCATGAACCGCTGCCACGAGGCGCCGCGGTTCAGCGAGACGTACAGCCCGACGTCAGTGCCGACGAACAGCAGATCGCGATTGGCGATATCCTCGCGGATCACGTGCACATAGCCGGGGCCGTCGTCACCCTTCGGCAGATTGTTCACGAGCGAGCGGAACGACTTGCCGAAGTCGGTCGTGACGAACACGTAGGGCGCGTAGTCGCCGCTGCGGTGATTGTCGAATGTGATGTAGAACGTCGCCGTGTCGAAGTGCGAGGGCTCGATGCGGCTGACGTACGTGCCCGCCGGCACGCCGGGGAAGCGGCCGGTGATGTTATCCCATGTGCCGCCGTCGTTCTTCGTGATCCAGACGTTGCCGTCGTCCGTGCCGGCATAGAGCAGGCCCGGCCGGATCGGCGACTCCGCCAGCGACACGATCGTACAGTACGTCTCCGCGCCCGTCACGTCCGGCGTGACGCCGCCGGTCGTACGCGTGCTCACCCGGATCTTCATCGAGTCCTTGGTCGTGAGATCGGGCGAGATCGGGTAGAGATCTTCGCCACGGCGCGTGGACTTCATCACCTTGTTCGCGCCGGCGTAGAACGTCTCGGGGTTGTGCGCCGAGATGAGGAACGGCGTGTTCCAGTTCCAGCGGAGGTCAGTCTCGTTCGAGTCAGCCCTCTGGCGCACCCGCAGCTCGATAATGCGGCGCCGCTGCGCCGCCGTCTCAGGCCTCGTCGTGTCGGGGCGCTCGATGACGATCGAGTCCTCGTACAGCGTGTAGCGCGGCCGCCAGTTCGGCTTTTGCAGTACGACGCGCTCACCCGTCGCGAAGTTCAAGCGCGACATGTTGCCGCCCTGCCTGCGACTCGACGTAGATCGTGTTCGGGTCGGTCGGATCCTGGGCCGTATAGAAGCCGTCGCCGCCGCCGACCGTCGTCCAGTCGGCGTTCGTGAGCTCGCCCTGACGCCGCCGCGACGGCCCGCACCAGGAGCCGTTGTCCTGATAGCCGGCGCAGACGTTGTACGGAAACGCCATGTCGTAGCTGACGATGTAGGGCTGGCCGATCGGGAACGTGTTGAGGAAGTCCCAGTTGCCGCCCTTGTCCCAGGTTTGCGCAATACCGCCGTCGTTTCCCACGACGATGTGATTGGGGTCGTTGGGATCGATCCACATCGCGTGATGATCGACATGAATGCCGACCGTCGCGTTGCCGATCGTCTTGCCGCCGTCGTTGGAGAAGTTGAGCGGAGTGGAGGAGAAGTAGACGCGGTTCGGATCCTTCGGGTCGGCGCGAACCTGGGAATAGTAGAAGGGTCGCACGTCAGTGCCGTTCATCTTTTCCCACGCCGCGCCACCATCCTGCGAGCGATAGAGACCGGACGGACGCGTCTGCGGCGCTTTCCCGGCGCCGCCGTTGGCGTTCGGCATGGTATCCGCTTCCACTATCAGATACACGACTTTGGGATTGGACGCCGCG
>QHTY01000025.1:4337-4779 GCA_003220985.1 Gemmatimonadota bacterium
ACTTCGGTCCACGTCTTGCCGCCGTCGGTGGTCTTCCAGAGAGCGCTGCCGGGACCCCCACTATTGAGGAAGTAGGGCCCGCGCACGCGCTGCCAGCTGGCCGCGAACAGCACTTCGGGATTCGACGGATCCATCGCGACGTCGATGAACCCCGCTTGCGGCGAGATGAACTTCACGAGCTGCCAGGTCTGCCCGCCGTCGGTCGTCTTGTAGAGCCCGCGCTCAGGGTTGGCGGACCATGCTTGGCCGAGGGCAGCGACGTAGACGATGTTGGGATTGGTCGGGTGCACGACGATGCGACCGATTGCCCCCGTCTTCTCGAGGCCCACGCGCTTCCAAGTCAGGCCGCCGTCGGTTGATTTGAAGATGCCGCAGCCCGGCGAGATCGTGTTGCGCGAGTCCTCTTCGCCCGTGCCGGCCCACACCTGCACCGTGTCCGACG
>QHTY01000026.1:0-636 GCA_003220985.1 Gemmatimonadota bacterium
CAGGCATCGGACGCCGTGCCCACGCCGGCATCGACGATGACCGGCACGTGCAGGCGTCGCTTGATCGTGCGGACGCTGAACGGATTCAGCAGGCCGAGGCCACTGCCGATGGGGGAGGCCAGCGGCATGACGGCCGCGCAGCCCGCGTCTTCGAGTCGCAGCGCGGTCACGAGATCTTCGTTCGTGTAGGCGAGCACTTTGAACCCTTCCTGCACCAGTACCTTCGCCGCCTCGAGCAATCCGGCAACGTCGGGGAGTAGCGTCTCCTCGTCGCCGATCACTTCGAGCTTGATGAAGTCGTTGAATCCCGCTTCGCGCGCGAGTCGCGCGTAGCGAATGGCATCGGCAGCGGTGTAGCAGCCCGCCGTGTTGGCCAGCAGGAAAACCCGCTTGGGGTCGAGGAAGTGCAGCACGCTCGATTCCTTCGAGCGGTCGAGATTCACGCGGCGCACCGCGACCGTCACGACTTCGGCCCCCGAGGCCTCGATCGCGTGCACCATGGTGTCCATGTCGCGGTACTTGCCGGTTCCGACCAGCAGGCGCGCCTGGAACGTGCGCCCGCCGATCGTCAGTGGCTCATCGCGAAGGGTTTCGACTGCGGTGGTCATCCTCCTCCTACGAAATGCACGACCTCGA
>QHTY01000026.1:664-7566 GCA_003220985.1 Gemmatimonadota bacterium
CACGATGGTGCGATTGTGCTCGACGACGACCGCTCGCGGATCGAGCTCCAGCTCCGCGAGCACGTCGAGCAGCGTGCCGCCCCGAATCTCCTTGTGCTCTCCATTGATCACGACATCCACTCTCGCATCCTCCGTGCAGCCGCGGCAGGCTCGGCATCGTCCCATAACGCCCGAATCGCCGCCGCGCCATACGCTCCGCTGCTCCGCACTTCCCGCACGCGGTCCGCCGTGATGCCGCCAATCGCGATGACGGGAACCTCTCCGGCCGCCGCCGCGATCTGCTGCAATTTCGCCAGGCCCAGTGGCGAGCGGCCGGGATGCGACGCCGTAGCGAAAACAGGCCCTACAACAAGATAGTCGGCCCCTGCGGTCTTTGCGGCTTCCGCCTCCGCCAAGTCGTGTACCGACTTACCGATCCACCAGAGCGGATTCAGCGCACGGGCGGCGCTGACCGGCAGGCTGCCATGACCCAGCTGGACACCGGCGGTCGGAACAGCCAGCGCCACATCGAGACGATCGTTCACGAACAGGAACGAAGAAAGGTTGGAAAGTTGGACGGATAAACCATAATGCTCGAGCCCGGTGAGCTCGCGGCCGCGGGCGTGAAAAGCAAGATCGGAGCCGCCGCCTTCCGCCAGAGCCCGAGCAACACTGTTCAAGTCCGGCCGGCGAGCGATGCGCTCATCCGTGATTGCATGCAGGCGCGGCAGCGGCGGTCTCACGTGAACTTGATGCCCGGCTCGATCCGCGCGCCGCGGAGCCAGTCGTCGGTCGTCATGCGTGCTTTGCCGGCGGGTTGCACCTCGAAGACTTCGACCGAGCGGCCTCCCGTGGCGATCACCAGGGAGCCGTCCGCCGAGAGCACGTCGCCGGGGGCGCCCGTGCCCCGCTCGTTCACTTTGGGATTGAAGAGCTTGATTTCAGCGCCGTCGAGCTCCGTCCAGGCGCCCGGTCGTGGATCGAGCCCGCGAATCAAACAGTCGACCGCGCGCGCCTCCTTTGTCCAGTCGATGCGCGCGATCTCTCGCGTCAACTTCGGCGCGTACGTCGCCCGCTCCTCGTCTTGTGGCACGGGCACGGGTGGCGGGTCCGACTGCTCCAGCATCGCGAGCGTCTCAATCAGTGCCTGCGCACCCACTTCGGCCAGGTGCGCGGAAAGCTCACCCGCGGTCACGTCCGGCGGGACGGAGTGCGGGATCTGGTGCAGAATCGGACCGGAATCCATGCCGGCATCGAGCCGGATGATCGTGACCCCGGTGGTGTCGTGGCCGCGAATGATCGTCCACTCACGTTCACCATGCCGCGGCGCGGCAGCTCGAGCAGCTCCGGCTTGAGAATGTGTCCATACGCGACCACGACGCCGATGTCCGGCTTCAGGTCGCGCAACCGGAGCAGAAAGGCGCCGTCGGTCGGTTTCTCGGGTTGGAAGACGGTGAGGTCCTCGGCTTCTGCGGCGACCTTGACCGGCGGAGGGATCAGCTTCGACCGCGAGCGGCCCTGCGGAGCGTCGGGCTGCGTGACGACCGCGGCCACGTCGAATCCTTCGCCGACCAGCGCGCGCAGCGCCGGCACTGCGAATTCAGGCGTCCCAAAGAAGACCACGCGCACTTACAGCTCACCTGCCGGCTCCGGCGTGACCTCCTTCAGGAATCCCTTCTGTCGCTTGCGCGACTTCTTCCATTTGGAGAGCAGCAGATTGCGCTTCACCGCGCTGAGGTGATCGAGGAACAGAATGCCGTCGAGGTGATCGATCTCGTGCTGGATAGCGCGCGCCTTGTAGCCTTTCGCCTCGGCGCGAACCGGCTGGCCGTCGCGATCCAGCGCTTCGACGACCACGCGGGCATGGCGGTCGACGTCGCCGAAGATGTCGGGGATGGAGAGGCAGCCCTCTTCCGCTGTCTCGATCTCGTCGCTGCGTTCCAGGATGACGGGATTGATGAGGACGAACGGCGGCGGGTCCTCCTCGCCGATGTCGACCACCGCGACGCGCCGCGCCACGCCGATCTGATTCGCGGCGAGGCCGACCCCCTTGGCGGCGCGCATCGTCTCGAAGAGATCGTCGACGAGCTGCCGCACCACGTCATCGACGCGCGCGACGGGCGCCGCTTTCTGTCGCAGGACGGGCGAGCCGAGCAGGTGGAGCGACCGCACCGTCACGCCGGTTTGGCCTCGACCGCGGTGCGGTTCGTGATGCTCGCGACGCCGGAGCGCAGAATGACGAACTTGGCCTCACCGCTCCGGATGGTGACTTCGTCATCCTTGATGTGGACGACTTCCCCCACGATCCCGCTGGATGTCACGATCTTGTCGCCGCGCTGCAGCGACGCGAGCAGCTGCTTGTGTTCCTGCTGCTGGCGGCGCTGCGGGCGAATCAGGATAAAGTAAAAGATCGCGATGAACAGCCCGATCTGGATGATGAAGGCCGTCGCCCCCGGCCCACCCGAGCCGGAGGGGGCGAACAACAGCAGGGAAAACGCTACCGTGTTCATGCGACTCCTGTGTGTTGGTAGCGGCGCCGCCAGTCCTCGGCCCAGGTTGCGAACGCGTCGCCGCCCCGCTGGATGGCGGCCCGCATTTCCGCCGCGAGGCGGATCAAGTACCGCACGTTGTGCAGCGACAACAGCCGCAGGCCGAGCAGCTCGCCGGCGACGAATAGATGGCGGAGGTAGCCGCGCGAATACGTCGTGCACGTCTCACAGTCACAACTCGGGTCGAGCGCGCCGTCGTCGGTGCGGTACGCGGCGTTGCGGATGTTCAGCGTTCCCTCCGGTGTGAACGCCGAGCCATTGCGGCCGCCGCGCGTCGGCGCCACGCAGTCGAACAGATCGATGCCGCGCTCGACGGCGGCGACAAGATCCGCGGGAAACCCGACGCCCATAAGATAACGGGGCAGTGTAGGCGGCAGTCGCGCCTCGAGCACATCGATGGTCTGGTACATTTTGTCCTTCGGCTCGCCGACAGACAGCCCGCCGATGGCGATGCCGGTCCAGGGCCCCAATTCCATTATTCGATCCAGGGACTCGGTGCGAAGCGCGGGCAAAGTGCCGCCCTGGATGATCGGCCAGAGGGTCTGCTCGCTCGTCTGCAGTTGCTCGTGTCGCTGCTTGCAGAGCGCCAGCCACTGCAATGTCCGATCGAGGGCATCGCGATATCGGAGCCCAGGGTCGCTTGAATCTCGATCGCGCGCTCCGGCGTCAGCTTGCGCCGCCCGCCGTCGACGTGACTCTGAAACTCCACGCCGCCGTCGTCGACCTTTCGAAATCCCTCCAGCGAGAAGACCTGAAAGCCGCCCGAGTCGGTGAGGAGGGGCCGCTCCCACGCCATGAACTTGTGGAGCCCGCCGAGCTGGGCGATCACATCTTCGCCGGGACGGACGTGGAGGTGATAGGTGTTCGCGAGGACGATCTGGGCGCCTACGGCTTTGAGATCCGCGGGCGACAGCGTCCGGACCGTCGCTTGCGTACCGACGGGCATGAAGACGGGCGTCTCGACCGTGCCGTGGGGCAGCGTCAGCGAACCGGATCTTGCAGCTCCGGACTGCCCGTCGATCCAAAAGTCGAACACTAGATAATCAGCATGGCGTCGCCATAAGAATAGAACCGATATCCCTCTTTCACCGCTTCCCGGTATGCCGTCATCACGGGCTCGTAGCCGCCGAATGCGCTAACCAGCATCAGCAGCGTCGAGCGGGGCAAATGAAAGTTTGTGATCAGGTGGTTCACAACCTTGAAGTCGTACGGTGGCCGGATGAACAAGCTCGTCTCCCCCGGTCCGCCACGCACCTGGCCACTCGTGTCCGCGGCTGATTCGAGCGCGCGAACCACCGTGGTTCCAACTGCCCACACCTTGCCCCGATTGTGGTTGATGCCGGTGGCGGCGCCTGGAGCTATCTCGTAGGCCTCCGGGTGCATCGTATGGGCACCGAGATCGTCGGTTTCCACCGGCTTGAACGTGCCGGGGCCCACGTGGAGATCGATCGCGGTGACCAGAATGCGGCGCTCGTGGATCTGCGCGAGCAGCTCCGTGGTGAAATGCAGGCCGGCGGTTGGCGCGGCGACGCTGCCGTCGTGCGCCGCGTACACGGTTTGATAGCGGTCCGTATCGGCCGCTTCAGGCGCGCGGCGGATGTACGGTGGCAGTGGCACTTCGCCGTACTTCGCGAGTGTAGCGCGCGCGTCGAGTGCCCCGATAAATCGGACGCGACGCAGTCCGCCGCCCAGGACCTGAACGATCTCGACGGCACTGTCGTCGCCGAACGTGACGCGGCGCCTGGGTTTCAACTTGCCGCCCGGATGCCCCATGGCCAGCCACGTACCGTCGGGCATTGCGCGGACCATTAACAGCTCCGCGGCGTTTCCCGTTTCCCGTTTCCCGTGTAGCCGGGCGGGTATGACGCGCGAGGTGTTGATGACGACCAGGTCACCGGGGGGAATCAGCTGGGGGAGATCGCGAAAGTGCCGGTGCTGTGTCGCACCCGTCGCTCGATCGAGGACCAGCAAACGGCTCGCCGAGCGGTCGGGGAGGGGATGCTGGGCGATCTGCGTGCTGGGGAGATCGTAATCGAAATCAGATAAGTGGTATGTCAATCAGGTTTCGAAAATACTCGGCTGCTCCGTCGATTTGGGGGGAACGAATCCGAAATGCCGATACGCCGCCGGCGTCGCGACTCGTCCTCGCGGCGTGCGCGCCAGGAACCCCTGCTGCATGAGAAACGGCTCGTAGACTTCCTCGAGCGTGCCTGGATCCTCACCGACTGCGGCGGCGACCGTTTGCACCCCCACCGGGCCGCCTTCGAACATTTCGATGATGGCCTTGAGGATGCGGGCGTCCATGTCGTCGAGGCCGAACTCGTCGACGTCGAGCCGCTTGAGCGCCTCGGCAGCGACCGCCGCGGTGATCTTGCCGCCGGCGCGGACTTGCGCATAGTCGCGCACGCGTTTGAGCAGCCGGTTTGCCACACGTGGCGTGCCGCGGCTGCGACGCGCGATCTCGGCAACCCCCGCGGCATCCGCGCCGACACCGAGGATGCCGGCCGAGCGCGTGATGATCTGGACGAGATCGTCCGGCGGGTAGTAGTGCAGCCGCTCGACCAGTCCGAAGCGCGCGCGCAGCGGCGGCGTCAGCAATCCAAACCGTGTCGTGGCCCCGATCAGCGTGAAGCGCTCGAGCTGCATCGGCAGCGTTTGGGCGTGCGGGCCGTCGGCGATGCGCACGTCCACGCGGAACTCCTCCATGGCCGGGTAGAGGAACTCCTCCAGGGCCGGCCGCAGGCGGTGCACTTCATCTATAAAGAGGATATCGCCCGCTTTGAGCGAGGTGAGCATGCCGACCAGATCGCCGGGGCGCTCGAGCACGGGGCCGGAGGTGGTGCGGATGCTCACGTCCAGCTCTTTCGCCATGAGCAGCGCCAATGTGGTCTTACCGAGTCCCGGCGGGCCGAAGAACAGCGTATGGTCGAGGGGCTCCTTGCGCTGCTTCGCGGCGTCGATAGCGATCTGCAGCGATTCCTTGACCTTGGCCTGGCCGACGAATTCGTCGAGCCGTGAGGGCCGGAGTGCCGCGTCGCTGAGCCGCTCGCTCTCGAGCGCTTCGGGCGTGGTGATTTCGGATCGCGCCATCATTTTCGTTTCGCCCGCGCGATCCAGCGCACCGGCCGCTTGTCCGCCTCGATCTCGTGCGGTGTGTGACACCGCAGGCACACGTCCTCGGCGCGCGTCACGCCGGCGGGCACGAGGCGACGGTTCGTCGATCCGCAGCGCGTGCAGATCCATTCAGCCGTGACTTCAGCGGGGGGGGCGGGAATCGCGGTCATCGGGTCGTGAGAATCTGTAGGGCGCGGCGCACCACCGCCTCGGTTTCGTCGTTCCCATTCCCAGCCAGCACCTGGCGAACGGCCCGATCGGCCTCGGCGGTGCCATATCCCAACCGCTCGAGCGCCTTGAGCGCGGCTTCGGCTCCCACCGGGACGCTGATCGCAGGAGCCTCCGTGAAGTCTTCGACTTTCTCTCCGAGCTCGAGCGCGAGGCGTTCGGCGGTCTTCTTCCCAATCCCGTTGACGGACGAGAGCAGCGCGATGTTCTTCTCGCGCAGCGCCCGCGCGCCGCGCTCGACGCCGAGGGACGAGAGCAGCGCGATGCCGATCTTCGGGCCCACTCCCTGGATGCTCGTCAGCCGCTGGAAGAAACGGCGCTCGGCTTCGTCCAGAAACCCGTAGAGTGCCCAGCCATCTTCCCGTACCACGAGCTCGGTCGCGAGCGTGACCTCGGTACCGGCAGCGGGCAGGCGCTCCATCACGCCGAGCGGCACGACCACTTCGTAGCCGACGCCGCCCGGGGTTTCGACGACGACGCGGTCGGCAGTCTTGGAGGCGAGGCGGCCCCGTACGTGCGCAATCATGACCGAAGAATGTAGGTGAGCGCAGCGGCCACGCCGTCCGCCGCATCGGCAGGTTGCGGGGCGCTCTTCAGGCGCAGGAGATGCGCCACCATCGCCCCGACCTGGTTTTTCTTCGCGCCGCCAGCACCGACGACAGTCTTCTTGATCATCGCGGGCGCGTACTGAGCGATGTCGAGGCCCTCTTGCTGCGCGGCGAGGAGTATGACGCCGCGCGCATGCCCCAGCACGAGTGTGGTACGGACATTCTTATGATAGAAGGCGTCCTCGAGGGCGAGGACCGATGGTTGGTGACGCTTGATGAGTTGCGCGATGGCGTGGTGCAGTTCGGCGAGTCGATGGGGAAGGGAATTGCCGCGTCCGAAGCGAAAGACCCCGCATTCGATGAGACGTCCCAACCCCGGAGTCCCGCCCCCGTTCCCCGTTTCGATCACGCCGTAGCCCGTGATCTGAGTGCCGGGGTCGACGCCCAGGACCCTCACGTCATCCCGTCACCGCCGCCATCGCCT
>QHTY01000027.1 GCA_003220985.1 Gemmatimonadota bacterium
GCGAGCTTACAGGCCTGGGAGGTCGCCGCCCTGATGATCACGATTTAGGTGGATGAATGCTTCGGCGGCGGCCACGCCGATTTCGCGCCCGCGCCACTGCGCCATGATCTCATGGTGCTCGCGCCAAATCCCCCGTCCGTCCTGGCTGACGTGTGCGAACAGCGCGGCCTTCTTCTGGTCGACGACGGTCGAGATGTCCACGTACGTGTTCGGCAGGAATCCCTCCGTTTGACTGCCCAAATCGACTTCAAAAAAATACAGGCTCGGCGTGTTCAGGCTCATCCACGACCTGATCGTGAGCATGCTCGCGACCTGGTGATCCATGTGGGTATCGACCGGCCAATGCGTGAACAGGATGTCGGGATTCTCGGCGCCGAGGAGTCGTGTCATCGCGTCCACCTGTGCGTGCGTCACCTCGGTGGCGCCGTCAGTTTGGCCAAAGAACTTGGCATGCGCACCGAGGATCCGGCAGGCCGTCTCGCACTCCGCCGACCGGATGCGCGCTGCCTCGTCCAGCGACCTGCCGGCGATGCCGCGCTCGCCCCGGGTGAGATACACGATCGTCACGCTGTGACCGAGTGCGGCGTAGCGCGCCAGCGTTCCACCGCAGCCGGATTCGGGGTCGTCGGGATGTCCTCCAACACACACGATCTTCAGACGTGTCTCAGGGCCCGCAGTGTTCGCAGGGAGGGGCAGCGTGACCGCAGCCAAGGATTGCTTGACGAAGCCGCGCCGAGTGAGCCCCGGGTCTTTCATGGTCCTAGTTTGGCGGCATTGTGTTGAATCCCGCAACATCACCTGCCGTAATGCCTACACACCCTCGGCGGAGCCAGCCATGACTCGCAGGACCAACGCCCGCATCGCCGGCATCGCCTATCTCCTTTACATCGCTGTCGCATTTCCGAGCATGCTGCTATCCGACCGAGCGACGGCCGGCAACGACATCGCCGCAAAGGTCGTCACCATGGCGCAACATGCTGCCGACATCCGCCTCACTGTCGTCCTCTCGATGGTCGGGGGCTTCTGCGCCCTCGTGCTCGCGGTGACACTCTACGCCATCACCCGCGACCAGGATCGTGATCTCGCGATGCTCGGTTTGACCTGCCGGGTGGCGGAAGGCGTTATCGGTGCCGCCTCGCACCCAGCGACTCTGGGCCTCATGTCCATCGTTACCGCCGCAAATAGCAGCTCCTCCGATACGGGCGCAGTCCAAGCGCTCGCGGCGTTCGTCCTGAATCAGCCGTGGACAATCAGCGCCTGGTTTTTCGCTTTGGGGAGCACCACCTTCTCCTGGCTGCTGCTCCGCGGTCGCATGGTTCCTGTCTGGCTGGCGTGGCTCGGCGTCGTCTCATCCGCGCTGGTCGCAATCGCCCTTCCGTTGCAGATCGCGCGGGTCCTCGCCGGACCCGCAACTCAACTCGTGTGGCTACCGGTGGCGGTGTTCGAGCTGGTGATCGCGGTCTGGTTTATCCTCAAAGGCGTCGCGCCGCCCCTAGAAGCGCGACAGCAGGAGGTGCGATGAACGATCCACGTCGCATCGCCAGGCTCGCAGGCGCGCTGTGGTTGGTCGTGATTGCCGTGAGCGTGGTCGCCGTACTGACGCAGACTGGGCAACCCCGTCTCGCTTTTGCCGCCACTCAGTTCGGCGGCCTGTGTTACCTCGGCGTGACGGTATTGCTCTACGCGTTGTTCAAACCTGTGGACACGAGCGTGTCGCTGTTTGCCGCCGCTTGTGGCGTGGCCGGCGTGGCGAGCGGTGCCGCGAGTGATGTCAGCGCCTCCGCGGCGGCGCAGGGCTTCTACGTCTCCATGGTGTTTTTCGGCTCTCAGATCGTTGCGGTCGGGTACTTGATCACCCGGTCCAATCTGATCCCACGAGCTCTGGGCGTGCTGTTGATACTTGGCGGATCGAGTTACCTGGTCAACTCATTTATGAACTTTCTCTCGCCAACCGTGGGCGCTCACCTTGCGCCGTTCGTCATTCCCATTGCTATCCTGGGCGAAGGGTCCTTGACGCTCTGGCTGCTGATAAGGGGTGTGAAGGTTCCATGACGCAGACTTTGGGGCGTCGAATTGCGATCGCACTGAGTGTGGTCAACATCGCCGGTGCCGGCTTCGCGATCGCGTCTTCCGAGCCGTGGCACGCGGGCGCGCACATATCGCTGGCGTTGGTATTCGCGTTCGCCGCTACGCGTCTCAAAGCAGGCGCCAGCAACGACGTCGCCGGCCTGCAGCAGCAGCTGGACGACCAGGCAGCCGCAATCGAAGACGCCCAGGCGAAGCTGGCGCTCCAGTCAACGCAGCTCGCGGAGCTGCACGAACGTGTGGATTTTGCGGAGCGCATGCTCGCCCAGGCACGCGATCGCACGAAGCTGGGTCCCTCGTAGATTTGCAGTGATTGGATCGCGTTCTTGTTCTCCTGGCCAGTGGACTGGTCCTCCTGGCCGCGGTGCTTGCGCTGCGGCCGCTCCTCCTGCGTCTGAGCGCGCGTGCTGCGCTGCGCCAGCAGGCGCAGCCGCTTCCCCCTCGATGGCCGTCTCTTGTCAGTGAGTCAGTACCGGCAACGCGGCATCTCAGCGATGCGGACCGGCTCAACCTGCTCCGGGCCAGCCGCGAACTGATCCGCACGCGGAATTGGGAGGGTTGTCAGGGGGTCACCCTTACGGAGGAGATCCAGCTGATCATCGCCGCGCAGGCGTGCCTGCTCACGCTTGCCTTGCCGGGCGAGCCCTTCCCTGGTGTCCGCGAGATTCTTGTGTACCCGCGCACGTTCGTACCGCGTCGAGTCTACGATCCGCGGAAGTGGTTGCACGACGATGAGCCTGAGCATCCATCCCCGCTGTTGGGAGAGTCATGGGGCAACGGTGTCGTGGTGCTCTCGTGGGAGGCCGTGCTCGAGGGAGCGCAGAATCCTGCCGACGGGAGTAACGTGGTGCTCCACGAATTCGCGCATGAGCTGGACTACGAACGTCATCTCACGCCGCCGCCGCCCGGGCTTGGCCGGGATATGCGACCGAGCGTCAGCGATCCTGAGATGTGGCGACGCGTGCTCGAGGAGAGCTACGAGCGTCTCTGCGCCAAGATCGAAGCCCACGCGCCGAGTGTGATGAATGCGTACGGCGGCACGAACATCGCGGAGTTCTTTGCCGTGGCGACAGAGAGTTTCTTTGAGAAACCAGTCGAGCTCGCGCGCGAGGATCCAGATCTGTATGCCCAATTGCGCAGTTTGTACCAACAGGATCCGGCCCCTAGCTTAGGCTCATGAGCCCGACGGCTGAGAGCCTGTCGCAACAAGCGCATCGCCGTCTGATCGGCATTCTCGGGCTGCTGCTTCCCCTGCTCCTTTTCATCTTCGCGGGTCTGCGCCACACGGTGGGACTGCCCGCGTGGACGCCGCTGAACTCTATCAGCGCGTACTACTACACGGGAGCCGTGGCCATTTTTGTCGGCGTGCTGTTCGCCTTGGCGCTTTTCCTGTTGACGTATCCGGGCTACAAGGGCGTCATCGCCGATCGCCTGCTCGGCCTGGTCGGCGGGACGGCAGCGATCTTGGTCGCCTTGTTCCCGACGTCGGCCCCTGATGGGCTCTCCGCACCGACTTGGTGGAGCCCGTACATGCGAACGGTCCATTATCTCTCGGCCGTGGTCCTGTTCGTCGCGTTCATCCTCTTTGCGATCTGGCTGTTCCGGAAGTCCAACATCCCGCGCCGCGGCGACCGGCCGCTGGAAAAGCGCCGCCGCGATGATATCTGTCTTGCCAGCGGGATCATAATGATCGCCAGCGTGCTGTGGGCTGCGAGCTCGATGTTCACGCACGCGCCGATATTTATTCCGGAGTCCATCGCCATTGTCGCGTTCGCCGTCT
>QHTY01000028.1:0-604 GCA_003220985.1 Gemmatimonadota bacterium
CGGGCCGGTTCGATGACGACGTGCGTGGGGTCGGGGGCGCCCCAGAACACCGCGCTGCCCAGCATCGCGGGCGTATACAGTGGCTGGCCGTTGATCGAGTCGACGATCAGAAACCAGACGGCGACCGCGGCCGCGCCGATACAGCCGGCAATGAAACCCTCGCGGAGAATGCGATTCAGGTCCATGGCGGGCTCAATATATCGGTGGGCCGGGTGCGTGCTAGATTAGGGCCCCATGCCACGCCGTCCGTTGTTCTACGGTCTCTGCTTGCTCCTCGGCGTGCTGTTGTTTGGAGCCGCCGGTTTCATGCATCCATTGCTCTCCGGTGACGGCGCCGCCCAGCTCGCGACGATCGCAAAGACGAGTGCGTGGCGCGAGATCCATTGGGCGTTGTTGTTCGGCCTCGTCTTCATGTACGCGGGTGTGATCGGTGTGGCATTGCGTCACAACGATACGCCGGGTGCGAGCCCGGGGCGTGCCGCGGTGCGCATGGGGGCGTTCGCGTTTGCCGTGTGGTCGCTCAACATCCTCTTCATGGTCGGCGCGGGCTGGCAGCTCGCGCGCGCGTACACAACCTCAGATGCGGGGCTGACGGGCACGCACG
>QHTY01000028.1:658-4515 GCA_003220985.1 Gemmatimonadota bacterium
TTCATGTTGGGACTGGTGGCGTACATGTTCGGCTGGGCGATGCGCAATGGCGGCGTGTTGCCGAAGTGGTTGGCTTGGATGGCGTGGCTGGTCGCGATCGTCAACGGCGGGGTAGCTATCGTGTTCAGCGAGTTCTCGCCGAACATGTACTACGCGCAAGCCCTGTTCGTCATCTGGCTGGCGGCAACAGCCCTGCTGATGCTGAAAAAAAGGGCCCTCGATTGAGGGCCCTGGGCACTGGCGCGTAGGGGCGTGAATTACTGTCGACGTAAGCGCACGACCCGCGGTTGCCAGCCGTTCCCTGTTCGGGATAGGACCGTGAGCATCAAGATGTCACCGGATCTCGTGGATGCCAGCGCTTTGTGGAGCTCTACCCGCGTTCGCGTGGGCTGTCCATTGAGGCGAAGGATGATATCCGGTCCACCGTTACCCGCATCAGCCAGTCGCTCGTAGGCGGGTCCGTCCGGAGAGACCTGCGTGACCACAAGGCCGCCTCCGCTCCGGATCACCGAGCTGAGTTGGGCATCACGCGCGTCCTCTTGCGAGAGCGGCTCCACCGAAATGCCAAGCGCCTGCTCCGAAGGGGCTGAATCCCGGCTCGGGCGTTCATCATTGGCGTCGGCGGTTTCGGATTCGTCGCCAGGCGCCGCAGTCAGCCTGACCGGAATCGTCTTGCGTGCGCCACCCTTCCTCGCCACCGTGACCTGGACGGTCTCACCGGGCTTTTTGAACCCAACACGCTGTTGCAGCTGGGCGACCGATTCGACGGGCTGGCCATCGATCGCGATGATCACGTCCCCCTCTTGAAGCCCAGCGCGCTTGGCAGGAGCGTCGTCGGCTGTAAATCCCTGCACGACCGCGCCCTTGATGTCAGGCAGTTTGACGTCCTCCGCATCCTCTTGCCGTACCGGCAGCACTGAAACGCCTATGACGGATCGCTCGACGTGGCCGGTCGCAATCAGCTGCGTCATCACGGTCTTGGCGATGTTGATGGGGATCGCAAACCCGTACCCGTTATAATATCCCGTCTCACTGGCGATGGCCGCATTGATGCCGATGACCTCGCCACGCACGTTGACTAACGGTCCTCCCGAATTGCCGGGATTGATGGCCGCGTCTGTCTGAATGAAGTCTTGAATCGCAAGCCCGCCCGAATTCAGGCCCTGTAACCCTCGGCCCTTGGCGCTCACGATACCCGCGGTCACGGTGAATGTGAAAGCTTCGCCGAGCGGATTGCCGATCGCGAGTACCCAATTGCCGATCTTCGTCGAGTCGGCATCGCCCAGCCGCACGGTGGGCAGCCCGGTCGTCTGGATCTTAATGACCGCGATGTCCGTGTTCGGGTCCGTCCCGACCGTCTTCGCGATGAACTCACGATTGTCGAACAGGCGAACCGTCACTCGATCCGCGCCCTGTACGACGTGATTGTTCGTGAGGATGTAGCCGTCTTGCGACACGATGAAGCCCGATCCGGAGCCCTGCTCGATCTGGGGGCGACGCGGGATCTGGAAGAAATCTTCGAAGCCCGGCGGCAAGCGGCGAGTGGACATCCGCTCGCGGTGCTCAGACTTGATAAACACGACCGCCGGCTTCACATGATCGGCGACGTTGGCGAATGCATCGCCCAGGTCGACGGCGGCTTTCGCCATCGGTAGCGGCCGGCTCGTGTCCTGCAGCACCGACCGCACCGCCGCTTCTCCGCGCGATGGTAGCCGGAACGCCGAAGCGAATGTCAATCCCAGCGCAAACGCCAGGCTCACCAGCGTGCCAAATTTCAACCAGTCCCGCGTCTTCACCGACATCAGCGCCCCCTTTTAAGGCTTCTTCGATTTATCCTCGTCTACGATTTCGTAATCCGCATCCACAACCTTCTCATCCTTCTTTGCTTCGGCGCCGGGTTGCCCATCGCCGCCCTTCGCCGCCCCTTCGCCGCCTTCCGCCGCCCCGGCTCCGCGTGACGCAGCATACAACGATGCCCCTGCCGCTGAATATGCCTGCTGCAGCTCCTCCAGCGCTTTGCTGATTTCGTCAGCATTTCCACTGCGGAGCGCCGCCTGCGCCGACTGGATGGCGGCGTCGAGCCGTGACTTGAGCCCAGCCTCCAACTTATCGACCCAGTCTTTGGACTCCTTGGTCACCTGGTACACCATGTTATCGAGCCGGTTACGCTGCTCGATCACATCACGCCGCTTCTTGTCCTCGGCGGCGTGGGACTCGGCCTCCTTCACCATCTTGTCGATATCCTTGTCGGCCAGGCCGGACGAGGCTTCGATCCGGATCTTCTGCTCCTTGCCAGTCGCCTTGTCCTTTGCCGAGACGTGTAGAATACCATTGGCGTCGATGTCGAACGTCACCTCGACCTGGGGCACGCCGCGCGGAGCCGGCGGAATGCCGGTCAGCTGGAACTTGCCGATGGTCCGGTTGTCCTGCGCCATCTGGCGCTCGCCCTGGAGCACGTGGATCTCGACCGTCGTCTGGTTGTCCTCGGCCGTCGAGAAGACCTCCGACTTCTTCGTCGGAATGGTCGTGTTCCTCGGGATGAGCACCGTCGTGACGCCGCCGAGTGTTTCGATACCGAGCGACAGCGGCGTGACGTCGAGGAGCAGCACGTCCTTCACTTCACCCGCCAGCACGCCGCCCTGGATCGCCGCGCCGATTGCCACGACCTCGTCCGGGTTGACGCCCTTATGCGGCTCTTTGCCGAAGAAGCTCTTTACTATCTCTTGGACCTTCGGCATGCGCGTTTGGCCACCGACCAGGATCACTTCGTCGATCTCGCCAGGCTTGAGCCCCGCGTCGGTCAGCGCCTGCTGCATGGGTGGAATGGTTCGCTTCACCAGATCGTCCACGAGCTGTTCGAGCTTGGCGCGCGTCAATGAGAGGTTCAGGTGCTTGGGACCGGACTGATCCGCCGTGATGAACGGCAGGTTGATCTCCGTCTGCATCACCGTCGACAGCTCCATCTTCGCCTTCTCGGCGGCCTCCTTCAGCCGCTGCAGCGCCATCGGATCCTTGGAGAGGTCGATCCCCTGGTCGCGCTTGAATTCGCCGACCAGCCATTCCATGACGCGCGCGTCGAAGTCGTCGCCACCGAGGTGCGTGTCGCCGTTCGTGCTCTTCACCTCGAAGACGCCTTCGGCGAGTTCTAGAATGGAAATGTCGTAGGTACCGCCGCCGAGGTCGTACACGGCGACCTTCTCTTCCTTCTTCTTGTCGAGTCCGTAGGCGAGCGCCGACGCGGTCGGCTCGTTGATGATCCGGACCACGTCGAGCCCGGCGATCTTGCCGGCGTCCTTCGTCGCCTGCCGCTGCGAATCGTTGAAGTAGGCGGGAACGGTGATGACGGCCTTCTCGACCTTGTGGCCGAGGTAGTCTTCCGCCGTCTGCCGCATCTTCTGGAGGATCATCGCCGAGATCTCGGGCGGCGTGTACTGCTTCCCGCTGACTTCGACGGACGCCAGACCGTTCTGACCGCGCACGACCTTATAGGGCACGCGCTTGATCTCCTCCGAGACCTCTTCGATCCGCCGTCCCATGAACCGTTTGATGGAGAAGATCGTGTTCTGCGGGTTGGTCACTGCTTGCCGCTTGGCGACTTGCCCAACGAGTCGTTCACCGTCCTTGGTGAAGGCGACAACCGAAGGGGTGGTGCGGCCACCTTCGGCGTTGGGGATGACAACGGGATCGCCACCTTCCATAACCGCGACAACGGAGTTGGTCGTCCCGAGGTCAATACCGATGATCTTCTCAGCCATAACTCTCAGCTCCTGATAGGGATGTGATGCCGGCCGGATGCTGCGGGTCGCAAAAGCAAGCATCGTGCCCTGATTCGCTGCCAAAAAGGCAGCGGCCGCAAG
>QHTY01000029.1:0-3810 GCA_003220985.1 Gemmatimonadota bacterium
GTAATGGATTTCGGGGAGGCGCGCGATCGCTTCGGCGTCCTGCGGGAGCAGTTTGGGCCGGATGCGCACCTCGCGTGGCACCGCATCGGGGTTCACCCCCGTGGTGGAGAAATAGCGGAGCACGCGGAACGTCGTTGGTCCGACGACCTCGAGCGTATTGACGATCTGCTCGCGGAACCCCGCGACGATGGAAGCCATCGCCATGACCGTGGCGATGCCGATCACGACGCCGAGCACCGTGAGCGCCGAGCGGAGCTTGTTGGCGCGGAGCTGATCGAGGGCGATGCGCCAGCCCTCGCGGACCGAGTGGAGTTGCATCTACTCCTGCCGGAGGGCTTCGATCGGATCGAGGCGTGACGCGCGGTGCGCGGGATACACGCCGAACGCCACCCCCACGACGATGCCGAGCAGCAGCGCGATGCCGATGGACCACGCCGTCACGCGGGCCGGCAGCGGTGACAGGACCTGCACCAGGCCCGCGAGCCCCGCGCCGACCGCGAGGCCGGCGATCCCGCCGAGCACCGACAGTGTCAACGCCTCCGCGAAAAACTGGCGGCGGATGTCGCGACGGGCGGCGCCCAGCGCCTTGCGAATCCCGATCTCGCGGGTGCGCTCGGTGACGCTCATGAGCATGATGTTCATGATGACGATGCCGCCCACGACGATGCCGATGACCACGACGGCAGGCACGACGGTGAAAATGACGCGGGTGAGCTTGGCCCAGAACGCGATCAGCCCTTCACCGGTGTCGATGGTGAAGTCATTATCGCTGCCGGGCCGCAGCCGGTGCGCGATGCGCATCGCTTCCTCGGCCCGCAGCATCGCGGGCGCGACGCCATCCGCCCTCGCCATTTTCACCGAGATCACCATCGTCTGGCGCCGCCCGTACATCGATTCGAACGTGGACAGCGGCAGCATCACGAAACCGTCCCACGATTGCCCCAGCACCGTGCCCTTCTTCGCGATCACGCCCTTCACGAGTAGCTGAATGCCGCGCACGCGGATGCTGCTGCCGACGGCAGCCTCGACGTTCCCGAACAGCTTCTCAGCGACATCGTAGCCGAGCACCGCCACGTAGCGCCGTTGCTGGAGGTCGATATCGGTGAGCGGTTCCCCGGCGGCGAAGGCGTAGTCCTGCACGACCACGTAGGGTGCGGTGACGCCGAAAATGAAGACGTCGCCCGTCGTGCGGTTGCGCCACTGCACGTCAGTCATCGGCGTGGGCCAGCCGGACTGCAGCGCGATCGCCTCGGCCTCGGGCACCGCGCGCTCGATGAAGCCGACGTCTTCGGGCGCGATGATGGGGCGCCGTTGAATCTGTTTCCACGCCTCGTCGTCGATGAACCCCACCTGGATCGGATCGCGGCGGATCTGGAATGCGTTCACGCCCACGATCGCGCCGGCCAGGCGCTCGCGGACGTAGGCATTCATGCCCTGGATGACCGCGACGACGGCGACGAGAAAGGCGACGGAGACGATGATGCCGAGCAGCGTGAAGAACGAACGGAGTTTATGGCTCCAGATCGTCTGAACCGCGAGGACAACGGCTTCGAACAGGGGCACGGCTGGAAACTAACGTTTATTCGTATCTCAAAGCTTCCACCGGATCAAGCTTCGCGGCCCGGCTCGCGGGGTAGAGGCCGAACCCGACGCCCGTCAGCGCCGAGGCGAGGAGTGCCGCCACGATCGACCACAGTGGGACGTTGGCGGGGATCGGGGTGACGCGAGAAATGACGAACGCGAGCACGCCTCCGCTGAGCATCCCGACGGCGCCGCCGACGAGTGTCAGCGTCGAAGCCTCGACGAGGAACTGCCAGAGGATCGCGCGACGCGTGGCACCCAGCGCCTTACGCACGCCGATCTCGCGCGTGCGCTCGGTCACCGAGATCATCATGATCGCGACGACGCCCACACCGCCGACCATCAACCCGATCGAGGACAACACCAGCATCACGAGGAAAAACACGCCCGTCACCTGGTTCCAGGACTGGAGGAGCTTGTCCTGCGTCACGATCGAGAAATTGTTGTCCTGGCCCGGCTTGAGCCCACGGATCGAGCGCAGGGTCGCCACGACTTCGTCCATCGATTCCTGCTGCGTGTACCCGGGCGCCGGCGCAACGGCGAGGCGCATCCAGCCCTTGAAATAGGGTACGCTCTTCACAAACGCACCGTGGGGAATGCCGACGAACGGCGGCGCCGCACCGCTGAACAGACTCGGCGGCTGCGTATACACGCCGATGACGGTGAAGGGCGCGCCCGCGATGTGAATGGTCTGGCCGATGGGGTCGCGCCCGCGGAACAGCTGGTCTTCGAGCTTGCGATTGATGACCACGACGGCGGCATTGGAGAGGTCTTCGAAGCGCGTGAATGTGCGCCCCGGATAGACGTCGCCGCCATTCACTTCTACCCATTCGGCAGACAGGCCGGAGACGTTCACCGATTCGAGATGCCGGTCCCCGAATTCCACGTTGGCGGAGCTCTCCTCGCGGCGCGTCACGTACCGTACCGACGGCAGCAGCCTGATCCGGTCGGCCTCGAGCTCGTTGATCGCCGGATTGCGTCGCCACGGGCTGCTTTCGTCGGAGCCGTCGGAGACGTTGACGCCGGCCTGGAAAAAGCGCCACACCAGGAAGGTGCGCGGCGCGATCGATTCAAACACACCGGCGACGCTCTTGTTGATGCCGCTGATCAGGGCGGCCATCAACATCACCACCATCACGCCGATCGCGATGCCCAGGATGGTCAGCGCCGCCCGCGCCTTGCTGCTGCGCAGCGACGCCAGCGCGATGCCGACGCCTTCAAACAGCCCGCCGCTGCCGAACGTCATGTCTCCGCTCGCAGCGCGGTGATCGGATCGAGCCGGGCGGCGCGGGTCGCCGGGTACACCCCAGCGATGATCCCCACGCCCGCACCGAGCATGACGCCGACGATAATGGACCATGGCGCGACAGCCGCGGGCAGCGGTGTCGTGGCGGCGACCAGAGCCGCCAACCCGATTCCGATCCCGACGCCGATGCTGGCGCCCACCGTGGCCAGCGTCGTCGCCTCGACGAGGAACTGGCGCAAGATGTCGCCGCGTCGCGCGCCGAGGGATTTGCGGATGCCGATCTCCCGTGTCCGCTCCGCCACCGCCATCAGCATGATGTTCATGATGACGATGCCGCCCACGACGAGTGAGACCGCCACGAGCCCGGGCAGGGCGTAAAAGAGAATTCGGCTGATCTTGCCCCAGAAGTCGAGCACTTCATCCGCGGTCTCGAGCGCGAAGTCATCGACTTGCCGCGGGCGCAGGTGGCGCCGGCTCCGCATGACGGCCTCGGCCTGGGACATCGCCTCGCGCATCTCCGACTGCGTGTTGGCCTTCACGGCCAGCGCGTCCACGACACGGGGCGGATTGACGTACCGCTTTAGGGGGGCGCTGGCTGGCGCAACCACGAACTTGTCGAGCGACAGCCCGAACAGGTTGCCCTGCTTCTCGACCACGCCGATCACGCGGTATGGGATGTCGAACACCTTGACCTCGCGCCCGATCGGGTCCTGGCCCTCGAAGAGCTTGTCGGCGAGGTCATGCCCGAGCACGAGGACCGGAACGCCAGCCTGGACCTCCTGCGCGGTGAACGCGCGCCCCTCCTCGATCACGAGGGAGCGAATGTCGAAGTAGAGCTCGGTGGCGGCCGTGACCTGGATGTCCTTGGCGGTGCGCCGGCCGGCGGTGAGGGTGCCGCGCGTGTTCGACTCCCAGGCGGCGAGCACGGGGACCGTCACGGCGTGCATCACCGCCTGCGCGTCTTCGTACGAGACGCGGGGGCG
>QHTY01000029.1:4086-9151 GCA_003220985.1 Gemmatimonadota bacterium
GTCCCGTTACCGCCGCGGCAACGAGCGCCGTGATGATCGACGCCAGCGGCACGTAGGCAGGGACGGGCGTGAAGTTGTGGAGCAAAATCGCGATGAACCAGCCGATCGCCATGCCGATGAAGCCGCCGACGAGGGTGAGCGTCGCCGCTTCGACGAGGAATTGCCACATGATCTCGCGGCGGAGCGCGCCGAGGGCCTTGCGCACGCCGATTTCACGCGTGCGCTCCGTCACGGAAATCATCATGATCGCCACGACGCCGATGCCACCGACGATCAGGCCCACCATCGACAGTGCGATCATGAGCATGCGCGCGACCTTGGTGAAGCTGTTGATGGCTTGCACGTACACTTCCTGCGTGATCGCGTCGAAGTTGTTCTTTTGGCCGGGACGCAGTCCCCGCATCGTGCGCATGGCCATCGTGACATCGTCGATCACGCGCTCGGTGGAGACGGAGTCCTGCGGCACGACGAACATGTCCATCCACCCGTGCCAGTACTGCAGGTCCTTCGCGAACGTGCCGTGGGGAATCATGACTTCCGGTTGGTCGCCGTCTCCAAACAGCCGGGGCGGGGGATTGTACACACCGACCACATCATAGGGCAGGCCCCCGATCTTGATGCGGCGGTTCATCGGATCGCGCTGCCCGAACAGGTTCTCGGCCAGCTTGCTGTTGACGACGGCCACGTGCGCGTTGGACGCATCCTCGAGATGCGAGAACGAACGGCCGGGCTCGATCAGGCCGCCTTCGATCTTCGGCCAATCCGCGTTGCGGCCGCGAACCCGAATCGCCGCGAGACGGCGCCCTTCGAACTCGATGTCCGAGCCCGTGCCCTCATCGATCACGACGAACGCGACGGTCGGGAGTTGCGCCAGGCGGTTCGCTTCTTCCACGGTAATGGGCGGACGACGGCGCCACGGATTCGGATCTTCCGGATCCTCGTCGTTCTGGCCGCCCCAATAGCGCCCGACCCAGAATGTCTTGGGGCCGAGCGACGCCAGCATGTCCGAGATGCCCTTGTTGAAGCCGCTGATCAGCGCGCCGATCACCATGACGACGGTCACACCGATCGCGACGCCAAGAATCGTGAGCGCCGCGCGCATCTTGTGCGCGCGCAGCGATGAGAGGGCGATGCCGACGCCTTCGAATACTCCGGACATTGGCTACTCCTGCCGCAGCGCGGTGATCGGATCGAGCCGCGCGGCCCGGCTCGCGGGGTACACGCCGGCCACGACGCCGACGCCGGCCCCCATGATCACACCCAGCACGACCGACGCAGGCGACACGCTCGCGGGGAGCGGCGACAGCTTGTTGATCACGATCGTCAGCCCGATGCCCGCGAGGATACCAAACGCGGCACCGACCGTCGCAATCGCCGTCGATTCGGCGAGGAACTGACGCAGCACGTCACGACGACGCGCGCCCAGCGACTTCCGCAACCCGATCTCGCGGGTCCGCTCGGCCACCGCCATGAGCATGATGTTCATGATCACGATGCCGCCGATCACGAGCGAGACGACCACGATCCCCGGGATCACCGTCACGAGGATGCGGCTGATGCCCGCCCAGAAGCGCTGCACGCCCTCGGACGTGTCGAGCACGAAGTTGTCGTCCTGCCTCGGCCGCAGATGGCGCCGGCTGCGCATGATTCCCTCGGCCTGCGACATTGCCTCGCGCATCTCGAGGTCCGAGTGCGCTTTCACCAGGAAGGCGTCGAGAATACCGGGCGGGTTCACCAGGTTCTGGGCCGGTGAGAGGGCAGGGACGACCACGAACCGGTCGAGCGGAAATCCGAGGATGCTGCCTTGGTGCTCCACGACCCCGATCACGCGATACGGCACGCCACCGATTCGGACGCTCTTTCCCAACGGCCCGCGATCGGCGAACAGCCGCTTGGCGACCGCCTCGCCGAGGACCGCAACCGGAGCCCCTGAGCGGTTCTCCTCGCCGGTGAATGGGCGGCCGAGGGCAATCCCGAGGTTCTTGATGTCGAAGTAGCGCTCGCTCGCTGCGGTCAGCTCGATGTCGCGCGCTTCTTTATTGCCGTAGGAGACCGTCATCTGATCGCTCGACTGCCAAGCGGTGATCACCGGGACCGTGAGTCCTTCGCTGATCGCCTCGGCGTCGCTGAAACGGATGCGGGGCCGCCGTGCCCACGCCCGCCACACCGAGTCGGGCACGTTGGGCGTGAACATCGGCCGCCGGCGGAGCTGGAACGTGTTCACCCCGTACAACGTCTGCGCGAACTTCTCCGTCATGTACCGATTCACGCCGTTCGCGATGGACCAGGCGGCGATCAAGGATGCCACGCCCACGAACACGCCGAGCAGTGAAAAGCCGCTCTTGAGCTTCTGGGCGCGGAGCGTCTGAATCGCGAGACGGAAGGCTTCGAAAAACGGCACTCAGGCGGCCCGGGCTTGGTCCGTCGCCACAATGCCATCGCGCAGGGTGATCACGCGCTCGGCGTGCGCCGCGATGTCCTGCTCGTGCGTCACCATCACCACGGTCTGGCCCTGATGGTGCAGCTCCGCGAAGACGCCCATGATTTCGGAGCTCGTCGTGGAATCGAGGTTTCCCGTGGGCTCGTCGGCGAGCAGAATGCTGGGCTCGTTCACGAGCGCGCGCGCGATCGCGACGCGCTGGCGCTGGCCGCCCGACAGCTCGTTGGGTTTGTGGTCCATGCGGTCGCCCAGGCCGACGCGCTTGAGGGCGTGGGCCGCGCGCTCCCGGCGGTTGCGCGCCGAAAGCCCCGCGTAGATCAGGGGCAGCTCGACGTTGTGCAGCGCATCGGCGCGCGGCAGCAGGTTGAACGTCTGGAACACGAACCCGATTTCCTTGTTGCGGATCCGGGCCAGCTCATCGTCCGCCAGATCGCTCACCTTCTGGCCGTTCAGCCAGTACTCGCCGCTGGTCGGCGTATCGAGGCAACCGATGAGATTCATCAGCGTCGACTTGCCCGACCCCGATGGTCCCATCACCGCCACGTACTCGTTTTTCTGGATCTGGACGCTCACCCCGCGCAGCGCGCGCACGAGCTCGGAGCCCATGTCGTACTCGCGCGTCAGCTTGTGCGCCAGGATGATGACGTCGGGAAGCGGCGTATCGCCCGTGCGAAACAGCTGGACCGTACTCATGAGCGGCGCCGCGCGGTCGTGTCACTCGATTCCTTGCTGGGGCGTACGCGCGCGCCTTCCTTGAGGTCGCGGATGGCCTGATACGGGCCCGCGACGATCGTGTCGCCCTGATGGACGCCTTCGACGACCTCGAAGTGCTCCTCGCCCGCGATGCCCACTTTGACCGCGTGGAAGGTCGCGATCCCATTGTGCACCAGGAACACGCCTTCCGTTTCCTTCTTATTGCCGGCACCACGCCTGCCGGTATCCGCGGGCGCGGGAGGAGGCGTCGCGGCCTGTGCCGTCCCGCGACCACCGGAACGTTGCTCGGTGGAGATCGGCGTGTTCTCGCGCACCGTCAGGGCGATGATCGGAATCGCGAGCGACTGTTTGCGGGTGTCCGTGATGATGCGCGCCGTGGCAGACAGATCCGGGCGCACCTCAGCGGGCGGATTGGACAGCGTGATTTCGACTTCGTAATCCACCGCGCGATCGCTCTGCGACCCCCCCGCGGCCGAGGCGGCCGTCAGGATGGCGCTGTTCGAGACTTTGGTGACGCGGCCGATGAACGTGGTATCCGGGAACGCGTCGATGGTGACCTCGACGGAGTCGCCCAGGTGCAGCCGCACCACGTCGGTCTCGTCGACTTGCACCTTGGTCTGAATGACCGACAGATCGGAGATCGTGAGCAGCAGCCCGGTCTCGCGTGAGAACGTGCCTGGAACCGCCACCTCGCCCTCTTCGACGGCCAGGCGGGTCACGCGTCCGGCCATCGGCGCGACGAGATGCGTCTTCGCCAGCTGGTCACGCGCCTCCTGCAGGCCGGCGCGCGACTGCTCCACGAGGTGTTGCGACGCCGTCAGGTTGGCCTCGGCGATATCGGACGCCGTTTGGGCCTGCTCGAGCTGTTCCTGCGAGATGAGGTTCGGGTTCTGCTCGCGCAGCTCCTTGGTCCGCGTCAGCGCGCGCGTCGATTGGTCGCGCGTGGCGCGCGCCTGGACGGCGCCGGCTTCAGCCTGCGACATCGCCGCCTGCGCGCGCTGCAGATTCGCCTGATAGATCGTGGGGTCGATCTGGAGCAGGAACTGCCCTTTCTGGACGAAATCGCCTTCGCGCACCGCGATCCGCGTGATGCGGCCGGTGATGTCGGCGCTGATGTCCACTTTCTTCTTGGGCTGAATCTTCCCGCTGGCGGTGACCGCGGCGACGAGGTCGCGCCGTCCGACCTGCTCGAAGCGCACCTCGATCCCTTTCTCCCCCTTGGCACTGGCACTCACCATCACCAGAACGATCAGGAGAACGGCCCCTCCGCCTCCCAACAGCACCTTGTTCCGCTTAGACATGGCGGCTCGATCCTCTCGGTTAACGCAAGCTGCGGCCGACGGCGGCTTCCAACAGCGCCAAGGCCTTGTGGTAGTCGTACGTCGCGTTCACGGCGTCGCTCTCGGCGCGTAGCGCGGCGACCTGCGCGTCCAGCAGTTCGAAGAACGTCCCCGACCCGACGCGGTAGCGCTCCGTCGCGCGGTGCAGCTGCTCTCGCGCCGCGGGGCGGTCCGTATCCTGCAGTCCAACGGTCCGAAACGCGGTCTGCAGCGTCAGGAACGCCTGGCTGACCTCCGTGTGCACCGCGAGGCCGCGTGCCCGGACCGACTCCTCAAGGTCGCTGTGCTGCGCGCGCGCATTCGAGACCTGGAGTTCACGCGCGAAATTATTGAAGATCGGCAGCGACACCGTCAGCCGCGCCTGGAACGGCTGGCGCGTGAAATCGAATGGGAAGACGGAATTCCGGGTCCGCAGCGCCTGTTCGTTGGACGAACCCCAGATGAAGCCGCTGCAATCGTTCGGCGGCAGTCCCGCGCTGGAGCGGATCGTGTTGTTGTCCTGGCACTCCGAGTACTGACTCGCGAACGCGGTCTGCTGGTTGAAGATGATCGGATCGACGTTTATGAACTG
>QHTY01000030.1:0-545 GCA_003220985.1 Gemmatimonadota bacterium
GGATCGTTACGTCGTTCCATGTCACCCCGTGGTTTCGCGACACCTGGACGATGCCGTTGATGACCCCAAGCCAGATGACGTCAGGCCGCACGGTCGATGCCGCGATCGACCAGATGCACGCGCAACGTGGAATGCTCGTGTCGCTCGGGGCCGGGTGCGCCCGTGTCTCACTGAGATCCGGACCCAGCTTCGTCCAGGTCACCCCGCCGTCCCTCGTCGCCATGAGATACTGATAGCCCGCGAGCAGCTCGCGCTGCCCGTGCCACGTCGAGAAGACGATGGGGAGGTTCAGTGAGGCGCGCAGCTTGAGTGACGGATCCTGCTCCGGGCCCACATTAATCCACGCGCCACTGGGATAGCTGATCTTCGAGATGCTGAGTCCGCTCGAGAAGACGATGTTGGGATCGGTCGGATCAGGAAGGATCGTGCCCCACTCCCAGCCGGGTACCGGCTTCCAGTCGATGGGTGTGATCGTCCCCAGGTCGCCACGGCTGCGCGTGGCGATGGCGCCGGCGTCCTGTTGCGTCGCGTAGATCCAATAGGGG
>QHTY01000030.1:648-6541 GCA_003220985.1 Gemmatimonadota bacterium
GTCGTAGCCCATGAGGATGCGCTTGCCGTCAGTGGGGTCGATCCACATCACCTGCGGATCGTCGCCGCCGGGCGGGCCGCCCTTGAAGGCCACGAAGCTGTTACCGCCATCGGTGGACTTGTAAGCCGTCACATGGAACGTGTAGACGATGTCGGGATTCTTCGAATCGACATACACGCCGCTGGTGTAACCGCCCTGGCCGTTGGCGATCCGCTTGTCGTCCGCGGCCATCTGCCGCCACGACGTGCCGCCATCGTCGGAGCGGTAGAGTCCGAAGTTGCCGATGAGATAGATACGCTGAGCGTTCGTGCCCACCGCGATCGCGAGAGAGATGCGACGCGTGAGGCGAGGCAACCCTCCACCTGACACCTCGTGCCAGGTCAACCCACCGTCTATGGATTTGTACAGCCGCGTGCGGGTCTGCGCCGTGTCGGGGCTCTGGAATAAGACACCGGTCCCTGGTGCGACGGAGCGGAACATCGTGGCAGCCAAGATGACGTCGGGCGCGTCTGCCGCGCGGGCGAGCGCTCCGATGCCGGTCTTGTCGTCGACGTACAGTGTCTTCACCCAGTTCGCGCCGCCGTCGGTCGAGCGGAAGACGCCCCGGGCGTCGCTCTGGGTCTGAAAGAAGCCTCCCAGTGCAGCAACCAGGACCGTGTTCGGGTCGTGCGGGTGAACCAGAATCGAAGTGATCTGCTGTGTGCCCTCGAGGCCGATGTGCCGCCACGTGCGGCCGGCATCGGCGGACTTGTACATCCCGTCGCCCCGCCCGTCGAAGTAGGAATTCAGGTCGCCCGTGCCCACGTAGACCACGTTTGGGTCCGAGGGTGCGACCTCCACGGCGCCGATCGACGATATGGTCTTGATCGAATCGAAAATGGGAAACCACGTTTCGCCGGCGCTTGTCGTCTTCCAGACGCCGCCGTTTGGCGTGCCGACGTAGAACACCCCCGGCTGTCCGATGGCGCCGCTCGCCGCGGAGATACGGCCGGCGCGGAACGGGCCGACGTTGCGCCATTCGAGGCCGGCAAAGAGACGAGGATCGAGGGACTGGGCTCTGAGCGGAGTTGCCACGAGCATGGCGGCGCAGAGCACCAGCACGGATGGTGCGCGCATTGCGGAATCCGATGAGGGAGACCGGTCCTACGCTACAGCGTCGCGAGGAACGCCACCAGCGTCCTTGTTAGACGCCGCGCTCGGCCGCATGGCCACAAGATACGGTGACCAGCCTCACAGTTCGCCGTGGTTGGTGACATGATAGTGGAAAATGCGGTCCAAACTCGCGCTTATTCTCGCTGCGCTTGTCCTACCGCTCCGGGGTGAAGGCCAGGAGCGTCAGGGCGGAGCCTGGCAACTCACCACGTCACGCTCGGCCGCACCCGATCAGCCGTCCGTAACGCTGGAACTAGATGCTCTCAACGTCGTTCGCGCCGCCGTCGTCACCTTCCGCCCCGCCCTCTACCTGCGGTGTCTCAATGACAAACTCGAGGCGTTCCTCGCCACGGGCGCAACTGGGACTAGGAATTCCGACTACCGGATGATTGTGCACCTGCGCTGGGGTGACCGCCCTCCGGCAGAGGAGACCTGGTCGCGCTCGACTGACTACTCCGTCGTCTTCGCGCCGGACCCCGCAGCGTTCGTCCGCCAGCTGCTCGCTACGCCGGAGATGACGTTCGAGGTCCGCCCGGACAACGCGGATCCATTCGTGGCGCGATTCAACGGCGAAGGTCTGCGCGCGCATCTCGCAACGCTCCAAACCAGATGTCCTTCCGCGCCGGCGCGAGGCGCGGGATTCGACAGCGTCTATACTGAGACGCAAGTGGACGAGAAGGCGGAGCTCATCTCGATGCCCGACCCCGAGTATGCCCCCTTGCTGCGCCGAGCCGGGATTCGAGGCTCAGTGATCGTGCAGGCCGTCATCGATACGCTGGGCCGTGTCGTCCCCGGTTCACTGCGCGTGACCTCGAGCGCGAATGGCGCCTTGGATGAACCAGCGTTGAAGGCCGTCGCGCACGCGGTGTTCCGGCCGGCGCGTGTGCAGGGGCATGCGGTACGCACGCGGCTGCGGGTGCCGGTTAAATTCACTGACGGTTCTGGCTACTCGGTCGACGGGTGCCGAATCACTCCCATGAACAGGATCGTCCCCGACAAATTCTCTCGCAGCGCAAACAGGAACGGGCGGTCAATGTTGATGCGCTGCGGCCCGCAAGCGCAGGTTAGTCCACTCCCCACCTCGGTCACTGCTGCTGCCTCAGTACCCTCTTCGTTCACGTCCACGTAGGTCTTGTGCTTCACTTCCGTGATACAGAGCTCCGAAGGTTCGTGGATGCCCGTAAAGTCCGCGGTCAGCGGCTCGCAACCGAACGCGATGCCCATGCCAAGCGAACCGAGCGTCGGAATCAGGCCGAGATCGTTCGTCAGCTTGAACTTCGGCAGCTGCAGCTCCGCCTTGGCGTCGTGCAGATTCCCTGTCCAATCGTCCCACTGCTCCGCGGTCAGGGCCATGACGAGATGATCCACACTGCTGGTGTCATCGGGGATGACGATCGTCATGGAGAACGCCTGGCCACCGTACGGCAAATCGACGACCGTGGCATTGGGGCGGAACGCCGTACGAAGCTGCGCCTCGCCACGGGCCATCGTCGGCACGTTCACGTATGAGCCGTCTTCGAGACGGAAGGGCCGGGGCTGCGTGAGATGGGCATCGAACTGCGCTGTCCAGTCGCCCTTGAAGTAGATCGCATCGATGAGATACAGGCGCATGTAATCGGGGATACTCTCGACGATCTCGTCGATGAGGCCGTGTGTCTGCTGGCTCACCCACGCATTGATGGTCGCGGGCGCGGACGGTGAGAGGAAGTCGAGCGCGGTGACTTGCGCGTCGTAGTAGTCACGGTTGACGTCGAGGAACGCCCGCTTGACGGCGTAACCCTGCCGATACCAGACCGAGTTGGCGATCTGAAACTGAACGTGGGGGTCCAGGTTCCGTAACAACTTAATGAGGCTACGATAGGCTTCGTTGACCTCGGGCACGGTCATGCCATCGAGCTCGAGCGTCGAGCGCATCGCATCGGCTGTTGTGGTGGCGGCGCCGTTGTAGGCCATCGCGAGCGCCATGGCGACCGACAGCGGCGAGATGAACAGGTTCGGCATGGTGTCGCGCGTGTCCGCGTTCACCTGCTGGAGTAGCTTGATGGCAAGGCGGTTGTCTGCCTGGATCAGGCTTTGCTCGTGGGGGGTGAGCGAGCGCGGCAACGCGGTGATACGAGGCGGAGGACCAACGGGATCGGATGAACAGCCTCCTGCGAAAACGCCGAGGGCGATCGCGGCGAGACAAAAACGCTTCATGACGGCCTCCTTGTGCACACGATACCCCCGGGATTGTCCCGGTCGTCACTGTCGCACGTGCACCACAGGCGCCGCATGTTGTATGTTGTCGGCGCTCGCGCCCCCTCTACCTTGAATTGGAGGCTCCCGCATGCGTGCCCTCGTTGCCGCCCTCGTCCTCCTGACCCTCCCAACCGCCGATTGGGAATTGCTGGGCACCCGCCGCGTGAGCTTCACGCTCGACCACGACGCCATCATCGTGAGCCCGCGCGAGGGCGGTTTCACCGCGATCAAGATTGAAGTCCTGGGCGGGAACCTCGCGATGTACAACGTGAAAGTCACCTTCGGGAACGGCCAGACGTTTTCGCCGGACACGCGCATCCAGTTTCATGAGGGGTCGTGGAGTCGCACAATCGATCTGCCCGGCCCCGTGCGGATGCTCCGGCGCGTGGATTTCTGGTACCGCAGCCGGCTGCGCCGGGGCGTCGCGACGGTGCGTCTCTTCGGCAAGAAGTGACCGCCGTCCAGGGTGCGGTATTCGCGTACGCCGTTCTCAGTCGAATGGCGTACGTGCTGTTCGTGGGTGGCGTGCTGCGGCGCGAGGACCAGGGTCAGATCTACACGAAGCGCTTCGGACGGGCGGAAGCGTTCCGCCGCTTCCGCCGCACCTCGTCCTGGATCATGTACCACGACGCGCTTGCGTTCATCGTGCTCTGCCTGGCGACCCGCAACACCTGGCACCTCTCCATCTCCGGCGCGGCCTCGTTCGCGATCGGCGCTGTGTTAGTCATCGTCGGGCTCGGTACGAAGCTCTGGGCCGCGCGGACGCTGGGGAGCAACGCCTACTACTGGCACAACTTCTTCGATCCCGACGCCGCGATCGGTCCCGTCTCGACCGGTCCGTATCGTTTCCTTTCGAGCCCGATGTATACGGTGGGGTATCTGCAAACGTACGGCTTGGCGCTGATGCTGAGGTCTTTCCCCGGATTGATCGCCGCGGGATTCAACCAGGTCGCGATCCTCACGTTCTATGTCCTCATCGAGAAGCCGCACTTCATCCGGCTCCATCGCTCTAGCTGACGGCGTCGCGACGCCTTCTATTCTCATTCGTGGCACGACCGAGCGAAGATCAACCGGCGCTGGCTGAGTGGGCGCGCACGTTGCAGCGCCGGATACGCCAGCGCGGCATCAACGCGTTCATTCTGCATGGCCCCGGCGTGCGCGACACCCATCCGCTGGGGGCGCGGCGCCACGGCACCATCGCGGACTTCCTCGGCGAAGTCATGTTCTCCGATCGGACCGTGATCGTCTTGTACGATCGCGGCTCGGGAATCCGCTTCACCGATTCACAGGCAGAGCAGGACTTTCGCACGGTGCTGAAGGCCTACGACCGGGTCGGCGGCACAAACCTCGCGCAGGTCCAGCCGCGCGATCCCGACCGCGCGCTGCAGCTGCTCGAGACCTACCTCCTGTATCAGTTGAAAGAGAATCCGCGCTTCTCCGCCGCCGTCATCATCGACTTTGCGGAGACCGTCGCCCCCGCGGGTGATCCCGGGCAACTCCCCGTCGAAGACCGCAACACGATCGTGACGTTGCGTCGCTGGTCCGCCGATCCCCTGTTTTTGCAGCGCCAGGTCACGTTCTGCCTGATTTCCGAGAGCACCGCCGCCCTCAACGAAGCCCTCGTCGCCGACGCGCGCACGTTCGAGCTGTTGGTTCCGGTCCCGGACGAACGGGAGCGGTATGCCTACTTGTCGGGTCGTGGGGTCACGCCGCAAACGTTCTCGCGCATCGACGCGCGGAAGGTCTCGGTCCTGACCTCGGGGCTGACGTGCCTCCACTTGGAGAGTCTGCTCGCTGAGGCCGACGCCAACGGGGCCGCGCTCGATCCCGACGCGCTCGCCCGCGAGAAGAAGCGCCTTATAGAGGAAGCAAGTGGAGGATTGCTCTCATTCCTGACCAGCTCCACCGGCCTCGATGCCGTGGCGGGAAACGACGGGGCGAAGGCCCTGCTGCGGGAGACCGCCGCCGCGCTGCGGCAGGGCCGGCTCGACGTCGTTCCGATGGGGTTCCTGGTCTGCGGACCGGTGGGTACCGGCAAGAGCTTCATGGTCCGGTGCTTTGCCGCCGAGATCGGGATTCCCGTCGTCGAGCTGCTCAATTTCCGCTCGATGTGGCAGGGACAGACCGAAGCCAATCTCGAGCGGATTCTCGGCCTGCTCGATGCCCTTGGTCCCGTCGCTGTGGTGATCGACGAAGCCGACGCGGCATTGGGGAACCGCGAGACGAGGGGGGCGGACTCGGGCGTCTCGGAACGCGTCTTTGCTTCGCTGGCCGCATTTATGGGGGATACGCGCCGCCGCGGCAAAGTCATCTGGTTCCTGATGACATCCCGCCCGGATCTCGTGCCCGTCGACCTGAAGCGGCAGGGACGCGCCGAGGAGCACATCGCGCTGTTTCCGCCCTCGACCGGCGAAGAGCGGGCCCGCGTGTTCGAGAGCCTGCGCGCGCGCCTGCAGATCCCGCTCGAGCCGGGCGCGCAGGCCGCAGCGCTGTTCCGCGATGT
>QHTY01000030.1:6616-10414 GCA_003220985.1 Gemmatimonadota bacterium
GGCCAAGCTGCTCCAGGAGCTCATCGCCGATTTTCAGCCCCCGGCCTATCCGGCGGAGATCGAGTACCAACGCCTGATTGCGGCATTCGAATGCACCAGCCGCCAGCTCCTCCCTGCCGATCTCGCCGCGTTGTCGCACGATGCCATTGGGCAGCGACTCACCGAGCTGCGCGCTGTGCTCGGTCGCGGGGGCAACGGGAGCGGGGGAGGGTGGTAGATGCTACGCGCTGCGCTTCTACTATTGTCCTCGTCAGCGCCTGTCACCGCAACGCGCGTTTTCCGAGGGCGATTCCCTGGAATGCGCACCACCATTAGCGTCGCTTGACGGTCTTGCGACCGCGCAGTAGCACTAGGGCGACGTTACCCCACACAGAGGCATAAGTATGCGACGGGTTGAGAGTTTACTCGCTGTGCTGAGCATCCTGCCGGGCCTCGCGCTCGCGCAGAACGGTTCGATCCGCGGCCGTGTGACGGACGCCACCGGAGCGCCACTCTCGCGCGCCACGATCTCGGCGGAGGCCGCGGGGGTGCGGGCGACAAGTGACGACCAGGGACGCTATGAGATTCGTGGCGTGGCGGCGGGCACGTACACCGTGCGCGTGCGGCTGCTCGGCTATGTCCCGCAGTCGGTGAAGGTGACGGTCGGCCAGAGCGCCGTGACGCAGGACTTCAGGCTGGCCGAACAGGCGATCAGCCTGTCGCCGGTCGATGTGGTGGTGGGATCGCGCGCGCGGCACACCGCGGCGGAGCAGCTGGCGGTCCCGGTGGACATCTTCACGGCCGAGGACTTGACCAAGCAGGGTGTAACCGAGACCGGGCAAATCCTCCAGTCGCTCGCGCCGTCCATCAATTTCCCGCACCAAAGCGTCACCGACGCGACCGACATCGTGCGGCCGTTCACCCTCCGCGGCCTCTCGCCTGACCAGACGCTCGTGTTGGTTAACGGCTGGCGCCGTCATCAAACCGCGCTCGTCAACACGTTTGCGTACGGCACCGGCGCGGGCTCGAGCGGCGTCGATCTCAACGCCATTCCATCGAGCGCGATCGATCGCATCGATGTGTTGCGCGACGGCGCTGCGGCGCAGTACGGCTCCGACGCGATCGCCGGCGTGGTGAACATGGTGCTCAAGGAAGGCCAGTTCACGCCGTTCATCAATACCAGCGTCGGCCGCTATCACACGGCGAATTATCCCGACGATGGCACGACGGTGAACCTGAACGGCGGCTGGGGCATCGGGGTCGGACGCGGCTCACTCGGCTTGTTCGCCGAGTTCCTCGACCGCCAGCCGACCAACCGAGCCTGGGCCGACATCTACGAAGATGCAGGTACGGGAGTGGCGGACTCCATCGTGGACGGCCAGGTCATCGTCAAACGGAATCCGGTGCCGCAGCCCAATCACCATTGGGGCGACGGGCTGGAGAAGGACGTGATGACGATGGCGAACTTCCGGTTGCCGCTGAACGATCGCGGCACGACGGAGCTCTACAGTTTCGGCGGCTACAGCTTCCGCAAGGGCACAGGCAACGGCTACCGGCGCTGCGCCGTGGACTGCGCGAGCCTTGGCGGTCGCAGCTGGCCGGAGATCTACCCGTTCGGCTACCTGCCGGAATTCGCGCCCAACGTCACCGACTACTCCATGGCGGGCGGCATCCGCACCGCGACGGCCGGCTGGTCGATCGATTTGGGCGCCGCGTATGGCTTCAACCGGTTCGACTACGATGTTCGGAACACACTGAACGTCTCGCTGGGACCGTGTCTCGATCCCGCCAACCCGTGCTCGCCGGGTCCCGACAGCATTCCGGCCACGGGTGACGAAATCGCCAACAAGACCGCGTTCTTTGCTGGCAGGCTGCAGCGGGACGAGCTGACGGTGGGCGTCAACGCCGTGAAGACGATGACCCTCGGACTGCCGCAGCCGGTGAACGTGGCGATCGGCGCCGCGTTCCGGCGCGAGGGCTATCAAGTCTCGCGCGGCGAGCTCGCGTCCTATATCGACGGCAACCATGCCGCGCCGGGTGGCGGCGACGCGCGGCCGTATTCGCAGGTGTTCCCGGGATTCCGTCCGCAGGACGAGTCCGACACACACCGCACGAACGTGGGTGCCTACGTCGATCTCGAAACGAACCTGACGCCCAAGTTCCTCACCGACGTCGCGGCGCGGTTCGAGAACTACTCCGATTTCGGCTCACTCGTCACCGGGAAGCTCGCGCTCAAACTTCAGCCATCGCCGCGCATCCTGTTTCGAGCGGCCGGCAGCACCGGGTTCCGGGCTCCGGGGCTCGGGCAGTCGCACTTCAGTCACGTGTCGACAAACGTGATCGGCGGCGTGCCCACCGACGTCTTCACTGCGCCCGTGGACGCGCCCGCGGCCAGGCTGTTCGGCTCCAAGCCGCTGCGGGAGGAGACATCGGTGAACCTGAGCGGCGGCTTGGCGTTCAGCCCCAACGACAACGTCACGTTCACGCTCGACGTGTTCCAGATCAAGATCAACCATCGCATCCTGCTGAGCGCGACGTTCGACGACAGCGTGACGCAGGCGCTGCTTGCCGCGAACGGGTTCGCGAACATCAGCGGCATTCAGTACTTCACCAACGGGATCGACACTCGCACGCGCGGGATCGATCTGACCGGTTCGCTGCGCATGGCAGCCGGTCAGGGCACGGTCGACTGGACCGCCGCCGTGAACTACACGAAGAACAAGATCCTGCGAACCGATCCGCTCCCGGCGGCGCTCGATACGACCGGCGCCAGTACGGAGACGGGGATCATCGACTCGGTGACGTACATCGGCATCACCGAAGAGCGGCCGGATTGGCGCGGTACGCTCACCGGTGAGTACAATCTCGGCCGCGTGCATGCGCTGGTTCGCGGATCGTATTACGGCAAGTTCTCGTCCGCGCAGCCCGGTTACTGCGATCTCTGCCGGGACGGCTACGGTGCGAAGGCGCTCTTCGACGCGGAGATCGGCTATCGCTTCGCAAGCATCGATCTCGCGCTGGGTGTCCGCAACCTGTTCGACACGTACCCCGATCAGCCGAAATCACTCACGATCGTGGACGGCGTCAACACGGCGAAGGACTACAACAACAACTTCGGCGTCTTCCCGTGGGCTGCGGCTTCGCCGTTTGGCTACAACGGCCGTTATCTCTACGCTCGCGCGGAAATGCGACTCAACCGGTAACGACACGCTTCGAGGAGGAGGGTTCCTTATGGTCAGTCTCGCAACCCGTTGTCTGAGCATCGTCGCCTCGGCCGCGCTGCTCGCCAGCGTGCCGGGCACGGCGCTTGCCCAGAACGGCCGCATTCGTGGCACTGTGCGCGACGCCCACACCGTGCCGCTGGCCGGCGCCACGATCAGAGTCACGAGTGGCACCGCCGCCGCCCGCCGCGCAACGACCGATGCGCAGGGCGCTTACGCGTTCACGAACGTTGCGCCCGGGACGTACACCGTCTCGGCTTCCCTGCCTGGAGTGAGAACGCAATCACAAAGCGTCCAGGTCGCCGCCGACGCCGAAGCGGTGGTCGATTTCGTCCTCCAGGCGGTTGAGCTGGAAGCGATCACGGTCACGGCGATGTTGCGGGAGCAGCGGCTCGAAGAGGTGCCCTTCTCGATTGCCGCGCCCACAGAGCAAGCGCTGCAGCTGCGTGGCGCCGACAACATCGAGACGATCGCCGCCAACGTCGCGGGCTTCAGCGTGCAGAACCTCGGCCCTGGGCAGAGCCAGGTCGCCATGCGCGGAGCATCGTCAGGCCAGATTGCCCGCGACCAGCCGGGTGTGAAAGAGCAGGTGGGTGCC
>QHTY01000031.1 GCA_003220985.1 Gemmatimonadota bacterium
AGTGCGGGCTGTTCGACACCTGATAATCCAACGCGAACGACGAAATCACCGCCGGCCGCCACATCACGCCGCCGAAGGATGCCGGCCAGTACGGCTCTTCGAGCACAGCGGTAACAGAAGGTGGCTTCTGGAGCACCTGGCGGTTCGCGACGACCCACTGGTCGTCAGCGACGAAATCGTTCCGTATCGACGGCGCCGCGACGATTGTCGCAAGCACCCCCGCTAGGAGCGCGGCCTGCCACGCTCGTATCGTGAGACGTGCCGACGTGCCGACGTGCGCCGGCTCGGTCACTCCCACTCGATCGTCGCTGGGGGCTTGGAACTGACGTCGTACGCGACGCGATTCACGCCGCGTACTTCATTGATGATGCGATTGGAAATCCTGCCCAGGACCTCGGGCGGAAAAGGGAACCAGTCTGCCGTCATGCCGTCGCGGCTCGTGACCGCCCGCAGCGCGACCACGTGATCGTAGGTGCGGCCGTCGCCCATCACACCGACTGACTTGATGGGCAGGAGCACCGCGAACGCCTGCCAGATCTGGTCGTACAGACCAGCCGCGCGAATTTCCTCCAGGTAGATCGCGTCGACGCGGCGGAGTAAGTCGAGCCGCTCTTCATTCACCGGGCCGAGCACGCGAATCGCCAGGCCCGGTCCCGGAAACGGATGGCGCCCGACGATCTCATCGGGCAGACCGAGCTCCCGGCCCACCTGCCGCACTTCATCCTTGAACAATTCGCGCAGCGGCTCGATCAGCTTCCACGGCAGGTTGGGCCGCAGACCCCCGACGTTGTGGTGTGTCTTGATCGTCGCTGACGGCCCGCCCTTGGCCGACGTCGACTCGATGACGTCGGGATACAGCGTGCCTTGTACCAGGAATCCCACATTGCCTGCGACGTGGCGCGCGGCATCCTCGAACACATCGATGAACGTGTGGCCAATCCGGCGGCGCTTTTCTTCTGGGTCTTCGATACCCTTCAACTCCTTCAGGAACCGGTGTGTCGCATCCACGACCCGCAGGTCCATGCCGAGGTGGGCGCGGAACGTGTGCTCGACCTGTTCGCGCTCGCCGCGGCGCAGCAGCCCGTGGTCGACGAAGACGCAAGTCAAGCGATTCCCGATGGCGCGGTGTACCAGGGCCGCCGCGACCGTCGAGTCCACACCTCCGGACAGGCCGCAGATCGCCCGTCCGTCCGGGCCGACGAGCGTCCGAATGCGGCCGATCTCCTGGTCGATGAAGTGCCCGGGCGTCCAATCCGGCGTGCAGCCGCAAATGTCGAACAGAAAGTTGTGCAGGATCTCGCCGCCGCGCGGGGTGTGCGCGACCTCGGGGTGAAACAGCACGCCGAAGATCGGCTTCGTCGCGTGCTGCATCCCAGCGACCGGCGCATTGGCGCTCGTCGCAGTCACGCGGAACTGGGGCGGAGGCGACTCCAGGCGGTCACCGTGGCTCGCCCACACGATCACGCAGGCGTTGGGCTCAAAACCCGCAAACAGGCCCTTGCTTTCCTTGACCGAGACCTCGGCGCGGCCGTACTCACGTTCCGTGGCGGGCGTTGCCTTGCCGCCCGACAACTGCGCGATGAGCTGCATGCCGTAACAAATGCCGAGCACCGGCGGACCCAGGTCGAGAATCCCGGGGTCGACCGTGGGCGCGCCCGGGTCGAACACGGAATTGGGGCCGCCGGACAGAACGATCCCCTTGGGGTCGAACGATCGAATAAAACCGAGGTCCGTGCCCCGGGCGGCCGGGTGGATCTCGCAGTAGACACTCGCTTCGCGTATCCGGCGGGCGATGAGCTGCGTGAACTGCGACCCGCAATCGAGAATGAGAATGCGGTTCACGCTTTGTACCACGTTGTCGGTTCGGCGGTTTCGCCGCGAACGAGATCGTCGAGTGTCTCGCGCTGGCGCGCGACGTAGTAGCGGTCGCCATCGACCATGACTTCAGGCGCCCGCGGCCGCTGATTGTACGTGGAGCTCATCACGAAGCCGTAGGCACCGGTGCCAAGCACCGCCAGCACCTCGCCCGGCCCGACCGCAACGAGTTTGCGATCGAGCGCGAGGAAATCGCCCGTTTCGCAGATCGGGCCGACGACGTCGACGACTTCTTCAGGCCGCTTGCCGTCGCGCAACGGCAGGATGTCATGATGCGCATTGTAGTGACTCGGCCGCACGAAGTCGGACATCCCGGCGTCCACGATCACGTATTCCTTGCCGCCGGCGTGCTTGCGGTACAGGACGCGCGTGAGCAGCACCCCCGCGTTGGCCACGAGGTAGCGGCCCGGCTCACACAGCAGCCCGAGCCCCGCCGCCCCGACCGACGGTACGACCGCTTCGGCGAACGCTTTGGGCGTCGGCGCCTTCTCGTTGTGATACCGGACCCCCAATCCCCCACCAACGTCGAGCGCCTCCAGCGTGGTGATACCGGAGGCGCGGATCGCGGTGACCAGCTCGATCAGCTTGATCGCACCGCGATGGTAGGGCGCGACATCGGTGATCTGCGAGCCGATGTGCATCGCCAAGCCGCGGAGCACCAAGCGGGGCTCGGCGGCGATCCGCGTGGCGACCGTGACGACCTCGTCGAACGGGATGCCGAACTTCGCCGTCTTCTCGCCGGTCTTTGTGTACGGATGGCTGTCGATGGCGACGTCGGGGTTGACGCGAATTCCCACGCGCGCCGGCAGCTTGATCTCGTTGGCGACGGCCGTGAGGGTCGCGAGCTCGCTCGTGGACTCGATATTGATGAAGCCGACGCCGGCGCGAATGGCTTCTTCGATCTCCACGGTCGTCTTGCCCACGCCGGAGAAGACAATGCCGTCAGGATCGAATCCGGCGATCCGCGCGCGCCGCAGCTCGCCGACCGACACGATGAAGCCCGGTGCGAAGTACTTCGAATGGGAAGGGCTCGGTGTCCCAGTGCGGCTCGAGATCGGGCCTCGGGACCTGGCGAGCGGCCAAGTCGTGTTGGCACGACGGACCGGCGGGAAGGCGCCGGTCTCACTGCAGGACGCTACGGCCGCGGTAACCCGGGCGCTCGACGAGATTCAGGCGTCGCTGTTCGCCGCCGCGCTCGAGCGGCGCGAGAAGAATTCGATCCGCGGCGCCACCAAAGCGCAGTTCCTCGAGTTCATCCAAGGCGGCGGGGGGTTCGCGTACGGCGGGTTTTGCGGGCAGGGTAGCTGCGAGGCGGAGATCAAGGCGGAGACCAACGCCACGATCCGCGTGCTGCCCGATCCGGAATTTCGCAGCAAGGAGGTGCCGAAGACCTGCATGTGGTGCGGCGCCCCGAGTATCGCCGAGGCGGTGTGGGCGCAGGCGTACTAGGGTTCGATCCGGGATTGCT
>QHTY01000131.1:0-3522 GCA_003220985.1 Gemmatimonadota bacterium
ACGACACCCACGACCGTGACGTTGGGAAAGTCGAGTCCTTTCGCGATCATCTGCGTGCCGAGCAGGATATCCACGTCGCCGCGGGCCACCCGCTCGAGGATGTGATGGTGCGCCCACTTGCTCGAAGTCGTATCGAGGTCCATGCGGGCGATGCGCGCGCGTGGGTACCGCAGTCCGACGAAGTGCTCGAGCTGCTGCGTGCCCAATCCGCGCAGCCGCTGAGTCGCCGAGCCGCAGAGTGAACATGTTTCAGGGACAGGTTCCTCGTGACCGCAATAATGGCAACGCATCGCGGGTGGCGTCTGATGCACCGTGAGAGCGATCGCGCACTGGGGGCACCCCGGCACGTTCCCGCATGCGGGGCACTGCACGAATGTCGCAAAGCCGCGGCGATTGAGCAGCAGAAAGACCTGCTCGCCCCGCTCCAGTGCGCCGGAGATCGCCTGGTCCAGCGCTTCGCTCCACGGGATCGCCCCTGCCTCCTGGGGGGGAATTCGGGGGGCACTCCGCAGATCGACGACCTCCACGGGCGGCAGCGGCCATGCGCCCACACGGTCCGGCAGCGCGAACGTCGCGACGCGTCCGTGCGTGGCCTGATCGAGCGTCTCGAGCGAGGGAGTCGCGCTGCCGAGAATGAGCCGCGCGTGCTCCAGCTCTGCGCGCCGGGTCGCCGCATCACGCGCGTGATACCGCGGTGCGGAGCCTTGCTTGTAGCTCGCCTCGTGCTCTTCGTCGACCACGATGGCGCCGAGCCGCTGGACGGGCGCGAAGACGGCCGAGCGCGGCCCAACGGCGACGAGCCGCTCGCCGCGACGCAGCGCGCGCCAGGCATCCGCACGCTCACCATCCGATAAGCCGGAATGCAGCACGGCCACCTGGTCGCCGAAGACGCCGCGCACGCGGGCCACGGTTTGCGGCGTGAGCGCGATCTCGGGGACGAGGAGGATGGCGCCGTCTCCTCGGGCGACCAGGCCGCGCAGCACCTCCAAGTAGACGAGCGTCTTCCCGGATCCCGTGACGCCATGCAGCAAAACCGGCATGTGGACCGGCGTGTCCAGAATCCCCTGCACGGCAGCCAGCTGGTCTTTGGTCAATGATGGTGGCGGGGGCGACGAGAGATCTGCAAACGGGTCGCGCATTTCCGGCACGCGCTCGATGCGCGCGAGCCCCTGCTCCACCAGGCCGTCCAGGACGCTCGAGGAGATCTTGAGCTGCCCGACGAGATGCGAGACCGGCGCGGCCCCCCCGAGCGCTTCCACGGTCTCATAGACCGCGCGCCGCTTGGGCGCCCGCTTGAAGCGTCGCTCCCGCTCAAGGAGCGAGTCCATGCCGTTGCCGGTGAGCACCAAGAGCCGCTCGGCAGCCGGTGCCGGGCCCGCCGGCCGCGCCACGCTCCACAATGGGCCAGGAAGCAGCGCCCGCAGTGACAGGCCGAGAGGCGCGCCGTAATAATCCGAAAGCCAGCGGCCCAACTCGAGCAGCGCGGGGGAGAGCGCCGGGTCGTCGTCGGGCGCAGCCGCAATCGGCTTGATGTCGACGCCTGCTGACGGCAGACGGCTGACGGCCTCCGTCACGATGCCAATAACCCTCGTGCGCCGGAGCGGCACGACCACGCGTGCGCCCGGGACGACGCGAGCTGCGAGCTCCGACGGGACTGCATAGATGTAAGGGCGGCTTACCGGAACGGGCGGGACGACCGCGACAAAGCGCGGCACGGTCATCTCTTTTTGACGCCGAGGCCGGGCTCCGTGGGGAGGCGGATCTGTCCCTGGTCGATGGTCGCGCCGCTGAACGGATCGTCCACGGTGAGGGCCGCGCCGTCCAGATCGGCGGCATCGACGAGCGGCGTGAAATGCGCCGCCGCGGTGATGCCGAGCGACGTTTCGATCATGCATCCGACCATCACGAGCATGCCGTGGGCACGCGCCGTGGCGATCATACGCAGCGCTTCCCGCAGCGAACCGCACTTGGCGAGCTTGATGTTGACCCCGTCCACACGGCCCGCGAGCCGCGGGATGTCGGCGGCGACGAGGCAGCTTTCATCCACGACGACGGGCAGATGTTGCTTCGCCGCGGCGCGGCGCACGTCGCTCAGGCCATCCAGGTCGTCCGGGGCAAGCGGTTGCTCGAGGAATTCGACGCCGTACTCCTTCAAGACCGGGATCATCTGCTTTGCCCGCGCCACGGTCCAGCCCGCGTTGGCGTCCACGCGGAGGGGCTTCCGCGTCGCGTCGCGCACGGTGCGGAGAATCTCTTCGTCGCGGTCGGTGCCGAGCTTCACTTTCAGAATGGGATAGTCCTCGGCTTCGCGCACTTTGACCCGCATCTTGTCCGGGGAATCGAGCCCGATCGTGAAGGAGGAGAGCGGCGTGCGCTTGGGATCGAGCCCCCAGAGACGCCACAACGGCTGTCCTAGCTTTTTCCCGACGAGGTCATGCAGCGCGGCCGAGAGCGCGGCGCGGGCCGCCCAGTTCTTCGGCAGCGCGTGCTCCCAGCGGTCCTCCGCGGCCTCGAGGTCGAACGGATCGCGCGGCAGGTGGGACGCGAGCTTGTCGAACGCCGCGAGCACCGTTTCCAGGCTCTCGCCATAGAACGACGAGGGATCGGCTTCGCCCCAGCCCTCGTGTCCGTCCCCATCCACGAGCCGGACCCAGGCGCGTTTGTAGCCGTTCGTCGAGCCACGCGCGATGGCGAAGGGGTGGCGCGTGGTGATGGAGACCTGCTCGACGATCAGCTTCAGACCCATCGGTTCTTTTTGAGCCACCACATGATGACGCCGGAGGTTATCGCCATCACGACGAGGGCGCCGTAGAAACCGTACGGGTTATGGGTGAAGGGCATCTGACTGAAGTTCATGCCAAAAATCCCCGCGATGACGATCAGCGGCAGCGCGATCGTGGCCACGACCGAGAGCTGCTTCATCACGGTGTTCAATCGGTTCGATGTCTGTGAGAGATAGGTCTCGAGCACGCCCGCGAGCAGGTCGCGCACGGTGTCCATCGATTCCACGATGCGGATCGTGTGGTCGTAGATGTCGCGGTAGTAGAGCTGGGTCTCGGGACGAATGTACCCGCAGGGCCGGTTCGTCAGGATGTTCAGCACTTCGCGCAGCGGGCCAACATGCCGGCGCATGGAAAACGACGCGCGTTTGGCCTTGAAGATCTCGTGAATCAGCTTCTCGTCGAACTGCTCGAACAGCCGCTCCTCCAGGCCATCCACCATCACGTTCAGCTCTTCGACCAACGGGAAATACGCGTCGACCGATTGGTCGATGATGTTGTGCATCGTCATTTCGACGCCGCGCGCCATCAGCTCGGGATTGCGCATCAGCCGCTCCCGTATCGCGAGGCAGCTCTTGGACGGCACGGCGTGGACGGTGACGAGGAAATTCTTACCAAGGAAGAAGTAAGTGTTGGAAGTGGCGATATCGAACGGCTCCGGCGTGCCTTCATCGAACCGAATCACCGCCATCACCACGAAGACATAGCGGTCGTACTCTTCGAACTTGACGCGCGTGCCCGG
>QHTY01000131.1:3652-4177 GCA_003220985.1 Gemmatimonadota bacterium
CGGTAGATGCTGGCGGGCCAGTTCTTGGAAGCCTGGGGCTGTCCCGGCGGAGCTACGGTCGTGACGGTCACGCGTTCAAGATAGCGCCCGCACTAACGCCACAACACCAGCCGCCAGCAGATCGAGCCGGTAGCCGCCCTCCAGCACCGCGACGACGGGGCGCGCGCCCATGCGTTCGCGTAAGGCTTCCGTCCACTGGGTGATGTCGTCGGGCTCGAGCGTGAACTCGCCGAGCGGATCACCATTGAGTGAATCGAAGCCGGCCGAAATCAGCAGGATGTCCGGCTCCCAGCCCGACAGCGCGGCATCGACGCCGGCGAGGAAGTCGCGGGCGTACACGGCGCGCGGCAGGCCGCCGGGGCGCGGAATGTTGAAGACGTTGCCCACCCCGCGCTCGTCCTCCCCCCCGGTGCCCGGATACCAGGGATACTGATGCATCGACACGAAGCGAATGGAGCGATCGTGCTCGACCAGCGCCTGGGTGCCGTTGCCGTGGTGCACGTCCCAATCCACGATCAACACCCG
>QHTY01000131.1:4280-6025 GCA_003220985.1 Gemmatimonadota bacterium
GCACTGAGCGCGACACCCGCCGCTGCGAGCACGCTCTCCCAGCTGCGCGGGCCGAGGAAGGTGTCGGCGTCGAGGGCGCCCCCGCCCCGCTCCGCCAGCTTCTCGAGCATGCTCACGTACTCCGGCGGATGCACGCGCTCGATCGCGGACCGCTCCGCGGGCTGTGCGGCGACCCAGGAAATCAGCGCGGCGAGCTCAGGCCGGCGCAGCGCTTCCAGCACCGCTTCGAAGCGTTGCGGCCGCTCGGGGTGTCCCGCCCCGCCGTAGTGATGCCGGCAGGTGGAATTCCAGGTTACGGCGGTAGGCACTTAGTCGCGGCGGTGCGGGTGCAGCAGGTCGCGGATCGATTCTACTTCGCGCTTCATCTCTTTGCGCGCGTCGGCGAGCTCCGCCATCGCGCGGCGGTAGCGGAACCAACCAATGACCGTGAGCACGGCGCCGATGCCGCATACCGCGGCCCAGATGAAGTGGCTGATCATCGCCAGCAACACGGCGTTCAACAGCAGAAAGCCGACCGCGAAGATCGTCACGGCCCTCGTGAACGCGGGGGTTGTCACCGCACGGGTCGCCGGCGTGCCGGCAACACGATGAACGGCGCGTTGGCGACCGCGCCGAGCGCCCGCACCGTCTGCGACTCGTCGAGCACGAACTTCACGACGTACTCCCGCTCATGGAGCGGCGGCTGCTTCAGCGCGGCGCGCAGCGCGTCGCGCTTCAGCTGCGCGACCGTCGTCGTGCCGTCGACCTGCACGTTCACGTTGTCCCATGCGTCCGTCACCATGACACGCACGGGAAAACGCTCTCCAACGGCGGCGCTCACGCGACCTCGACTGCTGACGTGAGCGGCAGGGTGGAGAGGAAGCGATCGAGCGCCTGATCGAAGAACAGCGTCGAGCCGCGGATGCGCGTGACGCCCTGCTCCTTCTCCTCCCAGGCGCTCACCACGACTTCCTCGCCACCCTGGCCGCGCAGCGTGACGAAGCCGGGGCCGCTCTTCTCGAGGAATGCCGCCGCGTGGGGCACGCGCTCGGCAAAGAATTCCTGAGCGCGGGCGAGCACATCGGCGGGCGCGAGACTGACCGTCGTGGTATGGATCATGGTGTGGGAAGATAACGTCCTGCGCGAATCAACGAACGGTGGGCTTGTCGGCGGGCACGCTCGTGGCCGCGACATTCAGAATCTCCTGTAGGGCGTCCAGTTCCACCGGCTTCGTGAGGTGATGATTGAACCCCGACTGGGCCGAGCGCCGGCGATGCTCCTCCTGACCCCAGCCGGTGAGCGCGACGAGCACCAGATCCTTTCCCCACGGCTCCTGGCGCAGCCGTTGCGCCAGCTCGTAGCCGTTCATGTCGGGTAGCCCGATGTCGAGGATGGCGACGTCCGGATGGAACGTGGCCCCGACGTGCAACGCCCCCTGGCCTTCGTTCGCCGTCGTGACGTCGTGGCCCATCATGCCGAGCAGTATGCCGAGACTGTCGACCGAATCCACGTTGTCGTCCACGATCAGCACGCGGCACCGGGTGCGAGTGGTCACCTCCGCCGCGGGGGATTCGGTAACCGGCTTATGACTCTTGTCCGCGAGCGGCAGGCAGATCGTGAATTCGCTGCCCGCTCCGGGCCCCGGGCTCGTCGCCGACACCGTGCCGTCGTGGAGCTTGATGAGCCGATCCACGAGCGAGAGCCCCACCCCGAGGCCACCCTGCGCGCGCTCCACGGACATCCCAGCGTGGTTAAACATTTCGAAG
>QHTY01000132.1:0-435 GCA_003220985.1 Gemmatimonadota bacterium
CAGCGAACCCTGCCGTCTCTGCCTCCCGTGCCGCGGGTATTGATGTCATCGTGACGGACCACCATTTGCCGGGCGATGAGCTCCCGCCCGCGAACGCGGTCATCGATCCGCGCCGCGCCGACTGCGAGTCGGAGGACAAGAATCTCTGCGGTACCGGTGTCGCCTTCAAACTGGCGCAAGCCCTTGTGCCGGTGCTCGGCCTCTCGCCGAACCTGCCGCTGCATTTCCTCGACTATGTCGGGCTCGCGACCATCGCCGACGTCGTCCCGCTGATTGGGGAGAATCGGATTCTGGTGCGCTACGGGCTCAAGAAGCTGGCCGACTCCCGGTGGGTCGGGTTGCGCGCCCTGATCGAGACGGCGGGCTTAGGGGGCAAGCCGCTGCGGGGCGCCCACGTCGGCGTTATTCTCGCGCCGCGGCTCAACGCCGTGGGCC
>QHTY01000132.1:512-1113 GCA_003220985.1 Gemmatimonadota bacterium
GATCAATGCGCGTCGCCAGGAGATGGACCAGCTGATTCTCGACGAGGCGATCGAGATCGTGGAGAAGACGCTGCAGCCGAACGATGCCGCCATTGTCCTCGGCGCCGAAACCTGGCATCCGGGCGTCATCGGGATCGTGGCGTCGCGGCTCGTGGAGCGGTACGGCCGGCCGACGTTCCTGATCGGGTGGGATGAAGTGGGAGAGTTCGGCCGAGGATCGGGGCGTAGCATCTCCGGCTTCGACCTCCACGGTGCACTCCACCAAGTGGGCATGCATCTCGAGAAATACGGCGGCCACACCATGGCGGCCGGCTTCACGATCCGGCGCGACAAGTTCGACGCCTTTCGCGTTGCGTTCCTCGGTGTCGCGGGCGAGCTTCTCACGCCCGACGACCTCGCGCCGAGCCAACGCGTGGACCTCGAGCTGCCGCTGGCCTCGGTGAACGAAGATCTGGAGCGGCTGATTCGGCATCTGGAGCCGTGTGGCGCCGGGAATCCGGCGCCGGTGTTCGGCGTACGCAATGCGCGAGCGGTGGGCGCGCGCCGTGTCGGGACGAATCACCTGCGCTTTACGCTGGACGACGGCTCGGCCGTGCTGCCG
>QHTY01000132.1:1158-12022 GCA_003220985.1 Gemmatimonadota bacterium
GATGACTGGCAGGGCAGGGTGACGATTCAGGCCAGAGTCGCGAGTCTTGCTCCGCATCATCGCGGGTGAGTTCAAGGGTCGTCGCCTCAAGACGCCCGGTGGAAGGACCGTCCGACCGACGGGGGATCGAGTAAAGGAGGCGTGGTTCAGTATTCTCCAGCAGTCGATTCCCGAGGCGCGCGTGCTCGACCTCTTCGCCGGCTCCGGCGCGTTGGGCTTCGAGGCGCTGTCGCGTGGCGCGATGGCGGTTGATTTCGTCGAGAATCACATGGCGTCATTGGCGGCGATTCGGGACAACGCCGCGACTCTCAAGGTGGAGGATCGCGTGACGATTCACCGCATGGACGCAGTGCGGTTCGCCGAGCGGCTCCAACCTGCCCAGTACGATCTGGCGTTCGCGGATCCGCCGTATGCCACCGAGGACGCGGCGCAGCTCGTATCGTTGTTTCGCGCGACGCCGTTCGCGCGGGCGTTCTCGGTGGAGCATGCTGCGGATGTTTCGTTGTCTGGAGACGACACGCGGCGCTACGGCGACACGGCGATCACGTTCGTGTACGCGCCATGAAGCGCATCGCCGTCTACCCCGGGTCGTTCGATCCCATCACCAAGGGTCACGAAGACCTCATCCATCGCTCGCTCGAGTTCGTCGACCAGCTGATCGTCGCGGTCGCCGTGAATGTCGCCAAGCAGCCGCTGTTTTCGCTCGAGGAGCGCGTCGCGTTGATCCGGCAGGCGATCCGCGACAAGCGCGTGGAGGTGCAATCGTTCGAAGGGTTGCTCGCCGAGTTCGCCAAGAAAGTCGGCGCCGCGGTGATCGTGCGCGGGCTGCGGGCGGTCTCGGACTTCGAGTATGAATTCCAGATGGCGCTGATGAATCGCAATCTCGCCCCGCATATCGAGACCGTTTTTCTCGTGCCCGCATTCGATCTGACCTATCTCAGCTCCAGCCTGGTGCGCGAAGTCGCGCGCTTCGGCGGCGACGTGTCGCAGCTGGTCGACCCCACCGTGCAGCAGGCCCTGAAACGCAAGTTCAGCAAATGAAGTTTCTGGACCGCGTCTACGAGCGGGCGCGGCAGCGCAAGGCTCGCATCGTCCTGGCCGAGGGGGAGGATCCTCGCGTTCAAGAAGCGGGCCGAAGAATTGAGCGCGAGAGTTTGGGAAGCGTTCAGCTTCTGACACGTACGACGCACGACGCACGACGCACGATGATCTCCCTGCTCCGATCTAGACGGCCAGACAAATTCCCCACTGACACCGCAGCCAGCCAGGCCTTGGAGCACCCGCTGACCTTGGGGGCGTGTCTCGTGGGTGTGGGTGACGCGGACGTCATGCTGGGCGGCGCGATGTACACGAGCGCCGAAACGATACGGGCGGCGCTGTGGGCGGTCGGGACGGCGCCGGGCATCGCGACCGTGTCGGGCGCCTTTTACATGATCAAGGACGACCGCGTGCTCACGTTCGCCGATGCGGCGGTGTGCCCCGAGCCGGAACCGAGCCAACTGGCCGACATCGCGCTCACGTCGGCGCGCGAGCGCCGGCTGATCGTCGAGGACGAGCCCGTCGTCGCTTTCCTTTCTTATAGCACGAAGGGCAGCGCCAGCGGGCCGCGGATCGATCGGGTCGTGGCCGGTATGGCCGAGCTGCGCGCGCGCGAACCCGATTTCGCCTTCGATGGAGAGCTCCAGCTCGACGCCGCGCTCGTGCCCGCGGTCGCGGCACGCAAGGCGCCGGGATCGCCCGCCGCCGGTCGCGCCAACGTCCTGATTTTCCCCGATCTCGACGCCGGGAACATCGGCTACAAACTCGTGGAGCGGCTCGGTGGCTGGACCGCGCTCGGCCCGATTCTGCAGGGATTGGCGCGGCCCATTTCGGACCTGTCGCGTGGCGCGACGGCCGATGATATTGTGAACACTGCGGCGATCGCCATCCTGCAAACGCGGAGGGGGTAACCGGTGCGCTTCACTCTGAAGAAGGATAAGAGCGGAGTGGTCGTCGTCGGCGTAGAAGGCCAGCTCATCGTCGGCAACCGCCAAGAGCTGAAGCAGAAGGTCCTGGACGCGCTCGAGGAAGGCTCCCGGAAGTTCGTCATCGATTTTGCCAAAACCGGCTACATCGATTCGTCGGGACTCGGCGTCCTGGTTTCGCTCTCGAAGAAGATTCGCGAACAGAGTGGGGAGCTGCGGCTCGCGGGTCTCAACGCCGACCTGCAGACGCTGTTCGAACTCACGAAGCTCGACACCTTGTTCGCCATCACGCGGACCGCCGAGGAAGCGCTGGCCGCGTTCTGACGTGACCCTCCAACTGCAGGTCACCCGCAACGCGATGCAGCTCGACGTCCCGAGCGATCTCGGGATGGTCGGCGACGCGGTCGAGCTGGTTGCGACTCACGTCCCCCCCGGCACGCTGTCCCCCCGCCGCATCAGCTTCAACCTCCGCACCGCCCTCGCCGAAGCCCTGGGCAACGCGATTCGCTATGGCACGGGCGAAGATCCCGCCCGCCGCGTGACCGTACGCGTCGAGCTGGGGGGCGACTTCGTCCGCATTCACGTGGTGGACGATGGCCACGGCTTCGACTCCAGGAGCGTTCCCGATCCGACGCAGCCGGACAACCTGGAGCGCGAGTACGGCCGCGGGTTGTTCGTGATTCGACACCTCGTGGACGACGTTGCGTTCAACGAGAAAGGCAACGGCATATCCCTGACGCTCCGGGCGGTGTGACACGGCTCGAGCGCTTGTTGCCGGTGCTCGCGGCGCTTTCCGGGACAACTCTACGCTTGTGGCGTAGACGCCCGGTGGGCGGTTGCTACCCGTGGTCGGAGGCTTGGGCGAAGGTAGGGAAGAGCCGCGCTGGACTCCGACCCCCAATGGTGGCGGCCGGCTCGACACTCCCGACGGTCCCGCGTGGTTCCAGCCGATCCCCTCCGTCCATGACACCTGGCTCGAAATAAAGGGCGAAGGGGAACAGGGCGCCGTCGAGCTCGCCGAGGTCGTTGGGGCGGTGATGGAGGCCGAGGAGGAGACCGGCCAAGTCGCGGCCGAGCTGTCGGGGCGGTACGAGGAAATCGATTTGATCTACACGATCAGCGAGATCCTCGGCCACACGATCCGGCTGGACGAGGCGGCGAACCGGATCTTGCGCGAAGTGTCGGCGGTAGTGCGCGCGCGGCGTGCGACGTTGATGGTGCATGACCCGCGCGAGCATGTGCTGCGGCTCGTGGCGGCGCGCGGCGTAGAGCTGGGGGAGATCGACCCGATTGAAGTGGACGATCCGACGTCGATCGCGGCGCGCGTGTTTCGGGAGATGCGCACGATCAGCTATGATCCGAGCGACCAGCGCGCTCCGAAGCCTCGGAACCCGATCGAACGGGGCTATCGCGGTCACGCGTTTCTGTCAGTGCCGGTCGTGTACGCGTCGCCCGGGCGCGTGCCCACGCCCATCGGGGTGATCAATCTGACCGACCGCACTGGAGAAGACGCGTTCACCGCATCGGCGCGGCGATTGAGAACGCTCGGCTCGTAGAGCTCGACTTGAGCCAGCAGCGCGTCCGTCGCGAGCTGGAGCTGGCCCACGACCTGCAGCTCAAGCTGCTGCCGTCGCCGGCGGTGGTCGCCGCGAAAGCGGACGTTGCCGCTCGCTGCCGCCCCGCCGAATCGGTGGGCGGTGACTTCTATAACCTGTTGAGTCTCCACGGCGATCGTGTCGGAGTCATGATCGGCGATGTGTCGAGCCACGGATTCGGCGCGGCGCTCATCATGGCACTGGCGATGGCGGCGTCCGGTATCCACGCGGAGACCGCGGAGTCGCCGCATGAGGCGCTGCGGCGCCTGGAGATGTCGCTGGCGGAGGAGCTGGCGGAGACGGAGATGTTTCTGACACTCTGCTACGTTGTCGCCAATCCGGCCGAGGGCGTGCTCACGTACGCCAACGCCGGTCACCCACATGCGTTTCTCATCTCCACGCAGGACGGGGCGCTCAAGCGGCTCGGGGCGACGCGGCCGCCGCTCGGGCTCGGCGATGGCGGGCAGGAACGCGTCGAGCAGTGCGAGCGCGGCAAGGCCATTCTGTGTCTCTTCACGGATGGATTGGCGGACGCCCGCGGGCCGAGCGGCGAGCGGTTCGGGGAGCAGCGCGTCTTGAGCCACGTCGTGAACCTGCGCGGCCGCCCCGCGCGCGACATCCTCGAAGCGGTGTTTACCGACATCGCCGCGTTTACCGGGGGCGCCCCGGCGAACGACGACCGCACGCTCGTGCTGCTGAAGGTTTGAGCCCTCGCCGCTTAGGGCAGCACTTTCTGACAGATCACAAGCTCCTCGATCGGATTGTCGAGGCGCTCGACGTCCGGGCCGGCGAGACCGTGATCGAAGTGGGCCCTGGCCACGGCTCGCTAACCGAGGTTCTGCTTGACCGGGGAGCTCAGGTGATTGCGATCGAAAAGGACCGAGAGCTGGCCGAACAACTGCGGGTTCGGGTGTCTGGTGTCGGGTGTCAGGTGGTGACGGGCGATGCACTGAAGGTTGACTGGCACGAATTGTACTCCAGGCACCTGACACCTGACACCCGACACCGCCTTAAGATCGTCGGCAACATCCCCTATTACATCACCTCACCGTTGATCGATAAAGCACTCACGCCCCCACTTCCGGACCGCATCGTGTTTCTAGTGCAGGCGGAGGTCGCTGACCGCATCGCGGCGAAGCCTGGCGGCAAGATCTATGGTGCTTTGTCGGTAGGCGTACAGGCCGTCGCACGTGTGGAGAAGCTGTTCAACGTGGCCGCCGGCGCGTTTCGGCCACCGCCGAGGGTGCGGAGTACGGTCATCAGGCTCACGCCGCTGGTGGAACCGCTCGTGCGGCCTGGAAGAAGTGCCGGCGTTTCGGGCGTTTGTCACGACGTGCTTCAGCAAGCGCCGCAAGCAGCTAAAAAACGCCGTGCTGGGGCTGAACGAGGCGGATCTGAAAGCGCTGGACTTCGATCCCCGAGTGCGCCCGGAGCGCCTTCCGGCCGCTGCGTTCGTTCGGCTCTTCCGGCGCGCGGCCGCGACACCTGCGTCGCGGTGACATATCCATGATTGTTGATATGTCCGTATCTGGTCCTGTTGCCAGGGACTTCAGGGGCCTTGACGTATCAAGAAAACTTGATACGTTGAGGGCATGACATCCGTCACTCGTCCCGAACCGGCGCGGGTCGCCACCTGGTTCCACGCACTCTCCGATGAAACCCGCGTCCAGATCGTCGAAATGCTATCTCACAAAGAGCGTTGCGTCTGCGAGCTGGAGCAGGTGCTCGGCATCGCTCAATCCCGGCTCTCCTTCCATATCAAGGTGCTCAAGGACGCGGGGCTGATCAGCGACCGCCGTGAGGGTCGCTGGATGTTCTACGGCCTCGAGCGCGAGACGCTGGACCAAATCGCCGCGTATACGAAATCCGTCAAACCCGGCAAGCACGCCGGCAGCTGCGCCGTCGCCTGTTGCGACTAACATCGGAGGATTCATGAGTCAGGACATCAGGGATGCGGTGCAAGAGAAATACGCCGCAGCGGCACGCAAGGCGGCGGCGGGCGAGAAGGGGAGCTGCGGTCCCAGCGGTTCGTGCGGTTGCGATCCGGTAACGGAAAACCTGTACGACATCTCCCAGACCACGGCACTTCCTGAAGGAGCGGTGCTCGCGTCGCTCGGTTGCGGCAACCCCACCGCCCTCGCCGACCTCCATGCCGGCGAGACCGTTCTGGACCTCGGTTCCGGCGGTGGCATCGACGTCCTGCTGTCCGCCAAGCGCGTCGGGCCGACCGGCAAGGCCTATGGCCTCGACATGACGGACGAAATGCTCGCCCTCGCGCGCGCGAATCAAGCCAAGGCCGGCGTGACCAACGTCGAGTTTCTCAAGGGCGAAATCGAGAATATTCCGCTGCCGGCCGGCGCCGTTGACGTCATCATTTCGAATTGCGTGATCAATCTCTCCGCAGACAAGGGCCGCGTGCTGAAAGAGGCGTTCCGCGTGCTGCGTCCCGATGGGCGGTTTGCCGTGTCCGACGTCGTCTGCCGCGGCGAGATCCCAGACGCGGTCCGCCGCAGTGTGGAGCTCTGGGTCGGTTGCATCGCTGGGGCGCTCGACGAGCATGAATACCGCCAGCTCCTCAACGATGCGGGATTCGTGGATGTCGACATCGAGCCGACGCGGATCTACCAGTTCGAGGATGCGGGGCTCGGCGAAACGCTCGCGCGCGAGATCAGCGGGCGAGTCATGGGCGCCTTCATTCGCGCGCGCAAACCGGCTCTTGCGCCGAGGTCCCCCATTGTGAAATAGTTCACAATGCGGAAGATCTCCGATAGCACAGTCCGTCGGCTGTCCGTTTACCTCCGATTTCTCGAACAGACCACCACTCCCACGATTTCCTCTGGGGAGTTGGCCCGTCTGGGCGGTACCACCTCGGCCCAGGTCCGCAAAGACCTCTCCTTCTTCGGCTCCTTCGGCAAACGCGGCCTCGGCTACGCCGTCCCCGAGCTCACGCGGCGCATCCGCGACATCCTGGGCCTCGAGCGCGGGTACCGCGTCGTCCTGGTCGGGGCAGGGCGCATGGGCGGGGCACTCGTCCAGTACCACGGCTTCAAACAACGCGGCTTTCACATTACGGCGATTTACGATCAGGACGCACGCAAGATTGGCTCGCGCTGGAATGGGCTGGTCGTGCGGGACGTGAAGTACCTGGAGAGCGATCTCAAGAAAGATCCGAGCGACATCGCGATCGTCGCGACCCCCGCCGAATCGGCGCAGCACGTCGTGGACCGGCTGGTGCGCAGCGGGGTCAAGGCGATTCTGAACTTTGCTCCGGTGCCGCTCAATGTCCCGCCTGACGTCGAAGTCAAGACCGTCAACATGGCACTCGAACTGGAGACGCTGAGCTACTCTTTGGCTAACCGTTAGCTTTCTCCCCCATGCCGCGGGTTCACGTCACGTCCGAAATCGGGGCGCTGCGCTCGGTCCTCGTCCACACCCCAGGCAAAGAGCTCGTCGCCGTCACCCCCGGCACACGCGAAGACTACCTCTACGACGACATCATCGATCTCGAGATCGCCCAAACCGAGCATCGGCGGCTCGTGGCCGTCCTGGAGCGGTTTGCCGACGTGCATGAGGTGCGGGATTCGCTGGCGGAAATCGCCGGCCGTCCGGAGGTGCGCGAGTTCATCACGACCCGCGCGCTGGAGGTCGTACCGTCGGACGCGCTGGCCAAACAGTTCGGCGCGCTGTCATCCGCAGACTTCGTCGCGCTGATGGTGGAGGGGGCGGTGGAGGAGGGGGGGCCGATCGCCCGCGCCTTGAACGAAGTGGCGTACGCGCTGCCGCCGCTCCCCAACCTGTTTTTCACGCGCGACGTCGGCATCGTGATCGGCGAGCACGCGATCATCGGCTCGATGCGCCACGGCGTGCGCTGGACCGAGGAGCTGCTCATCAAGGCGCTGTTCCGCTACGACGCGACGTTCGCGAACGCGGGGATTCTGTACGACGGCTCCGATGAGAAGCGGCTGAACTACACGCTCGAAGGCGGAGACGTCCATCCCATCCGCCCCGATCTGCTGGTGCTTGGCTTCAGCGAGCGTTCGAGCCCCGCGGCGCTCGATCTGCTGTGCGAGCTGGCGTTCCAGCATTGCGGCGTGACCGATGTCATCATCGTCGTGCTGCCCACCGAGCGGACCGCGATTCATCTCGACATGATCTTCACGCAGGTCGATCGGGAGCTGTGCATCGTCTATCCGCCGCACTTCGTGGGGCCGGAACGGCTAGCCGTGCTGCATCGCCGCAAGCGGTCCAAGGGGGTGAAAGAAGTCCCCAACTTCTTTGCGGCCATGCAGGCGGTCGACCAGCCGCTCGAGCCGATCTTCTGCGGCGGCAACCAGCGCACGGTCCAGGAGCGGGAGCAGTGGGCCTCCGCCTGCAACTCGTTCGCCGTGCGACCTGGCGTTATCCTGAGCTACGATCGCAACGACGCCACCCTCGCCGAGCTCTCCAGCACCGGGTTTCGCGTGATCGAAGGCGTGAACTTGCTGACTGGGGAGGAGCTGCTCAGGAACGGTGAGCGCGCCGTGATCTCGATCGAAGGAAGCGAGCTGGTGCGCGGCGGCGGTGGTCCTCGCTGTATGACTCTTCCCCTCAGACGAGACGACCTCTGACGGGCCTCGCTGCGGTCCCATCGTCCTCGCTGACTGCCCGCGCCCTTTCGTTCCTGCATAGTGGGCCCGCGGCGAGCCTCGCGATCGTGCGCGACGTGCTCGGGATCGTGCAGGCGAATCGCCACACCGCTGATCGCATCGCGGCCACGTTGCTCGCGCCCGATCCCCGGTTTCGCCGGACCAGCGACGGTCGCTGGACTCTGGCGACGCCGCCGGCCGAAACCAGTCCGGTGCTGGAGGCCTGCCAGTGGGCGGTGGTAGATGTGGAAACGACCGGCGTGCGGGCCTTCCACGGTGATCGGATCATCGAGATCGCCGTGGTGAGGCTGGACGGAACCGTGGCCTTCCATTCCCTGATCAACCCCGGCATTCCGGTCCCGAACTTCGTTCAAGGGCTGACTGGCATCGCACCCAAGCTGCTGCGCGAGGCGCCTCCCTTCGAAGAAGTTGTCGACGACTTGCTTCACGTTTTTGCCGGGTGTGTGTTCGTCGCCCACAACGCACGGTTCGACTGGGCGTTCGTGTCGACCGAGATCGAGCGCGCGGCGGGATTGCTGCTACAGGGGCCGCGCGTGTGCACCGTGCGGCTCGCGCGCAAGCTGCTGCCCGATCTCCCGCGCCGGAATCTCGACACGGTGAGCTATCACTTCGGGATCGAGATCGAGGGAAGGCACCGGGCCACGGGGGACGCCGTGGCCGCCGCGAAATGTTTGGCAAAGCTTATTCGGCTGGCGCAGGGGAACGGGGCGACCACGCTCGTTGACCTATACAACCTTTAGGGTCGGCCGCCTGACCTGCCACGCACTCGAGGGTGGCCGTCAGCACCTCGATGGCGGGGCGATGTTTGGCGTCGTCCCAAAAGCGCTCTGGGCGCGGCGAGCTCCGCCCGACGACCGCAACCGGATCCCCCTCGCCTTGCGCTGCCTGCTCATCGAGCATGACGACGGTCTGGTCTTGATCGATACCGGGATCGGTAACAAGGAAGACGCGAAGTTCATCGACATCTACGGCGTGGACAACGCGAGCCAGGACGGAAGAACAAAGCTGGAGGATGCGCTGGGCGCGCTGGGCCACAAGCCCGGCGACATCAGGTGGGTCATAAACACGCACCTGCATTTCGATCATGCGGGGGGCGATAACTGGATCGATCCATCCGGGAAGATGAGTCCGGCCTTTCCGAACGCGCGCTATGTAGTGCAGAGACGCGAGCTCGACTTCGCCCAACATCGGAACGAACGGACCGCGGGGAGCTATCTCCCGCACAACTTCGAGGGCATCCCGTTTCAGCTCATCGATGGCGAGACCGAGATTCTGCCAGGCATCCGCGGGATCCCGACACCGGGTCATGTGCCCTATCACCAATCGATCCTGCTCGAGAGCGCGGGCGAGAAGGCCTGTTTCATCGCCGACCTGGTGCCCACCGTTGCGCATCTGCCGTTGCCTTGGATCATGGGCTATGACCTGGAGCCGCTCGTCACGCTCGAGACACGACGGCGCATCTATCAGCGGGCGGAGACCGAGGGGTGGCTGCTGATCTTCGAGCACGACCCGACGATCGTGGCGGGCCGGCTGGCGCGGGAGGGAAAGGGGGTCGCACTTGTGGAGCCTATGGCGCTTCACTAAGTTGCGGTCCACAATAAGGTAAGTGGGCGCGAGGCCCCACCCGCATGCCTCTCGTTGAGAGTGCTCCAGGGTTCCGAGAACCTCACTGCTAGCGATGTGAGGCGTTGCGGATCTGGGGGGAGGGCACCCGGGTCCGTTTTTACTTTGATCAAGGAGACTGCACACCTGCCACCGCTCGACAACAACAGCAAAGCGCCGCGCACGCGCGTCAATCGGCAAATTCGCATCAGTCCCGTGCGCGTGATTGCGGACAACGGCGACCAGTTGGGCGTCCTGACGATCGACGAGGCCCTGGCCGCCGCGCATGAACGGGGGCTGGATCTCGTGGAAGTCGCGCCGCTCGCCCGGCCCCCCGTGGTCAAGATCATGGACTACGGCAAATTCAAGTTCGAGCAGGCCAAGGCGGCGCGGGCCGCGAAGAAAAAGCAGCACGTGATTCACTTGAAGGAAGTGAAATACCGTCCCGGAATCGACGACCACGACTTCGATTTCAAGACGCGCCATGCGCGCGAGTTCCTGGCGGACGGCAACAAGGTGAAAGTCACGATGATGTATCGTGGGCGGCAGATGGCGCACATCGAGCTGGGTCGCGAGGTGCTGGATCGTGTCGCGCAAGAGCTGAAAGACATTGGAAAGATCGAACAAGAGCCAAAGCTCGAGGGCCGCAATATGTCGATGGTCCTCGCACCGAAATGAGATAGCAATGCCCAAGATGAAATCGAAGCGCGCGCTGAGAAAACGGATCAGGCTGACCGGTACCGGCAAGCTGCGCCGCTATCGCGCCTACAAGCGCCACATCCTGACCTCGAAGCATCCCAAGCGGAAGCGCCACCTGCGGAAGGCCACGCTCGTGTCGCATGCCGAGCGTCGCCTCAAGCGCCTGTTGCAGGCGTAAGGAGCACTCATGCCTCGCGTCAAAAGCAACGTCGCGCGCCTGAAGCGCAAGAATAAGGTGATGAAGCTCGCCAAGGGCTACTGGGGCGGGCGCAGCAAACTGTGGAAAGCGGCGAAAGAGGCGACCGAGCGGGCGGCGAAGTACGCCTATCGGGATCGCCGCAGCAAAAAGGTGGAGTTC
>QHTY01000133.1:0-563 GCA_003220985.1 Gemmatimonadota bacterium
CGATCACACTCCTGATCCTCGAGATCCGGGTGCCGCATGGCGAGGCGGGGGGGTTATGGGCCGGGCTGCTCGCCCTGTGGCCCTCCTACATCGCGTTCCTGATGAGCTTCATCGTGATTCTCATCATGTGGGTGAATCATCACGAGCTGCTCCGCATGGTACGCAGCGTGAACTACCCGTTTCTGTTCGCCAACGGTCTGCTCCTGCTCACGGTGACGTTCGTGCCGTTCCCCACGGCCGTGCTGGCCGCCAATCTCACCACCCCCGATGCGAAGGTGGCGGTCGCGTTCTATTGCGCGACCTTCGTCGCGAATGCCCTCCTGTGGAACCTGCTGTTCACGACGATGGTGCGCGGCGGGCTGCTCAGGCGGGAGGTGACGGCTGCGACGGTCGATACCGTGCGGCGCACCTATTACGTAGGAGTTCTGGTCTACGTTCTCGCGACTGGGCTCGCCTTCGTGCGACCGGCGCTCGGCCTCATCCTCAACGCGTCCCTTTGCGTGGTATGGATCAGACTCGGCTATCGATCGGAATCAGTGGCCTCGTCGTAGCGCTCGTGCTCG
>QHTY01000133.1:678-1365 GCA_003220985.1 Gemmatimonadota bacterium
CTGCCCGACGGCGGTCGGGTGGTGTTGGATCGTGATGATGCCGTCGACACCGCCGCGATCGCGACGATTCGCGCGCACATGCGCGACATCGCCACCGCGTTTCGCGCCGGCGACTTCACCAAGCCATTCCAAGTGCACGCGCAAGCCGTGCCCGGCACGGTCGGGATGCGCGAGCGACGCGCGGCGATCAGCTACGAGGCGATCGATCGGCCGCGGGGAGGGCAAGTGCGCATCAGGAGTAACGACTCGGTCGCGGTCAGGGCGATACACGAGTTTCTCGCGTTCCAGCGACAACAGCACCATGCAGCGTCGCACGAGATGGATTGAGGGTTGACCAGGGAGAGATCGAAGGGTTGGCTTCCTCGAGGAACGATCTGGTTGCCGCATCGATCATGGGCTTCCGATCGAGCGTCGTCCAAGCAAGATGAATGAACAGCTGATGGGCTGACATGGGGACTGTCCTTTAGGACAGTGTTGGCCGAGCACAGGCTTTAGCTTGTCCAAAACAAGGGACTCCTGACTGATCAAATCTCGAACCGTACTGATCAAATCTCGAACCGTCCGAAACAACGAGGGCGATCAACACCTCACGACCGTACAACACATAGATCAACCAATCGTCAATCAGGCCGGCCTCGCGGAACTCCTCGTTGGGCCCCATTGTTGACCGGAGAACACTCTCGAGGA
>QHTY01000133.1:1385-5063 GCA_003220985.1 Gemmatimonadota bacterium
CCTGGATCGATCTGTTTCGCGCCGCGGGTTACGATCCGATCGCTCCTGGCTGGCCGGGCGATTCGCCCACGGTCGCCGAATCAAATGCTCATCCGGAACGCATTGCCAATGTCGGCATCGATGACGTTGTGGAGCACTATGCCGCGATCATTCGCAAGCTGCCCGCCAAGCCGATCGTGATCGGCCATTCGTTTGGGGGTCTCGTCGCGCAGAAGCTGCTGGGGATGGGGCTCGCGGCCGCCGCGGTCGCGCTCGATCCCGCGCAGATCCGCGGCGTGCTGCCGCTCCCGTTCGCGCAGCTCAAGAGCGCGTTTCCCGTCCTGGGCAATCCCTTCAACTACAAGAAGGCCGTGTCGCAGACGCCCAAGCAGTTCTATTTCGGCTTCGGCAATGCCGTCTCCGAGCAGGAATCGAACACGCTCCACGCGAAGTACCACATCCCGGCCCCCGGGAGGCCGTTGTTCGAGGCGGCCTTCGCCAATCTCCTGCCGAATACGCCCGCAAAGGTGGACACGAAGGCGACGCGCGGCCCGTTATTGATCACCGGTGGCGGGAAGGATCACACCGTTCCAGAAGTGGTGTCGCGCGCGGCGTACAAGCTCTATCGCAAGGCGCCGAGTGTGACCGAGTACAAGGTGTTTGCTGACCGCGGGCACTCGCTCACGGTGGACAGTGGGTGGAAGGAAGTGGCGAACGCGTCGCTCTCGTGGCTTCAGAGTAAGGGGATGTAGGTCGTCAGGGATTGGTAGGAGTTTTTGGGAATCCTATAGCGGGGCGCGGAATCGTGGCGTATTTCTGACGCCATGAACTCACGCCCCGTTGCCTTTCTCATTGCCGCCTTTACCGCCCCGGCCGTCGTTTTAGCCCAGGCTCCCGGCCACTTCCCGCCCGACTCGCTCATCAACGTCAAAGTCATTCCGAAAAGCACGCCCGTCATGCAGGTCGTCGGCATGATGCGCAACTTCACGGGCGCGCTTGGCGTGCGCTGTCCATTCTGTCACGTGGGGCAGGAAGGCCAGCCGCTCGGCCAGTTCGATTTCGCGAAGGACGAGAAGCGCACGAAGCTGACGGCGCGGCAGATGATGCGCATGGTCGAGGAGATCAACCACCGGCTCGACACGCTGCCCGAGCACGAGAAGATGACCAGCCACGTCGAGGTCACGTGCAACACGTGCCACCGCGGCGTCTCGCGCCCGATGCCGCTCGAGCAGCTGATCATGGAGACCGCCCAGATGTCGGGGGCGGACTCCGCGACCCGCGCGTACCGCGCGCTACGCGAGCGCTACTATGGACGCGCGTCCTACGATTTCGGGGAGCCGACGCTCAACATCGCCGCCTTCCGGCTGGCGCGCGCGGGGAAGTTCGATGACGCCTTCGTGATCCTGCGGCTCAACGAGGTGCAGTTCCCCAGCTCCTCGAACCTCTCGACGTTCCGCGGCAACATCGATCTCATGAAGGGCGACACGGCCGCCGCGATCGCCGCGTTCCGCGAGGCCGTGAAGCGCGATTCCACGAACGGCGAGGCGCAGGGGAGGTTACGGCAGCTTACTCGACCGTAGCCTTGGTGATCTTGTCGAGCTTGGGGAATTGCCGGGCGAGATACTTCTCGCCCTCGATGTGGATGCGCATCTGATCGGGCCCGCGCCCTTGCGGCGCACCCTCGCCGTAGCCGCCGTACAGCTTATCCACCACGTCCATGCCGACCACCACCTCGCCGAACGGCGCGAAGCCGCTCGCGTCAAGGCGATCGTTGGCGCCGTAATTGATGAAAATCTGCGTGGTCCGCGTCCCGGGCCCCGCGGTCGCGAATGTCACCATGCCGCGCTGGTTGGAGCCCTGCACCGGGTCGTCGGGAATACGTCGCTCCCGCCACGCGGCGGTCACCGCAGTGTCGGCGTGCAGGCCGAACTGGGCCATGAAGCCGGGAATCACCCGGAAGAATCGGACGCCGTCGTAATAGCCCGAGCGCACCAGATTGTAGAAGCGATCGGCGCCATGCGGCGCCCACGCGCGATGCACGGCGATGACGAAGTCGCCCCTGGTCGTGGAAAACCGGGCGCGGAAGCTGTCGGGCGCCTGTTGGGCGAATCCCGGGTCGGACGGGTTGTGGAAGTCAGGGACACCGCCCGCGGTTGCGGCGGGCTTGTCCGCGGGTTTGGCACATGCCCCCGGCCCCACCAGTGTGAGGGCGATCACGGAGCCGTATGAGATGTAACGCATAATGCAATGCTAGCTTCTCGAAAATCCGTTCGCTATAGTGTGCCCCCGACTTCCCCACAGGTGGGGGCTTCCGATGGACAGCTGGATTTCCCAACGCATTCGGGCGGTTTCGTTCCGCCGCGTCGTCGTCTGGACGCTCGGCCTAGTCGGCGGGGTGTTGCTCGCCACGAGCGATCATCGCTACATCGTGAACTTTCTGGGCGGCCCCTATAAGCTCGAGCGGGCGGACCTCGATTCGATTCGCGATGTCATCGCGACGCCGCGCTATTACGCGCGCGTCGCCGCCGACCGAGTCCTCGACACCGGGGTGCGCCAGTACACCGTACGCACGCAAGCCGGCGTCGAGACGAGTCGCGAGGAAGCGGCGGCCTATCACGCGCTCGTCATCGGCAATCACTATCTCGTCGTTCGCACGGCCGGCCCTGAATCGCGCCAGGCCGAGGGGAAGCTCGTCCCCTGGCCCGAGGATCTCGAGAACGAATTGTTCGACAGCAAGGACATGCGATCGTTGCGCAGCAGCTTCTATCCCTTCTATCTCGATACTGGCTCCTTCCGCCGGCCGGGGTTTGTGGGCATCGGCGTGGCGATCGTGTTTCTGCTCCTCTTCATCTGGCAGGCGTTGCCGGCGTGGGGCGCGTGGCGCGATCCCGAACGCCATCCGCTCGCCCAACGCATCGCGAAGTGGGGCGATCCCATCGGGTCGGCGGTCGAGGCCGAACACGAGTTCAATAATTCGCTGCTGCGCGGCAAGCACGGATGGCGCTTCGGCAACAAGCTCCTCGTGCGCTCCAGCTTCTTCTCGTTCAACGTCCTGCGGCTGCAGGACGTGCTGTGGGCCTACAAGAAGATCACGAAGCACAGCGTGAACTTCATCCCCACCGGCAAGACGTACGAGGCGATCGTCCACTGTTACGGCGGCAACGCGACGATTCCCGGCAGCGAGAAGAAGGTGAACGAGATGCTGACCTTCGTGCAGCAGCGTGCCCCGTGGGCGATCTACGGCTACAGCGAGCCGCTCGCGGCGACGTTCAACAAGCAGCGCCAGGAATTCGCGCGGGGCGTGGAGCAGCGGAAACAGGATTGGGCGCAGAAGGCGGCGCCAGCGTAGCAGCGAGTATGGGGCGACGCCAAAGTCCGCTCGGTAGCGAAAACTGGTGACCTAGCCCCCACGCGCGACGCCTTAGGACGTTATCTTAAACCCGCATGGGTGACAGCGGCCTCCCCCCCCCGTCCTCTCCGCCGAATCGTCCGTCGCGCGGGTCGGGTTCGCTCACGGTGCATCTCGCCGACGAGCTGGACGTCTATTTCAATGAAGTCGCCCACGGCCGTCCCGTCGGCTTCGTCGCCTCGCCCAAATGGAAGCCGCGGACCGACGTCTACGAGACCGACGACGAGCTGATCGTCCATATGGATATCGCCGGCATGCAGGCCGACGACTTCAGCGTGGAAATGAACGAC
>QHTY01000134.1 GCA_003220985.1 Gemmatimonadota bacterium
CCGAACGGGAGACCCACCGCCGTAGCGGCCACCGAAATCATGCTTCCCGCCAGAAAACAGAACATCAGCGCGTTGACGATGTTGTAGACGAACAACAGGTTCGGCCCGGTGATCCTCCGCAGATGCCAGTACAGGTTGAGCCGCGTGCGCGTGGCGATCGGCGCCGTGATGAATGCCCAACTGAGGACGGCGAGGAGGTTGCCGATGAGCAGTCCCAGCACCAGGTCGAGAGCAGCCACACCGTGCGCCACGAACAGTGGCCCGATCACGAACTCCGTCCCGGCGAGGTGCTCGCCGGCGTACAGCCCCATGAAACTGCCGGGCCCCTGCAGCCGGTCCGGCGGCACGGGCTCGCGGTCGAACTCGTTGATGGCGTCGAGGCGATCCGCCAGCGAGCTGCTCGAGGCTGTTACGGTCATCGCAGGAAGGCCGCCGCGAGGCCTCCGTCGATGTTGACGATCTGGCCGGTCGTCTTGCTGAAGCCGCCGCCGAGGAGCGCAGCGATCGCCTTGACCTGGTCGGCGAGCGTGATCGGTCGGCCGGTGAGCGTGCGCTTGGCGTAGAATTCCGCGAGCCGGTCGCGCAGCACCTCCGTGCTCTCCGCGGCGTCGTGCGGCAACCCGTACTTGGCGAGCGACGCGATGACGCGCTCGCGCGGGAACATCGACGACCCCTCGAGCACCGTGGCGGGCGCGACGCCGTTGACCCGCACGAGCGGCGCGAACGCCACCGCCAGTTCTCGCACGAGGTGGTTCGCTGCCGCCTTACTCGTGTCGTAGGCAAATGACCATGCTTTCGGCACCACTGCGTTCACGCTCGTCGTGATCACCAGGCTGCCGTCGAGTTCCCCCTGTGCCTGCCACACCCGCCAGGCTTCGTCCGCGACGAGGAACGGGCCCGTGACATTGATCGCGAATGTCTTCCCCCATTCCTCATCGGCGACGTTGCCGTGCTCGTCGGGGCTCGGGTAGTAGCCGGCGGTGACGACGACGTGGTCCAGACCACCGTAGGCGAGCACGACGTCCTCGAGCGCGCGCCGCACCGCGGCCCGATCGGTGATGTCGGCGCCCAGCCCGATGACCTGGCCCGCGCCGGAGATGCCGGTTCCCGCCACACCGATGCCCATCCCTACCTTCTGCTGTGCCTCCTCCGCGACCGCCTGCGCCTGGTCGGCGCGCAGATCGACCGCGGCCACGGCGGCGCCCTCGCCGATGAGCTCGCTCACGAGCGCCCGCCCGATCCCGCTGCCCGCGCCGACGACCACCGCGACGGTACGGTCGAGGGGTCACTCCGGAGGCAGTCGCTTGAGCTTGGCGTCCTCGAGCAGCCAGTACTCGATGTCGAACGCCTCCTGGGGGTCGAGCGCCGTGTAGCGGCTCACGCGCTCCGCGCCGTGCATGACGCCGATCGCGGCGCAGTAGAACTCGGCCGTCGTGCGGCTCTCGGACTTCGACTTGCCCCACGCGACGAGTCCGATGCCGGGAATCAGGATGACGCTCGGGGACGACCGGCGCATCGCCGGCGAGTCGGCCCGCTTGTGCCTCGCGTAGTACTCGGCGTAGTCCGTCCGGTACCGCGCGAGACCGGCCTCGAGCTTGCTCTTGAGAGCGGCCGCGTCCTCCGCTTGCGGATCCCAGTCGAGGTAGAGCGGCTTGATCTTGGTGCGGAGGAAGTGGTCGGGGCAGCTCGTCCCGAGCTCCGCGAGTCGCTGGGCGTCGCGCGAGTTCACGAACTCGAGCACCGCGTCGCGCATCTCGACCGTGGCGATCTGCCGGAGGGCGCCGCCCGGCGCGGCGGTGGTGGCGTCGCGACTCACGCGCCCGCGCAGCCACGGCAGAACGTCCACGAGGACCCGCCGGCGGTCGGCCTCGGGAAGTGGCTGCACGCGCGGACCGCCGAACGCCGGCGCACCGTCATCACGCGCGTTCAGGAAGTCCTCCGCGCGACGGATCAATGCGAGCGTCCGCTCGTAACACTCCCGGTCATCGTCGGCCCAACAGATCAGGCCGTGGCCGCCCAGGATCACGCCCAGCGCGTTCGGATGCTCGCGACAGATCCGCTCGAGCTTCAAGCCGAGGTCGAAGCCGGGGCGCTGCCAGTCGGTCCAGATCACGTCGTCCCCATACACTTCGCGAGTAAGCGCCGGACCGTCGGCGGCGGCCGCGATCGCCATCACCGCGACGGGGTGCAGGTGGTCGACGTGCGCGTGCGGGATGAAGCCATGCAGCGGGGTGTCGATGCTCGCGGGGGTCGGGTTCCGGTCGAACGTGGTGTGCGGGTACATCCCTACCATCGCGTCCTCCGCCGGAGTCTTGGGCCCACGCTCGAGGAAGCGCGCGTACATATCGCGGAGACTCATTACCTGGTCCAGGTAGAGCGACGCGAAGTTCGCACGCGTGGCCGTGCGCAGGTCGCCGCCCGACCCCTTCACCCAGAGCACCGGCACCGGCTTGCCGGTGAGCGGGTCGGTCGCCGCGATCTTCGATGACGTGTTGCCGCCGCCGGTGTTGGTGATGCGCGCGTCGGCGCCGAGCAGGTTCGATCGATAGACCAGCCGCGCGACCGGGTCGAGCCCAGCGGCGACGGCGTCGTCCCAGCGGCTACGCAGGTAGTCGGCAAACGCGCTGCGGACGGTGCGGGGCGGGGTCGTCGTCATCGCGTCGGAACCGGGACCGGTAGAAACTCGCTCAGCGTGACGCTGGCGCGAGCCACGTCGCGGATCGCCACACCGCGCGGCAGGTCTCCGAGCGCGCGCGCCTGCACGAGGAGTTTGCCTAGGGCGGCGGCTTCCTCGGGACCGGCCACCACCCGGCGTCCGCACGCGTCAGCCGTGAGCTGGTTCAAGAGCCGGTTCCGGGCGCCACCTCCCACGATGTGCACGACCCGGGCGCGGGCGCCCGTGAGCGCCTCGAGCTCGTCGAGCGTCCGCCGATACCCGTCGGCCAGGCTCTCGAGCACGAGGCGGGAAACGTCGCCGCGGGTGGCCGGCGCCGGAGCCCCGGTGTCGCGGCAGGCTGCGGTCACCTTTGTGACCATGCCGCCGCGCTCGCCGAACTGAGTCGCATCGAGATCGATCACCTGGCCCGAGGAAGAGACCGCGGCTTCGGCGAACAGTGTTTCCCACGTGAGCCGGGAATCTTCAGCCGCCCACTCGCGCAGGCACTCCTCGAGCACCCACATGCCGGTGCGGTTCTTCAAGAAGCGGACCGTCCCGTCGAGCCCGGCTTCGTTCGTGAACCCCGCCCGGCGCGCCGCCGCCGTCAATATCGGGGCCCGCAATTCCGCGCCCACGAGCGACCACGTGCCGGAGCTGATGTACGCCCACGGCTCGTCGCCCGCCGCCGGCGCCGCCGCGACGGCGGCGGCCGTGTCGTGCGAACACGACGCCACCACGAGTGGTGGGTGCCCCGTGCCGCGGACCGCGGCA
>QHTY01000167.1:0-16477 GCA_003220985.1 Gemmatimonadota bacterium
GATGGGTTCTGACACGCCGTCGACGCCATGCAGGCGCCATCGGTGACGAACAGATTCGGGACATCCCAACACTGATTGTGCGCGTTGAGCACCGACGTCTTGGGATCCTTGCCCATGCGCGCCGTACCCATCTCGTGAATGACGAGTCCGGGGGGGTTGTTGCTCGTAAACGGCTCAATTTCGTGAGCACCAGCCTCCGCCAGCATTTCTGCAGCCGTGATGGACATGTCGTGCACGAGGGCCTTCTCATTCTCCCCGTACGCGCAGGTGATGCGCGCGACCGGAATGCCCCAGGCATCGACCTTGTTCTTGTCGATCTCGACGAGATTCTCTTCCTTCGGGAGCATCTCGCCGAAGCCGTAGAAGCTGAAGCCCCAGGGACCGGGCTTGCGCAGCGCCTTCTTGTATTCAGCACCGAATCCCGCCTGCTCGACGCCGCGTCCCCAATCCGACCGGCCGCCGCCGCCCTGGAAACCGTACCCGCGCAAGAACGACGACTTGCCCTTCCCGATATTGCGGAAGCGGGGCACGTAGATGCCGTTGGGCCGGTTGCCGATCGAGTCGCGATCGGCGGGCCCGTCGATACGACCGTTCGCGCCGCCGCCCATGATGTGATCCATCAGGTTCTTCCCGACCTGGCCGCTCGAGTTTGCGATTCCAGACAACAGGAGGATACGTGCCGACTCGATCGTCGAGGCGCAGAGGAAGACGATTCGCGCCTTGAACTCGAGCGCGTGCTTGGTCTGCCCGTCGATCACCCTCACACCGGTCGCTCGACCGGTACGGCGATCATGGGTGATGCTGTGCACGACGCTGTACGGACGCAGCGTCAGGCGCCCCGTCGCCTGCGCCGCCGGCAGCGTGGCGTTGACGCTCGAGAAATAGGAGCGCGTGATGCAGCCGCGGTGACACGGCCCGCAGTAATGGCAGGCGGCGCGGCCGTTGTGGGCCTCGGTCAGGACCGCACAGCGCCCGATCGTGACGATGCGCTCCCCGGGCCACGCCTTGCCGACCGCATCGCGGACCGTTTGCTCGACGCAGTTGAGCGCCATCGGCTTGAGGAACTGTCCGTCCGGAAGCTGCGGTAGTCCCTCCGCCTGGCCGCTGATGCCGACGAACCGCTCGACGTGGTCGTACCACGGCGCGATGTCGGCATAGCGGATCGGCCAGTCGACCCCGATGCCTTCGCGAGCGTTCGCCTCGAAGTCGACATCGCTCCAGCGATAAACCTGGCGGCCCCACATGATGGAGCGCCCGCCGACCTGGCGGCCGCGAATCCAGGAGAACGGCTTGCCCTCGGGCGTGGTGTAGGGATTCTCCAGGTCATTTACGAAAAACTTGTACGCCATCTCGTCGCAGGCGTAGCACTGCTGTTGGATCGGCTGTTCTTTGGACAGGCGCTTGCGGTCACCCATGCCGCGGAACTTCATCTCCCACATCGCCACGTGCTCGACGTAGTCCTTCTCGGGACTGATCGGCCGGCCCGCTTCCAGCACGAGGGTCTGCAGGCCGCGCTCGGTCAGCTCCTTCGCCGCCCACCCCCCGGACATGCCGGACCCGATCACGATGGCGTCGTAGGTTGTCATGGCTCGAGGGGGTAGCAGGGTTCGTAGCGGCCCGGCACGACGCGGTAATGCAGCTCCGTCGTCGCGCCGACTTCGGAGGTGTAGTAGCCGGTCAACGTCAGCCACTTCATGGCTTGGAAGAAATTCTTCGATGTGTCAGCCTTCGTATCACGCAGGCGCGCGAGCTCGGCGTCGAGATCCGTGAGAATCTGCGTCTGCTGCTGCACCGTGCACCCGACGAACTCCTTCCCGAACGCCGCACGACTCCGCTCATCCACGTTGGCGAGCCCCGCCGTGAAGAACTGGCGCTGGTCGTCGTCGCCCCAGTCGGCGAGCATGACGTCGATGAAGCCAGGGACGCCCGCGTCGCGTGCGCCCGGCGTGTCAGTCTTGGGAATGATCAGCTCGGCAATGGTCGCGACGGTTTCGTTCTGCTGGGGGGTCAACGCGCGAAGCGCGCCTGCGCGGACTCGCTGGTGGACGGTGCGTCCGATGGCCAGCAGCCGATCGGGGATCGCAGCCGTCCCGGCGAGCAAAAGCAACGCTTCACGCCGGTTCATCAACAGTTCCTCGTGAAGAGAATGCTCTAACTTGTCACGCAAACGGCCCGCTGGCCATGTCGCCGGCGGGCCGTCAGTACGCGTTCGCCATCAGAAGGGCAGATGCGTACCGAGCGTCAGGGAACGGCGACTGAACTGCCGCATTTCGACCTGGAACATGCGACCACCGACGCGAGCGCGAATCCCGATCCCCACCTGGGCCAGAATGTCACCGACTGTCCGGGATCTCTCGAGGTTATTCCACGCGAAGGACCCATCGGGATTCCTGAACGAGTTCGCTCCATGCGACCACGTTTGCCGTGCGTAGACGCCCAACATGACGTATGGCGAGAAGCGCGCCCGCGGCAGTGGTGAGAGCGCGGCCGACAGCCCCAGTGTCAGATCGACTGCTTGATTGAAGCCGTAGACGCTCGAGCCATCGAGATAGGTGGCGAAATAATTCTGCGTCGGAGACCAAAACGTGGCGGCCTCCAGCCGCAACCGCAACGGCTTGGTCGGTGTGAGGAGATCGTACTCTGCGCGCAGTCGCCCACCGTAGAAGTGACCCCCGCCGAATGTCGTGGTCCATTCGGGACCGGCCGAGAATGTCCAACGCGATGGCGTTTGAGCTGCGCTGTTGCGTGAGAGGAGAAGCGCGACACCGAGAACGAGGAACCAGCGCATGGGTCCTCCTTTGAAAAGGTGCACTTCGGCAACGACAGCCTGAAACATGTGATTCCCTACGACAGGCTGTACAGTGTTGCGCGGCTGCGACGGTCTAACGTCGCTGCTGTGCGAACAGCCATCGCACGAATTCGTCGGAGCCGTAGGCTGCGTCCCAGGAATTGTGGTTCAGGCCAAGCAGCTCCGTGTAGCGGACGTCCGCGCCGGCTGCCTTGAGCGCGGCCGCCGGCTCGCGTGACCCATTCACATTGACGACCTGATCGACCTCGCCGTGGAAAATCCAGATGGGGACCTTCCCGAGACGCTGCGCCAGCAGCGGCATGACCTGGGCGCTGTCGCCGGGCACGACGGGCACCGAGCCACGGAACTGCGGAAACTCACGTACCCAACCGCAGATCGGGACGACCGCCGCGAACAGCTCCGGATGCCGGTACGCGACGTACCACGTACCGTGACCGCCCATCGACAGGCCGGTGAGATAGACGCGATTCGGATCCACATGGAATTCGCGCATCGTTTGCTGCAGCGCCGCGACCGCCATGTCCGCCGGCGTCCCCACCCACTGCGAATCGCGGGGCACCTGCGGGAAGACGACGATCGCGGGATAGCGAGCAGGATTCTGCCGGATCGCGGGAGCGAGGCCGACGTTGGTTTGCAGCAGTCCGTCGTCGCCTCGCTCACCCGCGCCATGCAGAAAGAGGATCGCCGGCCAGCTCGGCTTGGAGGCGTAGTCGGCGGGAACGTAGACCTGGTAGTGATAGCTCCGGCCGCCGAGGGTGATGCTGCGATCGAGAAATCCGGTTTGCACTTGTTGCACCGACACAGCAACACCGAGCATCAGGAAGAACATGGGTTGCGCTCCCGTGAACGACTGACTTACGACCCGATTACATCCCCTGCGTGACGACGGCGGTCCAATGCGCGTAACGCCTTATCGACGACCCAGACCAGCAGCTCATACAGGGCGAAGAAGGCGATCAGCAAGATGACCATCGTGAGGAGCGCGCCCCACATCGGGACTTCAGATTTGACGAGCGCCTTCTTGTGGCTCTCGAAATCCGCAATGTATTCCTTGAGCGTAAGTGCTCGCCCGCGCGCGGCGTCGCGTGCCACAGTCGCCCCGAAAAAATAGCCGAACCCTATCCCCATCAGGACGGTCACGATCAGTCGCGCGACGATCCGGCGCGCGAGACGGCCTTGCGGCGTCGCGGGAGACTCGTTCAATACCCGTATCCCTCGACGCCCGCCGCACGCCAATCGGCCGAGTACAACACCGAGATCAGCGTACCCCCCCCGCCCGGTCTTCCCGCTCGCACATGACAGATGTAGGAGATCGGGGTGCCGAGATAAGACAGCCGGCGGCGTGCGACAGCGTCGCACCCCGCGAAGACCCACCGGCGATCGCCGGCGGCGACCCCACCGTAATACGATTGCAGATCGGGGGTGAGAAAGCGGCGCAATCGGGGCGTGATCGGCGCGCTGTCGGGTCGCGTCGCGATATCGTGCAGCAATGCCGCAAGCGGCTTGGGCGGCTCAGGACCGCGCCAGGTGACGAGATGTGGCGCCGCGAGCGCGGTGTCCAGCATGCCCGCGATTCCGAACGCCACCGCGCTGACCTGTGCCTGCGCGAGATTCGCGAGCACGATCACTGTAAGACCGGACTCCGGATACCGAGCGATCACCGTCTTGAATCCTTGCCAACTGCCGCCGTGCGAAATGCGCAGAGCCCCTCGCTGGTTGAAGACGCCCCAGCCGAATCCGTAGGGATACGTCGCGCCGTCGTTCAGCCGCACGGGAGTCCACGCGCTATCGAGCAGCGCGGGGTTCGGCACCCGGTGATGATTGAGCGCCACCGCCCACCGAATCAGATCGCGAATGGTGAAGTAGAGCGCGCCATCGGCCGTCGTGTTGAGGGATGGCGCGACCCACTCCTGATTCTTGAGCGCGCCATCTTCCAGACGATAGCCGGCCGCGCGGTTCGGGACGATGTCCGCCTCCGAAATTACCCGGGAGTTCATTCCGAGTGGACGAAACACCGAATCGCGCAGCAGGTCACCGTAGAAGCGCCCGCTCACACGATGAATGAGCGCCCCCAACAAGACGTAGCCCGTGTTGCTATAGCTCCAGCTCGAGCCAGGTGGAAAGTCGAGCGGGCGCGTGGCGGCGAACCGGACCAGATCGTCTTCCGTGTAGTCCTTGCGATAATCGAATGTGGAATCGGTATACTCGGCCACGCCCGAGGTGTGCGTCAGCAGGTGCCGCACCGTGATGCCCTGCCATACGCGCGCGCCCTCAGGAAACCAACGGACAATCGAGTCGTCGAGACGCAGCAGGTGGTTGCCGATCAGCATTTCGACCAGCGCGGCCGTGAACTGCTTGCCCATTGATCCCGACTGGTAGACTGTGCTGTCGGACGCGGCAACGCGCAGCTCCACATTCGCGAATCCGTACCCACGCGACATCAGCACCCGGTCTCCCGTCAGGACCGCGAGCGACAGGCCGGGAATGTGCTGGCGCTCCATCTCCGCCTGGACGTAGCGGTTGATGGCGGCGGTATCGCTTTGGGCAGCCAAGAGCAAGGACAGCAGCACGCACGGAGTCATGACAGAACCTCAGCGGGGATCGTAGAGGCCCCACGTGGCACGGAACACGTCACTGATCTCGCCCAATGTCGCACGCGCCCGCACGGCGTCGAGGATTGGCTCCAGGAGCGGCGCACTGGCCTCGCGGGCCGCACCTTCAAGGGCGGCCAGCGTCCGTTTCACGGTTCCCGTATCCCGTTTCCCGCGCAATTCCGCCAGGCGGCGACGTTGCTGAGCGGAGAGCTTCGAGTAGTCGGGCGCCGCGATGGCCGGAATCGGTTCTCCCGTGACGTACTCGTTCACTCCCACCACCACCTGCCCGCCCGATTCGATCTCCCGCTGCTGCTCGTAGGCGCTGCGCGCGATCGCTTCCTGAAAGAATCCGCGCTCGATGGCCTTCACCGAACCTCCACCAACCTCCACTTCCTCCACCAACGCTTTGGCCGCGGTCTCGAGCTTATCGGTCAGCGACTCGAGATACCAACTGCCACCCAGCGGATCGGCGACATCCGGGACGCCGGTCTCGTGGGCGAGGAGCTGCTGCGTCCGCAGCGCCAGCGTCGCGCTCCGCTCGGTCGGCAGCGCCAGCGCCTCGTCATAAGAATTCGTGTGCAGCGACTGCGTCCCGCCCAGCACCGCCGCCATCGCCTGAATGGCGACACGCACGACGTTGTTGAGCGGCTGCTGCGCCGTCAGCGTCGCGCCCCCGGTCTGGGTGTGGAAGCGCAGCCGTGCGGCCGCGTCACTCGTATTGAACTTCTCCTTCATGAGGCGCCACCACAGTCGTCGCGCTGCCCGGAACTTGGCGATTTCCTCGAACAGATCGGTATAGGCGGCGAAGAAGAAGGAAAGGCGGGGCGCGAAGTCCTCGACGGCGAGCCCCGCGGATCGCGCGCGGCGCACATACTCGAGGGCGTTGGCGAACGTAAAGGCGATTTCCTGGACGGCGGTGGCGCCCGCCTCCCGCATGTGATAGCCCGAAATCGAAATCGGATTGAAGCTCATCTTCGCGCGCGACGTGAACCGAAAGACGTCGGCGACCAGTCGCAACGAGGGCTCGGGTGGATAGATGTACGTGCCGCGGGCGATGTATTCCTTGAGAATGTCGTTTTGGAGCGTACCCTCGAGCTTGGCGAGCGGAACGCCCTGTTCCTCTCCCACCGCGATGTACATCGCCAGCAGAATCGGCGCGGTGGCATTGATGGTCATGGATGTCGACACGCGATCGAGCGGGATACCGTGGAACAACCGCTCGAGATCCTCGACGCTGTCGATCGCGACACCAGCTCGCCCGACTTCTCCTTCCGCCCTGGGATGATCGGAGTCGTATCCCATCTGCGTCGGCAGATCGAACGCGACCGAGAGACCAGTCTGGCCGATCTCCAGCAAATGATGGAACCGGTCGTTAGTCTCTTCGGCCGTTCCGAACCCCGCGTATTGGCGCATCGTCCACAGCCGGCCGCGATACATCGTCGGATATGGACCGCGCGTGAACGGCGGCTCACCGGGCAGGCCGAGGCTGTCCTTCACTTTCCGGCGAGCACGGCTCGGGCGAAGGCCACGTCCTGCTTGGAGCCGATGATCAGCGGTGTGCGTTGATGCAGCGCGGTCGGCTGGATGTCGAGGATGTCGCGCTCCCCGTGGATACCCGCCCCGCCGGCCTGCTCGACGACGAACGCGAGCGGCGCCGCCTCATACAGCAGGCGCAGCTTTCCCTGCGGAGCATTGGTGTCGGCCGGATAGAGATACTCGCCCCCCGACATCAGGTTGCGGTGGATGTCCGCCACGAGGGAGCCGATGTAGCGCGCGTTCTTCGCCTCGACCCGTCCACTGTCGCCGTTCTTGAAGGCGCCCACGACACGCTGCACGGCGGGTGCCCATTTGTTCCAGTGACTCTCGTTGACGCTGTAGTACGTGCCGACGTCGGGCGACCGGATGTCGGGGTGCGACAGCAGAAACTCACCGATGGTGGGATCGAGGGTGAAGCCGTGCACGCCCTGCCCCGTTGTGTACACGAGCATGGTACTGGAGCCATAGAGGATGTAGCCGGCGGCGACCTGGGCGCGGCCTTTCTGCAGACAGTCGGCGAGCGAACCGGGACCTTTCTTCGTAACTCTGCGCCGGTGAATGGAAAAGATCGTGCCGATGGAGACGTTGACGCCGATGTTGGTCGAGCCGTCGAGCGGATCGTACATCAGCACGTACTTACCGCCGCGCCGATCCTCGCGTATCGGCAGGGGAATCGGGTGCTCGTCTTCCTCCGAGGCGACGACGCACACGCGGCCCGTGTGCTCGACGCTGTGCCGCACGGTCTCGTTGGCGAACACGTCCAGCTTCTGTTGCACCTCGCCCTGGACGTTGATCGCACCGAACTCGCCCAGGATATCGGTCAGCCCGGCGCGGCGTACCTGGCGGGAGATGATCTTCGCGGCGAGGCACAAATCATAGAGCAGGTTCGACAGCTCGCCCGTCGCCTCCGGGTGGAGCCGCTCCTGCTCCATGATAAAGCGCTCAATCGTGATGACCGACGTCGGCGATTGCGAGCGTGCCATGACTCGAGACGGTGAAGGTGATCGTACCCCGCTGATCGGTGCGGAGCACGGTGACGCCATGTTCTCGTAGCCGCGCGAGCGTCTCAGGCGCGGGATGCCCATAGCGATTCTTCGTTCCCACGCTGATGACCGCCTCGGCCGGTTGCAGCTCGTCGAGCCAGCCGTTCGAGGTCGCGCCGCGTGACCCGTGATGTCCGACTTTCAGCAACGTCGCGCGCCCGACCCGTCCCGCGAGGCGCCCCTCCGTGGGGATTCCCGCGTCACCGGCGAGCAGCAGGCGCGTGCCGCCGTAGGTGACGAGCAGCACGACCGATTCCTCGTTGATGTCCGTCTGGCTCACGGCCCAGGCGGAGTCCGGACTCAACACTTCGATCGCCACGCCGTCAACGTTCAACCGATCGCCGCGGCGAGCGGGCCGCCACTCCGCGCCATCACTCTCGACCGCGCCGAGGAACCCGAGGTATCCCGCATCCGGTACCGGCTGGCCGGGTTCGAGCACGTACGCCGGGTCGAACGCGTCGAGCACCGCCGGCAAGCCGCCGAAGTGATCGCGATGCGCGTGCGTGGCGACAACTGCCGCCAACTGCGTCGCCCCGTGGCTCCGGAGAAACGGCACGACGACGCGGCGGCCGGCATCCCCCTGCGGTCCCCGGGGCCCACCATCGATCAACACCCACCGCCCCGCCGGACTGCGCAGCGCAATCGCGTCGCCCTGGCCGACGTCAAGGAAACTTACGGTCAGGCACTGACAATCTGAAAGACGCCGCAGGGCGCCGAAAGACGCCCCAAGCGTCGCAAGCGCGGCGACGAATGCGAGCCGGGCCGCGATGGTCCAGCGCCGCCGCGGGGAGTTCCAGAGCCACCAGCCAAGGACAAGGATTGTCAGCCACAGCGCGGCGGCCTGAGGGCCCGCGATCATGATGAAATGACCGCCGGGCAGCGCCGCCGCAGTTCGAGCGACGACGTCGAGCAGCGCCAGGCACAATCCCGCGCCAGCCGCCAGCCATCCGGACGAGAACAGCAGCGCGACCATGAGGCCGGGGACCGCGAGCCCCGCCAGCGGGATGGCGGCGAGGTTCGCCAGCACGCCGATCGGGGCGACGGTGCCGAATGCGTAGGCGGTGATCGGGGCGGTGAGGACTGTCGCCGCCGCCGCGGGCGCGAGCACGCGCACCAGCTTGGAGTGGCGCTCGGTCGCCCGCCCCGCCCAGATCACCGCCGCGACTGCGGCGACCGACAACCACGCGCCCACCGATTGCACGGACCAGGGGTCGCCGAGCATGACGCAGAACGCGGCGAGCGCGACCAGTCCTCTCGGCGCAACGACGCGCTGGCGCAGCTTTCCGATGTCCAACAAACCGAGCATGGCGGCTGAACGCGTCACGGGCGCGGGGAAGCCGAGCAGCCAGATGTAGGCGAGCATCACGGCCGTCCCCGCCACGAACCGCGGGCGCGGGCCCAGCCGGAGCCGCTTGAGCAGCACGCTCAGCCACGCAGCGAAGAAGCCGACGTGCAGGCCGGAGATCGACAACAGGTGGGCGAGCCCCGACCGCGTGTAGCGCTCGCGGAGCTCGGCGTCGAGCTCCGCGCGGCGCGCGATCACGAGGGCGTCGACGAGCGGCGCGCGGGTGCCAAACAGGCGCCGGCTGCGCTCGGCGATGCGATCGCGCAGTGCGCCACGCCCGCGTCGCACCCCGTCGAGCTCACGCACGCGCCGGGCGACGAGTATTCCGCCGCGGGCGTCGGGGAGGAACCGTCCGGCGACGACCCAGATGGTGCCGCCGTGCGCGGCGTGACCGTCGGGCCAGCGAATCGTGAGGGAGCCACCGCATTGGCCGGCGTGGACAACCGCTTCGGCGACACCGCCGCTGGCGAGTATCGGGTCGGTGAGCTGGACAACAGCGGAACGAGTGCGTGGCGTGTCGCCGGTCCATCGCCCAGCACACGACGCGTGTTGTTCGCGCCGCGCGGCCCCGCCCCACAACACGCCCGCCACGAGCATGACGCCGACCGCGGCGCCGAGCGGCGCGCGGCGTGACACCACACTAGCTCCGAGGAGCACGGGAAGAATCACTCCCCACTCCCCACGCCCCGAGAGCCCGGCCCAAAGGCCGACTCCGAACGCGATAGTGAGGTACAGGATCGGCGGGCGCACCGCCGGCCTAGACTACAGCTGCGTGGGTTTCGCTCCGCAGCGGGGGGCGAGGGCGACTTTGCGGAATCCTTCGAGCAACGCGACGTCCAGCTTGGCTTTCTCCTGATCGCTGTGCAGGGACAACTCGGTCAGGATTTCGCCCTGGCGGGTCGACACATAATGCGGGCTCAGGCGGTTGAGGGCGAAGACGAGCACATCGCCGCGGCAGGTGTCGCAGCCGCAAAATCTCGGGAAGGAGTCGCGCAGGCTTTCGTATTCGCTCTGGACGACTTCCATTGTCACGTTCGTTACCGCCACGCGACCTCACCCCCTGACCTGGCAAGAACACCATAGTCGTCAAGGGGCCAGGCCGTGAACGTCGAGCCGGTCGTCCCGGTGAAGCGCACGTGCCGGTACGTTCCGATCCAGTCGGGAGGGCCCTCGAGCAGCGCGATCTTGTTCGTGCGCGTGCGCGCCTGCAGCAGGTCTCCGCGCTTCGCCGGCCCTTCGACCAGCACCTCGTGCGCAGAACCGACGAGCCCGACGTTCTTCCGTTTCGCCACGCGCCGGACCACCTCGATGAGCCGGCCGATGCGCTCGGTCTTGGTCTCCTCCGAGACGTGATCCTTGATCTTGACCGCCGGCGTGCCCTCGCGGACGGAATACTTGAACGTGTACGCGTCGTCGAACGCGACTGCTTCGACGAGTGACAACGTCTCCTGGAAATCACCCTCGGTCTCGCCGGGGAATCCCACGATGATGTCGGTCGAGAGCGCGATCCCGGGCACGGTAGCGCGCAGCGCCGCCACAACGTCCAGGTACTGCCGGCGGTCGTAGCGTCGCAGCATCCGCTTGAGCGTGCGCGCGCTGCCGCTCTGCACCGGCAGATGCACGTGTTCGCAAACCGCGGGGGTCTCGGCCATCGCCGCGAGCACGCGCGGCGTGAAGTCGGTGGGATAGGGCGACGTGAACCGGAGGCGCCGAATGCCATCGACGGCACCCACGGCCCGGTCGGCGAAGTCGTGCTCGCCGTCGTGATAACTATTGACTGTCTGGCCAAGAAGCGTGACCTCGCTGGTACCGCCGTGCGCCAACCGGGCGACCTCGCCCACCACGTCGGCCAACTTGCGGCTCCGCTCCGGGCCACGCGTCATCGGAACGATGCAGAAGGTGCACCGATAATCGCAGCCACGTTGGACCGTCACGAACGCTGAGATCGGGTTGTCGCGCACGGGGGGCACATCCTCGTAGTGCTCCCACTGCTTGAACTCGACCTCGGCGGCACGCTGACCATCGCGCGCGCGCGCGATGAGCTCGGGCAGCGCCCGGTAGCCGTCTGGACCGATCACGAGATCCACCTGCGGCACGCTGGCCAAGAGTTTTGGTCCCAGACGTTGTGCCATGCAGCCCACGACCCCCATCACGTCACCCGGCCGTTTGTAGCGCTTCAACTCACCCATGCGACCGAGGACTCGTTGCTCGGCGTGATCGCGCACGGCGCACGTGTTGATCAGCAACACGTCCGCGACGGCCGGATCGTCGGTCCGCACGTATCCATCACGTCCCAGGACGCCGAACATCAGCTCGGAATCCGAGACGTTCATCTGACAGCCGTAGGTCTCGATGTAGACGCGCCGCATGCTAGTTGACCGTCACCTCGAACCGGGGACGCCCGTCCCACAGGTCCGTATCAAGATAGATGCTCAAATAATCTTCCGTCATCACCTCCAGGCGGCCCTGGTGACGGCCGGAAACGACGCCATCAGCCGTCTGCCCTCTGCGGCGCGCTCGGTAGGCTGCCGCTTTCGCCTCGCCCACCGCACGCAGCTCCCGCGCGCGCTCACGGATGACTTGCGGCCGAAGCTGACCGGAAAGACGAGCCGCAGCGGCATCGGGACGCACGGAGAATGGAAAGACATGCAAATACGTAAACGGCAGGGCGTGTAACAGCGCGAGGGAGGCGTGGTGATCGGCGTCTGTCTCGCCGGGAAAGCCCGCGATCACGTCGGCGCCTAAACCAAACACAGGCAGCCGCTCCGCCAACCACTCGAGCCGCGCGCGATACGACTCCGCCGTGTACCAGTGCCGGCCCATACGTTTCAGAACACGGTTCGAGCCCGACTGCAACGGCGCGTGCAGGTGCGCGGCGAGATTCCTTGGCGCCTCGATCAAAAGACGAGCAAGCGTGTCGTCGACTTCGGTGGCCTCGACGCTCGACAGCCGAAACCGGACGGCCGGGACGGCGTCGATCAGGACCTCGACCAATTGTCCGAGCGAACGCACGACGCACGACGCACCACGCACGTCCGTTCCGTACGTCCCGATGTGCACGCCGGTCAGCACGATCTCCGCATGGTGCTCCGCCAGCGCACGCGCTTCTGCGACGAGCTCGGCGACCGGCCGCGAGCGATTGTTGCCGCGCGCGAGCGTCGTCGCGCAAAACGTGCAGTGCTCATCGCACCCATCCTGGATCTTGAGGAGGGCCCTGGTCTTGCCAGTCGTTCCCCCTCTCCGTGAAACGGAGAGGGGGTCAGGGGGTGAGGTCAACCCCGCCGCCCGCAACACCATCGCCGGATCCGCATTGGCCACCACCGCGCGCACCGAAGGCAACGCGGCGATCGTCCCGTCGTCCAGCGCCGCCGCGCAGCCCATCACGATCGTCTGCGCGCCACTCGCCTTGGCGATGTGGCGCACGAAACGGCGCAACTTGACTTCACTCTCGCTCGTGACGGTGCAGGAGTTGACGACGGCGATATCCGCGAGCGCAGGATCATCCACGGCGACGCCGCCGCTCTCATCAAATGCCTGGCGCACGCGCTCGGTGTCGTACTGGTTGGCCTTGCACCCGAAGGTGTGGAAATAAACCTTCACGGCCGCACCGTCAGTCCCACCAGGAACGTCCAGACCCGTTCGTTGAGCCCCGTGCCCTTGCGCTCGAGACGCTCGAGGCCAATGTCGAGCCGGCCGCGGCCGCCGGAAAACTGTCGTCCCAGCCCCGCAGAGTAGCCGACCTCGCTCGGCGCCTTGCCGATGCCGAACGGAAGCTGTCCACCGCGCACACCGAAGCGGATCGGCGTTCCCAACGAGCCGATCTCGGCCCCGACCGACCAATTGAACGTGTCGTGCACGGTCGAATCCGCGCTTCCCCCGGTCGACGCCGCCGCCCAATTGCGCCACATCACGGTTCCCGCGAGGCTCGCCTGGGTTCCCGCCCGCCAGAGCACGCCCGCCCCATACGTGAGCGGCAGTTCGCTGTTGGCGACCTCGCGGCCGCCGAGGTCCGCGCGAAGTCTCGTGTCGGACCGAACCCAGCCGGCCAAGCGCAAATCCCGCGTCACGTCGAGCAGCAGGCTCGCCGAGCCGCCCTTCCCGGAGTACGCCACCTCGTCGCGAGCGGTCGAGGTGCGGTAGTTCGTGCTGTCGGCGAAGGTTCGGGTGGCCACGACTCGTGTGGAACCGGTGAGCAGATGGAAGCCCAGGCCGAGCGCGATGCGACTATGGAGTCGGGCGGCGGCCGCGAGCCGGAGGTCCGAGACCGCGCCATCGCTCGTGATCTCGTCCGTGATCGGCTCTTGCACGCCCCGCAGGTCGATCGTGTCCTGGAGCCGTATTCCAAATGTGCGGTCGAGATAGGTCGCAAAGCCGCCACCCACCACGATGCGACGCGTCACCGGCCCGGCGATGACGAGCGCGGGAAACCGTGTCCCCCGGAGCGAGGCCTGCGCGCCGCCCGTGGGCTCGAGCGTCCGCCACGAGGTCCCGCCGGCGATACTCGCGCTCATGCGCCGCGCATCCGCGAGCGACGCATCGGTGAGGGGCGAGAACGGATCGAACGGTGCGAACGCGCCGCCCGTGGTGCGCGCCCGGACGCTCTCCCATTTGCCGGGCGTACCCAGACCCTTGATACCGAATTGCGAGTCCTGCGCAGCCAGGTGGCCGGCCGCCAGGAGCGCCAGGCATATCAGCGCCGCGGTCTTCATGGTTTCCCGAACTGGAAGCGGTGGACGTACGTCACGCGGAGCGACGGCCGGAATGCCGGCGCGCGCGACGAATAGAACCGCGCCTGGGTGTACGACGCCGCCTCCGGCCAGTTCGCTGCTGGAAATCCTGGAATGGGAATCAGCTGCCGGAGGAGAATGGTAGTCACCAGCGTCGTGTCGAGCGACCACGCGCGCACGAGGTTCGTGACCTCGAGCCGCACAGTGTCCGCTGAGCCGATATGGACGAAACTGGTCGCGATCAATGACGCAGTGCTGCCGGGCGGCGATTTGGCGCCGATGTCGGTGGTCACGTTGCGGCCTTCGAGCGCGAACGAGTCGCTCGGCACACCCTGCACCGCGTTCACCGGAACGAGAACCAGCGTCGCCCGTACGATGTCGAGGCTGTCATGGAGAAACGCCGGCATCGTGACCCGGAGGAACGAGCGGGCCGACGGCACGCCGCCGACCGTCAGATTGGAGTCGAGCGCCGCCGACGGCGGATCGAACACGAAGTTGTCGAACAGCGTCGAGACAATGCGGTCGGCATTCACGACACTGTCCGGCTTGGTCGAAACGGTATCGGGAATCGTGTAGTGGTAGTACCAATGGAGCTGCGGGCCGCTTCCCGACAGCTCCGATGTCGTCACCCGGAGACTCGCGAACGAGTCCGCCGCGACACGGAGGCCATAGGCCACACGACCCGAGTCGGTGTCGCTGAGCGGCGCCTGCAGCGTATCGAGTTTCAGGGACAGGAGCAGTGACGAGTCGGCTTGGATCTGCAGCACGTTGCCGGCGGTGTCCACCCGGATCGAGTCCTTCCAGAAGCTGATGATGGCCGAATCCGTCGTCTTCGGCAGCGCCAGGAGATTCGAGATATTGACGCTGTCAACGGGCGACGCTGTGAAATACGGATCGAGCGACGCAAAATCGGACGTCGAGTCCACCGCGACGGGAAGCTGGAACAGTTTGAGGCGCAGGTTGGTCGCCTCTTTGTCGCGATGTGGGATCGTGAGCCGCAGTCGCACAGAGTCCACAATGATCGGCACAGTCGTCGTATCGCCCGCCTTCGGCGCAATCCGCGTAATCATCGTCTGCATCGTGAAGAACGGCCGGCTATCGATCACGCCCGGCGAGTCCGCCGCCGTCATCAGGGTCGCGTGATCGCTCTGGAAGTATCCGCGGAACGAGGAATCGCGGCTGATGATCGCCCCGAAGACCGTGTCCTGAATGCTGATCGATCCGCCCGGGCAGAAGTTCGGGCAGACCCCCGGCGACGTCGAATTCTCGGAACACGCCGCTACGACAAGCAGGAATGGGAGCCAACCGAGTCGCCGCATCACCGATCCAACGTCTCCTTCGTGAAGGCATCCGGTAGCAGCGCGGCCAGCGTCCAGCGTTTCTGCGTGGACGGCCCCACCGCGGTCACTTCCAACCCCAGCCCGAATTCCGCCAGCAGCTGGCGACACGCACCGCACGGGGCCGCCGGCGGATCGACGTCCGTCGTGACGACGATACGCTTGAGCTGCCGCGCGCCACCAACGACCGCGGCGCCGATCGCCATGCGCTCCGCGCAGATGGTCAGCCCGTACGACGCGCTTTCCACGTTACAGCCGACGTACACCGCGCCGTCAGCCGACTCGATGGCGGCACCCACGTGAAAATTGCTGTACGGCGCCCAGGCGTGGCGCATCGCTTCTCGCGCCCGTTGCACCAGGTCGTTCATGCCGCAACGTCCTTGAGAAACGACACGCCCGCGGCGAGCGCGGGCAAGCCGAAGTACTCCGCCACGGTCTGCCCCAAGTCGGCGAACGTGCGACGCGTGCCCAGCGCAACGGGACGCACGCCGGGACCGAGGACGAGTACCGGGACGACCTCGCGCGAATGATCGGTCGACGGCGTCGTCGGATCGTTGCCGTGATCCGCCGTGAGCATCACCACGTCGTCCGGGCGCAGGCGCGCGAGCAGGCGCGGGATCCACGCATCCAGTTCCTTGAGACCCTCATGGAACCCCGGCACGTCGTTGCGGTGCCCCCACGATTGATCGAATTCGATCACGTTCACGAACACAAACCCGGTTTTGAGCGTATCGAGTGCGCGCTCGATGAGCCGGTAGGCATCGGCATTCGTCGGCGTGTGCTCGCTGCTGATGTTCCGCCCGGCGAACAGGTCGTCCACCTTGCCGATGCCAATGCGCGCGACGCCCGCGTCGGCCATCAGATCCAGCAGCGTCGTTCCGGTCGGCGCAATCGAAAAATCCTTGCGATGCGCCGTGCGGCGGTAGTCCCCCGGACTGCCCTCGAACGGACGTGCGATGACGCGACTGACGGCGTGCTCGCCGGCAAGCAGCTGGCGCGCGACGGCGCAGGCGTCGTATAGCTCCGCCAGCGGCACGGTGCCCTCGTGCGCCGCAATCTGAAAAACCGAGTCCGCGGACGTATAGA
>QHTY01000167.1:16568-18514 GCA_003220985.1 Gemmatimonadota bacterium
CCAACAGCGAAACCGGGAAGCCGCGCGGATACGTCCGAAACGCCTGCTCCAACAGCACGCCGCAAATCTCCCAATGGCCCGTCGTGCTGTCCTTTCCCGCCGAGGCCGGCTGTGCGATTCCATGCGCGGCCGTGGGACTCGCGTCCCGCGCCATCCCGGCGATGCCGAGACCGTCATGGCACTTGCCTAATCCCAGCCGTTCCAGGTTGGGCAGCTGCAGTCCGCCGACCGCGCGCGCAACATTACCCAGCGTATCCGATCCCGCGTCACCGTAGGCAGAGGTGTCGGGCGCGGGCCCGGCGCCGAGTCCATCGAGCACGATGATCGCTGCCCGGCCCATGCCATAGTTCACACGACAACGCGCGGCAATCGGGCGCCGAGTCCGGTCAGAAACTCATGCGGCACCTCACCGCTCCAAGCCGCGAATTCCTCCAGCGTAATCCGCTCCTTGGCTTCCGCACCCACGATCGTCGCGACGTCTCCCACCTGTACCTCGAGCGTGCCCGTCTCCACCAGGGTCATGTCCATCTGCACGAGCCCTACAATGGGACAGCGCTTGCCTCGCAACAGGACCTGCGCGTTACCACTCGAACCGGCACAACGCCGGATCGCATCGGCGTACCCGATTCTGAGTGTCGCGATCACGGTATCTTGTGGCGCCGCCCACCTCTCGAGGTAGCTCACGCTCTCACCTTTGCGCACCCGCCGCACACTGATCACTCGGGCTCGGACGGTCACGACCGGTTTCGGCGCGGGCAGTCCCTCGGCGGGCACGCCGCCATACAGGAAGATGCCCGGACGCACCAGGTCGAACGCGAACTGCTTGCCGCGCAGCGCGGCGGCGCTATTGGCGACGTGCAGCAGCGCCGGCCGGCGCGGCAAGCGCTCCACCGCCTTCGAGAACCGCTCGAGCTGCCGCTCCGCGGACCCGTCTTGCCTGTCGGCCGACTGGAAGTGCGTGTAGCATCCTTCGAACGACGCCGTGTCGAGCGCCTCGCCCAGCTCGTCGACCTCGTCCCAGCGCACGCCGGCGCGCCCCATTCCCGTGTCGATCTCGATATGGAAAGGACGGTCGCCACGCGTCGTCCATTCGAGAATGCTGCCGGCGTCGCCGAGCGCCGGGGTCAGCTGATGGCGGTCGTACGCATCGAACAGTCGCGCGCGCGCCGGCATGAACACGAGGATGGGCCGCGTGATGCCGGCCGCGCGCAGCTCCGCACCTTCTTCGATCGTGGCGACGCCGTAGCCCCAGGGATCGAGCTGCTCGAGGGCCTTAGAGACTAGGACGGCTCCGACCCCGTACGCATTCGCCTTGACGACAGGGAGGAGCCGCGTGTCTGCTATCTTTGCTACCGTTCGGGCGTTGTCGACGAGGGCTTCCACGTCCACTTCCACCCAGGCCTCGCCTCTCGTTGACACGCTCACTGGCGCGGGTATGATACCCGGCCCGGAGGCTAAATGCAAGGCGATTCAGCGCTTGGACGCGCTCTGGGACTCGTGCGGGAACTGCGGCAGCGCTGTCCGTGGGACCGCGCGCAGACCCCGCAGACTCTGCGTCCCTACCTCGTCGAAGAAGCTCTCGAGCTCGACCACGCCATCCAGACCGACGATCCGGAGGCCATGCGGGATGAGCTGGGTGATCTGCTCCTGCATCTCGCGTTTCAGATCGTGATCGGTGAGGAGCGGTCGCAATTCAATGCCGAGGTCGTCACGCACACACTCGAAGAAAAGATGTGGCGGCGGCATCCGAACCTCTTCGGCGACGTTCGCGCAGGCCGTGACGATCATGCGGGATGGGAACTCGTGAAACGTCGCGAGCCTCGTGCCGGCGGGAAACGTAGCACGCTCGCCGGCCTTCCGGCGACATTGCCGCCGCTCCTCATGGCGTATCGACTGCAGGAGCGCGCGGCGGGTATCGGATTCGACTGGCCGGATGCGAAGGGGCC
>QHTY01000167.1:18538-20933 GCA_003220985.1 Gemmatimonadota bacterium
CGAGTTAGAACGGGAAACGGGAAACGGGAGGCGGGAAACGATCGAAGAGGAGATTGGCGACCTGCTCTTCGCAGCCGTGAATCTCGCGCGCAAGCACGGCATCGAGGCCGGGCAGGCGCTCGAGCGCGCGAACGCGAAATTCACCGACCGGTTTGAGAGGATGGAAAAGCTGGCGGAGCAGCGAGGTCTCGAGATGGGACGCGCGAGTTTGGAGGAGCTGGACAAACTGTGGGATGAAGTAAAGGCGACCTAAGCGCGTGTTGAGGTGCGCTCGTCCCGATACTTCACATAGACGGTTCTCCGCGGCGGCAGCGCGCAGAGTTCCTTCATGCCGATCTTCGTGGCGATGGATCGCGCCCCGTCGTTATGGTCATCGATGCACGCAATGACGCGCTCGACTTTGGCCGTCTCGAATGCCCACGTGAGAATCAATTCGCACGCGCGTTTGGCGAGTCCGCGGCGTTGAGCTTCCGACCGCATCGCGCACAGGACCTCGAAGTCCTTCCCATCGAACGCCTGAGATCGGACCAACCCGCCAATTCCCAGCGGCACGCGACCTTCCACGACGACGAAGAGCCGGTCGGTGCCGCCTGCACCTGGCTCGGGCAGCGGGCCGAGGAACTCCCAGACGTCCTCCTGAACTTGGAGGGACTGAAGCAAAGCGTCGTGAGAAGCGTCGAGAGGCAGGAGCTCCATGGCTCAATCCGCCGCTCCGCGGGCGACCCCCGAAGCAGACGACATAGCCATCGGGGTCCTCGACGTAGAAGTCCTTCGTGCCCCAGGGAGTCGCCGTGAGCGGCTTGATGATCGTTGCGCCGTTCGCTGTGCATTGCTCATAGAACGCCTCGATGCCGTCAACACCCGCCGCCGCGTCGAGATGCTCGTTCACACGCCGGTGTCGGCGGTCTTCGGCGTTCTTGGGCGCTTCCTTCAGGTGAAGCTCCAGCCCGTCCAGCTGACCGATCGCGTAAAACCCGTCCCACGGCTCGCCGAATGTAAAACCGAGCTTCTGGTAGTAGCTGATCGAGCGGTCAAGGTCGTCAACCAGGAACTGCGGAGCGAGGGACGTCACCCGCGGCTTCGTCTTGATGGCGGTCATACGTGCCTCAAAATACTCTTCCTCACAGGGCTGTCGAGCCGAGCCGGCATCGGAGTAGCAACGTCAAGGAGAATGGTTCTGGACGCGATAATGCAGTTGAACCAGACCATCCTCAAAGCGTTCGACGGAGTGCAAATCCAAGAGCACGTGGCGCCGACGCCGCGCGATCAGTGGAATGCCGTCCCCAATCAACACCGGCACCACACTGATGACGAACTCGTCGATCGCGTGTTCGTCAAGAAAGGAGGCGATGAGCCCGCCGCCGCCCATCAACCAGATATCCTTGCCAGGTTGCTCCCGAAGACGGCTCACGAATGGGCCGATGGCACCGTTCACAAACTGCACGCCTGACGGGGCACCGGCTGGTGGTGCGTGACGGGAGAAGACGATGTGCCGACTCTTGGAGTCGAACTTCGCCCCCATGCGCAGGCTCGCTTCGTAGGTCTTCCGGCCAAGCACCATCGTGTCGATCGACTTCATGAAGGTGTTGATGCCATAGAAACCTTTGGGAGCCGGGCGGGACGTCAGCCACTCGAGGTCCCCGTCAGCACGCGCGATGTAGCCGTCCGCGCTGGTTGCGATGTGGACGACGACGTTGCGGCGCTTTGTCATGGCTAGCCACCCTTGCTAGTTGCTACTCCAAAGCAGTGCGAGTATCCGTCATCGTCCGTCACAAAGAACTCAGTCTGACCATAGTCGCGGTCAGTGATCTCTGAGACGGCGTAGCCTAGCCGTTCCAGTCGAGCTCTCAGTCCGTGGATATCACGGGGCGCCCAGTAGAGCCGAACGCCCTCGTAGTCCTCTGGCTTGATCGGTGTGCCCGCTCGTTGATTGAGCCAAAAGTACAAGTGCCCATTGTGAACCATGCAGCCGATGAGGCGACCGTCCTGCCGCATCGCTCGGTCCATGGTAAGACCGAGACCCTCCACCCAGAAGCGCAGACTCTTCTCGAGATCCGCGCTTGGGATGACCGGCATACACGACACCACGTGCACCGACGCCTCCTTTCCGCCTTTCACGTGCTGAGGGTGAGTACCTTGGGCGACAAGGAGAAGTCAGGGCGGCTGGGACCTGGTGCGTGCCTCGAGTCGCTGCAGGAACTCCGTCTCCAGTCGTCCGGTGCCCGTACAGAAGACAGGGTTGGACAAATTCAGGGTTCGGTCACGAGCAGTCCCGTCAATGACCACTTCTACCAAACTGCGGCCCCCGTCCTGCGGCGTTAAACGGACCAGCATTGCAAACGTAACTTCATACGAGTCGGCCGCACGCCCACCTCCGACAGCGTGTCCGCAGTCG
>QHTY01000167.1:20939-21583 GCA_003220985.1 Gemmatimonadota bacterium
GACGGAGTTGAGCTCGCCCCGGTAGAGCCGCCCGTGGATCCTCAGCGACGGCGTCAGATAGACCCGCTCTGCTTCTCGGGCCGACGCGCCGCTGGGGAACCCGAGGTCCGCGAAACCTTGCGGCAGTGCGGCCCATACCGTCTCCACTGGCGCGGTCAGGACACGCCTGACCGGGGTCACGTCCTCCCGAAACCATACCGTATGTGTCTCTGAACGTCGCGGCGCCTTCGCGGCACCGCCGGATCCAGTGGCACAAGCAGCGAGTGGCACTCCGCCAATTGCAATGAGGAGCACCCAGCCAAGATCCAGATCAAGGATCGGCGCTCCCACGCCTAAGCTCGACCTTCCAGCCCCCTGACAATCACGTCCGCTGCCGCATCCGCAACATCGAGTAGGACCCCAACAGCCATGCGAAGGGCCTGCACCAAGTCGGTGAGCGCCAGCCGCTGGCGTTCAGAAACCACAGGGCGACGCTGAGGACTCGGACTGGGTGGCGGAGGGGACCGGGGCGGCTCCTTGGGAGGGAGCGGTGGAGTCTCAGCACCTACTGCTGTCGGCGGCCGGCGCGCTGGAGGGACGAGCTCGGCTTTCTCTTGGGTCTGTCGCTCGATCTCCTTCTCGCTATCGGCGGGTTCGTTAACCGC
>QHTY01000167.1:21588-26214 GCA_003220985.1 Gemmatimonadota bacterium
ACGCATAGCTCACGCTCGGCCTAATGGATCGCGCCTAAGCTGCGGCGCCCAATAAGAATGATCACAAATGGTATTCTACCTTAGACGCCGGGCGCCGCCAGCTTCAGGCACATGTTAGGCACCACGCTCAGCGATCTTGAACTGCCACCCAGATCTCAACAGGGCCCGCGTCGCCATATATCTCAAAATCGGCGGTATAGGCGCGCGCCGGCACGTTGTCGCGCCCAAAATATGCCCACACGTCGCGCCAGCCATCAATCACGGCTTGTGGGAGTGGGCCGGAACACCGGAACGCCAGATACGACCCTTGAGCAATTGAAACGATTTGCAGCGGCGGCGACACCGGTCGCGAATCGCGCACTTGGCGCCCCACCAACAGCTGGTAGCTACCAGAGGCATCACTTTCATACGCTGAATAGACTGCAATTGTCGGTCCGAACGCACCAATTTTCTCCAGCCGCTCAGGCCAACGCTCTTTGCTGAACCGCTCCCACAATAGAGGGATCTTGGCTGCGGAAGGACTTGATTCCGCGTTGTTGGTTGTCCGAGTAGCGAGGCCCACGATTTGCTTGGGCTTTGCATGTCGAGACTCTGGTGTTGACACCAGCCAACGAGAACGGCGCCGCGCGAGTCCGTCAAGAAGGCATCTCGACCTGCTCTGGAACTCGGGAGCGCTGTGTCGCGCCAACGCGACACGCTCCCGGCATCACCAACATCCTTATCGCGGCGCCCGCATCTCTACTTGCTCGGTTGCCTGCGTCCACCGGTCGAGCCCTGCCTCGAGGTCGCGCTTGAGAGTCTCGAGCTGAGTGCCGAGCTCGTGAGCCGCCCGAGTCCCGTCGGGACGAGTGTAGAGCGCCGGGTCTTCCAGCGCCGCTACCACTTTCGCCACCTGCGCCTCGAGCTCCGCGACCCGAGCCTCCGCCTCCTCGAGCTCGCGCTGTGCGCGGCGCAGCTCCCTGCGCGGGTCCTGCTTGGGTTTTGGCGCGACGCGCTGATGCTCGTGCACCTGCCGCAGCGCCTGCTCCTCGGCGGCGCTGACCGCCGCGGCATGAGCGCGCTCGGTGCTGACTTCTTCCCACTCCGCGAAGCTGCCAGCGAATTCGGTCATGCGGCGCTCGTGCAGAATCCAGATCCGCGTCGTCAGGGCGCGCAGCAGCGCCCGGTCGTGACTCACCAGAATGACAGTGCCGTCGTACGCTTCGATCGCGTCCTCGAGCGCCTCGATGGATTCCACATCCAGGTGATTGGTCGGCTCGTCGAGCACCAACAGGTTCGCGCCCGAAAGCATCAGGATGGCGAGTGCAACGCGCGCCCGCTCGCCGCCCGACAGCGAGTCGGCGCGCCGCTGGACCTCCTGCCCTGAGAACCCGAATCGTCCCAAGTGTCCCTGGATCCGACCGCGTTCCCACTTTGGCCGCAGTCCCACGATCACATCGTACAGCGTGCGGTCGAGCGGCACCTGCGACAGATCCTGCCGGTAGTAGCCGACCGTGATCGACGTGCCGAGCCGCAGCTCGCCGGCCTGCGTCGGATGCTCGCCCAGGAGCGCCCGCAGCAGCGTGGACTTGCCCGCCCCGTTGCGGCCGATGATGCCGAGCACGCCGGTCCGTTCCAGTGTTCCGCTGAACCGCTCGACCAGCGCGCGTGGGGGGGAGCCGATCCCCACGCTCACGTTCCTCGCGCTGACGACCTGATCACCGCCGCGCTCCGGGACTTCGAAGCGCACCGCCATCGTCCCTTCGGCACCGATGACGGGGCTGAGCCGCGGCAGCCGCTCGAGCCGCTTGCGCCGGCCTTTGGCCTGTTTGGTATTTTGTCCAGCGATGTTGCGCGCGATGTAGTCCTTCTCGTGTGCGATGGTGCGCTGCTGCTGGTCGTACGCCCGCTGCTGCGCGAGTCGGCGCTCGGCGCGCTGCGTCACGAAGGCGGCGTAGCCACCGGTATACGGCGTCGCGGTCTTTCCCTCCAAGTGCAGCACGTGATCCACGGTGGCGGAGAGAAATGCGCGGTCGTGGCTCACCAGCAGCACCGTGCGACCGCTCGCGGCGAGGTATTCCTCGAGCCAGCGTGTGGTTTCGAGATCGAGGTGATTGGTCGGCTCGTCGAGCAACAATACGTCGGCGGTCGTCATCAGCTGGCGCGCGAGACCGAGGCGGCCGAGCTCGCCGCCGCTCAAGGCGGAGAGCGGGGTGACGCGGGCCCGCGCGGGATCAAATTCCAGACCGTGCAGCACCGCATCGATGCGTGCCGTGACGGCGTAGCCCCCTTCGCGCTCGAACCGCTCCAGGTCCTCACCGTATTGGGCGAGGGCGCGCGGCGAGGCGTCGTGCGCCAGGTCGGCCGCCTGCTTCACGAGCGACTGCTCCAACGCCAGCAGCTCGGCCAGCTCCCCGGCGGCGGCCTCCCACACCGTCGTCGCGGCGCCGTAGTCGCGGTGCTGTTCCAGCAGCGAGACGCGCAGGCCGGGCGCACGGGCGATGCTGCCGCGCGTGGGCTCGAGCTCGCCCGTTAGCAGCCGGAACAACGTGGTCTTGCCCGAGCCGTTACGGCCGACGATGCCCCACCGTTCGCCTGGGGCGACGGTGAACGAGACATTCGAGAAGAGAGTGGTGTCGCCGAAATCGACGCCGACTCCGGCGAACGCGATTTGCGTCATGTGGAGACAACTTAACTACCGATTACGTTCGATCCCGTGCCCTCCTCCATGTCCGCGCCCGGTGAACGCTCCGTGCGTCCTGGCGCCTGTCCGAGTAGCGAGGCCCACGATTTACTTGGGCTTTGCATGTCGAGACTCTGGTGTTGACACCTAAGGTCTAGGCTCCGAGATACCAACCAGAGGAAGTCCCAAAGCTGCACGCGCTACGTTTCTAAATAGAGAATCAGGCCCAAACGAACCGGAGTTTGTGAGCACGGTGACGGACAACGAGTCATCGGGAAAGTACCCGTTTACACTCGTGAACCCGATGATCCCGCCGCCATGCTGGATCATGCGGTGGCCGCCCAGCGTGTCGACGACGAGACCAAAGCCGTAACGTCGCGCCTGAGCGGCGCCCGTCGGCGTCGTCATGGTCCGATACGATGCCGGCGTCACCACCTTCCCTGTGGACAGGAGGAGATTCCACCGCGCAACATCATCGACCGTCGCACACATCGCCCCGGCCGAGTATGGCTGCGTCATGCTGAAGTACGGGGCGCGGTGCCAGCCCGTCGAATCGTGGTCGTACCCCGCCGCCCGGCCAGGAAGCACACGATTGAGGTCACAGTAGTAGCTGTGGGCCAGGCCGAGCGGACGCAGGAGCTTCGTTTCGAGGTAGCTGGGAAAGGGCTCTCCCGTCACGCGGTCGAGCAGCATGCCGACGAGAATGTAGCCGGTATTGTCGTAGCGCCACGCAGTCCCCGGCTTGAACCACATCGAATCTCGCGCGGTGAGTGCAACGAGCGTGTCCGTGGGCATGTCCTCGCGCCAACGGTTCAGCCACCTCGGCCCAATGTCCGTCATGCTGGGAATGCCCGACGTGTGATTGAGCAGCTGACGCACGCTCACCCGCCGCCAGTCTGCTGGCAGTCCATTGATGTAGCCGCTGATCGAGTCGTCCAGATTGATGCGGCCGGCTTCTACCAAGCGCATGACGGCAGCCGCCGCGAACTGTTTTGTGATCGATCCGATTTGGTACAGCGTCGACGGCGAGGCTCCGACCTGTTGCTCGAGGTCCGCAAAGCCATAACCCGCGCGCACGATCGTGTCCCTGCCCCGGAGGATCTCGATCGATACGGCCGGGGAGCGTTCGGCATCGATGTAGGCATGTGCCAAGGAGTCAACGACTCGCCGCACGGCTCGAACCGGCGGGCGCGATTGGCCGACGGTCGCAGCGCCGAACACTGCGGTGAGAGCCGCGGCGACAGTGAGAGAGCGAGCGCAGAGGGTCATATGATAATTCTACGACAGACGCCGAGCGCCGTCGATAAGCCATCCCAATCCGTAGAGCACCACCGCATTGATGACTAGGCCACTGTTGATCCACCAGCCGGCGAACAGAAGACTCCACGGCAACCCGAATGGTACCGCAACGTAGCCGATCAAGGCGTAGTGCGATTCGTCTGGCGGCGGCCCACGGCGCGTCCAAATAATTACCCAGACTGTCAGTCCGAGAATCACGACCGCGTACACGATCGGCAAGAGGAAGCGCCACGGAAGGGTCAGGGTTCGCTCGACTGATCGATGCCCGGTATCTCCCGACAAACGCCTGCGAGAACCCGCTGTAACGTCACAGACGGGCTCGGCGCAGGGCGCCGCAGCTGGGCCGCAACGGTGTCGGCGACGATGCGCACCACGGCAAGCCCAGTCGCCCATTTGCCGTCATCAGAGAGCAAGCTGTCATACCACACGACGCCACTGATCACATCCTGAAGACAGTTTCCTATGAATGCGCCAAGCACGGCCACCAGAGACCTGAGAGGAGGACACCGAGAACCGCAAGCTTCATTGGAAGTAGCCCTCAAGCACCTCCCCCGCATATGTCCGCACCGCCCCATCCAGGTTGCGATCAGAAGACAGAAATGTACGAATCGCCCGCGCGCTATCGCGGTGGCTCAAATGCCCGAGACCATGCAGCGCGCCTTTCT
>QHTY01000167.1:26342-26898 GCA_003220985.1 Gemmatimonadota bacterium
ACGCGATCGAGTCCCAGAGCATGTAGGCGCAACCTCCAACGCCATCGGCAGCGCGCTCCAGCACGTTCTTGTACAGGTGTGGAATCGCGAGTATGCACCGCCGACGCGCAGGCCATGCAATGTCGGGATTCCAGAGCTGATCGAGAAACGCTGTGTGACCAGCCGTGCCGAAAACGTAATTCAGGCCCTCCGCTATCTGCATCGGCGTGTACTGCTCGAGAAGCTGCGCTGAGTCCGCACACAAGCGCGTCATGTACTCGATAGCACGCGAGGGGACGATCTGCACTTCCTCCTCCAGCTGCCAATACCATTTCTTGTCGACTTCGTGTTCCGGATAGTGGTCGAAGACAAACTCAAGAAACTCATCATAGTTTGCGTTGCGGAGATCAGGACTCATTCTGGCGGCGTGCTGAAGAAGAATTCATTCCTCAATCTACGGCCGAATCCAGAACTGCCACCACTTCTTTTTTCGAAACGCTTCGTGCGTCGCGCGTTCATCGGCCTCAATGAACCCTAGCTCGTCGTGCAGGAGCTTCACAAAGGCGGGGAAACTCGG
>QHTY01000135.1 GCA_003220985.1 Gemmatimonadota bacterium
CAGGCCGGGCGCCGACCGGCGCGCGCCGCGCGGTCGGCAACGGCTCCCACCGCGGCCGCTCCCGCGGCTGATACCGCCACGTTCAGCCAGCTCCGCTACCGCTACATCGGACCGGTAGGAAACCGCGTCGCGGCGGTCGCGGGTGTGGCAGGCGACGCGAGCACGTACTACGCGGGCGCCGCGTCGGGCGGCATCTGGAAGACGAACGACGGGGGCATCCACTGGCAGCCGATCTTCGACGATCAGCCAGTGCAGTCGATCGGCGCGCTCGCAGTCGCGCCGTCAGACCCGAACGTCGTGTGGGCCGGAACGGGAGAGGCGTGGATCCGCAGTCACATCTCGATCGGCAACGGGATCTACAAGTCGACCGATGCGGGGAAGACCTGGCAGCACATGGGCCTCGATCTGACCGGGCGCATCGGGCGCGTCGTGATCCACCCCACCAACCCCGACATCGTCTTCGCCGCCGCGCTGGGACACAGCTACGGCCCGCAGCAGGAGCGCGGTGTGTACCGCACCACGGATGGCGGCAAGACGTGGGAGCGGGTGCTGTTCGTGGATGAGAACACCGGCGCCGCCGACGTCGTGATGGACCCGAACAACCCGCGGATCCTGTTCGCTGCGATGTGGCAGCTCGTGATCCACACGTGGGGCCGCGAGAGCGGCGGGCCGGGGAGCGGGATCTATGCATCGACAGACGGCGGGTCGACCTGGAAGAAGCTGACCGGCAACGGGCTGCCGGCGAAGCCGTTCGGCAAGGTCGGCCTCGCGATGTCGCGGAGCAACTCGAGCCGCATCTACGCGCTGATCGAGACGGGTGACGGCGTGCCGGTCCACGGCCAGGACACCGATCGCGGCGAGCTGTGGCGCTCCGATGACGGCGGCGACAACTGGCGCGTCGTTTCCTACGATCGGCAGCTGTCGTGCCGCCAGCCGTACTACACGCGCGTCGCCGTCGCGCCCGACCGCGACAACGAGGCCTACTTCCTGTGCGCCTCGTTCTCCAAGACGCTCGACGGCGGAGAGACGACGACGAACGTCCCCTTCCCGCAGTCGCCGGGCGGTGACAACCACGACATGTGGATCGACCCGACCGACGGCAACCGCATGGTCGTGGGTAACGACGGGCAAGTCGCGATCTCCACCAACCGCGGCAAGAGCTGGGACCGCGTGCAACTCCCCATCGCGCAGATGTATCACGCCACCGTGGACAACCAGATTCCTTATTACGTGATGGGGAACCGCCAGGACGGGCCCTCGTCGCGCGGGCCGTCGAATTCGAAGATCGGCGGCTTCGGCGGGGGCGGCGGTGGAGGAGGGACCATCCCGCGTGGTGAGTGGCATTCGGTGGGGGGCGGTGAGAGCGGCTGGGCGACACCCGACCCGACCGATCCCAACATCATCTGGTCGTCGGCGTCCGGATCCGGGAGCGTGGGCGGGATCGTGGTGCGCTACGACGAACGCACGCGCCAGGCGCAGAACGTAGAGATCTGGCCGCAGAGCACCATCGGGTTCCCGGCGGCGGACGTGAAGTACCGCTTCGTGTGGACGATGCCGCTGACGATCTCGCCGCACGATCACAACCGCATTTACGCGGGCAGCCAGTTCGTCCACATGACGACGGACGGCGGCAAGAGCTGGCAAGTGATCAGCCCCGATCTGACGCTCAACGACAAGAGCAAGCAGCAGATCTCGGGCGGCCTCACGCCGGACAACATCGGCGTCGAGTACGGCGACGTCGTGTTCGCGATCGCCGAGTCGCCGCTGAAGGCGGGCGTGATCTGGGCAGGCACGAACGATGGCCAGGTGCAGCTCACCCGCGACGGCGGCAAGAACTGGACGAACGTCACGGCCAGCATTCCGGGCATGCCGGCGTGGGGCACGGTGTCGAACATAGAACCGTCGCGCTACGACACCGGCACGGCGTACCTCACGGTGGATGCGCATCAGGCCAACAGCCGCGACCCGTTCGTCTACAAGACGAGCGACTACGGGCGCAGCTGGCGACTCATCGTGAACGGCGTCGCCAAGGGACCGGCGAGCTACGCGCACGTGGTTCGCGAAGATCCTGTGCGCCGCGGCCTGCTCTACCTCGGCACCGAGAGTGCGTTGTACGTCTCCCTCGATGACGGCGAGAGCTGGCAGCCGCTGCAGACCACTCTCCCGCACGCGCCCGTGTACTGGCTCGTGATCCAGGAGCACTTCAACGACCTGGTGGTCTCGACGTACGGGCGCGGCTTCTGGATCCTCGACGACCTGACGCCGTTGCAGCAGCTCACCGGGGACGTTCGTGGTCAGACGGCGGCGCTGTTCAAGCCGCGCGCCGCGTACCGGTTCCGCTCGATCACGTCGCCGAACGCGATGACTGACGATCCCACCGCCGGGCAGAATCCGCCCTACGGCGCCGCGATCAATTACTGGCTCAAGTCCGCACCCACCGGCGATGCCACGCTCGCGATTCAGGATGCGGCGGGCAAGACGATCCGCACGCTCAAAGGGACCAAGAACTCTGGGATCAACCGCGTGTGGTGGGACCTCCGCACCGATTCCACGCCGCCGGCCCGGTTGCGCACGCCGCCGCTGTACGCGCCGGACGTGCGGCTCGGGACCGAGGGGTGGCGGCCCGCGCCGGGGATCGGGACGCTGGCCGTGTTGATGCCGCCTGGGACGTACACGGTGAAGCTGTCGGTGGGGGGCCAGGAGTTCTCACAGCCCCTAGTGGTGCTTAAAGATCCGAATTCCGGCGGGAGCGAGCAGGAGATCGCGACGCAGGATTCGCTGCTGTTCGACTTGCAGAGCGATTTCGGCGCCACGGTCGGGCTCATCAACCAGATCGAGATGGTGCGCAGCCAGCTGGTCACGTTGCGGAGCGTGCTGGCCGCCGATCGCGGGGCCGCTGACATCCGCGCGGCGGCGGATTCCCTGGAGCAAAAGTTCATCACGGTCGAGGGGGACCTGCACCAGCTGCGGCTCACGGGTCGAGGCCAGGACGACGTGCGCTGGCCGGCGAAGCTCGCGGCGCAGATCGCGTACCTCGCTGGCGGTATCGCGAGCTCCGATTTCGCGCCCACACACCAGCAGCTCGAGGTGCGTCAGCTGCTCGGCCAGCAGTTGGGCGCGTCGCGCACGCGCTTCGATCAGCTCGTGGCGCAGGACCTGGCACAGTTCAACGGGCTGCTCAAGCAGAAAAACATTCCGAACGTGGTGACGGAGTCGCAGTAGCTACGGACCCGCGAGCCTGACCGTGTGGCCCTTCCGGCCCGTGGTGCTGAACGCGGCGACGCGAACGGTGGCCCCCCCCCGTAACGGGATCGGGCCCTTGACCACTGGGCTGCGCTCCGTTGGCTCGCTGCCGTCCGTCGTGTAGCGGAGGGTGAAGCCGGGCAGCTCGGCATTCGCGTACACAGCACCGCCCTCGGCCTTCAGACCGGGCGCCGGAATCCGGTAGTTCAAACCCGGCACCTCCCGATCGAGCCGAGGCAGCTCGCGCTTGCTAACGACGTTCACGAGGCGCGACCACGCCTCGCGGTAGAGCGAATCGGCGCGCGCGGAGTCCGTTTCTCTCGCCCAGTCCGGATCGGGCGCCCAGGCCCGCTCCGCGAGCCCGAAGAGCTTCGGCACCAGCATGTAGTCGAGCCGCCCATCGCCGCCAAGCGTTTC
>QHTY01000136.1 GCA_003220985.1 Gemmatimonadota bacterium
AGGATCGCCGTGTTCAGCAGAACCCGCCCGTACGGCAGCGCCTCGACCATCGCGGTGTAGTTGGCCGTGGTCGGCGCGCGCGGGAGGAGCGGCGGTGGCCACCGCAACAGCTCCGCCTCCCCCATGAACGAGACCGAGATCATATAGAGGAAGGGCGCGACCAGGACGAATGCGACCGCTCCAAGCAGCAGCTTACGCATTGCGGACCTGTCGGCGCAGGATCGCGAGCTGTGGCCATGTCAGCAAGAGGAGCACGGCGGCGAACACCACCGCGAGCGCGCACGCCACCGCGAAGGCCTGCGCTCCAAATGCGGCTCCGTAGACGCGATGGACCAGCACGTCGGTCGCGCGCGGGGGGAACGGGCCGCCCTGGGTCAGCACAAAGACGAGTGCGAACATCTCGAACGCGCCGAGCAACCCTGTGAGCACAACGAACCACGTGACCGGTCGCAGTAACGGCAGCGTGACGCGCCAGAATCCCCGCCACGCGCCGGCCCCGTCCACGCGTGCGGAATCCAGATAGGCCTGTGGTATCGCCTGGAGCCCCGCGAGGAAGACGAGCATCTGACCGCCCATATGCGCCCAGACCGATGTCAGCATGAGCGCGGGAAGTGCGGTGCCCGCATTACTCAACCAGTCCGGTCGCCCGAGGCCGAACGATCCCCATCGGTAGATCGCCTGCCAGAGCAGCGCGATGACAACAGCCGAGGCGACGTAGGGGAGCAGAAAGGCGGCGCTGAGCAGCCGTCCGCCCCAGTGGTGCCGATACCGGTAGATCGCGAGCGCCGCTGCCAGCGCGAGCGCGACAGAAACCGGGACGTACAGCGCGTACAGTGCGGTATTCCGGAACGCGTTCCAGGTCAACGGATCGCGCAGCAGTGCGCGCACATTTGCGGTGCTCGCGAGGTAGATCGCGTACAGCGCCGGACCGATCGTGAAGATCGTCACGTGAAGCGCCGCGGGTCCCACGAATCCCCACGCAATCGCGGCTTCTCGGAGGCGGCGGGCGGGCGTCCGCTCCGCCCAACGCAGGAGCAGGATCGCCATCGGCCCGAGCAACGCGCACGGCAGCAGCAGCAGCAACCATCGCGGCGCCTCGAGCTCGGCGGGCACCGACCGCAGCTCGACCCAGCGACCGGAACCGATCAGCACCGCCACGACGGCGCGCCGCTCGCCATCCACTCGCACCCGACGCGGTGCGGATTCCGCGGGCTCCCCTAGGGCGACCTCACCATCGCGGACCAGCGCGGCGAGATCACTGATCGCCACGCGCACTCGGGGCGGCGGAAGCCGCGTCGCCGCCTCCTGCAGCAGCCGGCGTGTGTCGACCAGCCACCGATCCGTGCCGTCGCGTGCGGCCCAACGCACGTCAAGATAGGTCGCCAGCGCCAGCACCATCGCAGCGCCCATGTACGCGCCGCGCCGCAGCGAGCGCTCCCGAAACGCGATCACCGCTGCAACAGTCACGGCGAGAATCGCGGCGGGAAACGCGAAACCGAATCCACCAGGAAGCGGACCGTGCGGCGCCGGATGCGGCCTTACGGCGACGGCACCAACGACCTCCTGCCCGTCGCGGTCTTTGAGGGGAACGAGGGCGGCACCGTCGCGCCAGCGTCCTCCCGCAGCGAGTGGCGCAAGATCATCCGGTGAGAGCGGCGCCGTCGTGGCATCGACCAGGGGGGCCGTGCCGAAGTACACCTCCACATCCGACGACCACCCTGGCAGCGTCCGCAGCGCCCGGGACTGCGTCAGGAGCGGGACCAGGTCGTAGCTGCGTGAAGCCGGTATGGAGGATGGTGGAGGCGGTGGAGGTCCTGGAGGCGGAACCGGCGCCCTGCGGCCGCGAGCTCGACTCACGCGCGGCGGTCGTGGGGGTGGTGGTGGTGGCGGCGGCGGCGTGACTGCGGAGATATATGCGGCCGTCGTTCCGGCGATGCGGAAGGCAAACGCTCGCTCGTAGTGCCGCTGCGCAAGGGCCACGACAACGAGCGACATTGTCGCCGCGAGCCCCGAGGCCACGGTGGCCGCCGCCACCCAGCGCCGCGAGCTCATGCCAGCGGCGCGCCCGCCGCGTCGAACAGGTGCAAGCGGCGGCGGTCGACGTTCACGCCGACACGCATCCCGACGCGCACATCGGCGAACCCCGGGAGTCGCGCGACTAGGCGCTGGCCGCCGGCGTTGAGGAGCACCAGCGTCTCACTGCCCAGCGGCTCAACGACCAGCACATCCACGTTCCCGACTCCCCGATCGACCGCGCATAACCCCACATTTTCGGGTCGGATGCCGACCTGCAATTCTCCCTCATAGGTGTTCAGCTCGATGGGGATCGTGAGGCTTCCCGCCTCGACGACACGTCCTCCTTCGCCCATCCCCCGTCCCCGGCCTTGGAGCACGTTCATCCCCGGGGCGCCGACGAAGCGCGCCACGTGGACGTCGGCGGGGCGTAGGTAGACGTCCTCGGGCGTCCCCACCTGTCGCAGCCGCCCTTCGTGCAGTACGGCGATGCGCTGGCCCATCGTCATCGCCTCGGTCTGATCGTGCGTCACGTAGATCATGGTCGCGCCGAGGGCGCGGTGCAGCGCGAGGAGCTCAGCGCGCAGCTCGATTCGCAAGTTCGCGTCGAGCCGTGAGAGCGGTTCGTCGAAGAGAAATGCCTGTGGGGCGCGCACGACGGCGCGCGCCAGTGCCGCGCGCTGCCGTTCTCCTTCCGCCAGCTGGTCGGGCATGCGATCCAGGACGCTCGCGATGGCGAGCCGTGCCGCCGCCTCCGCCACGCGCCGCGCGACCTGCGCGTCGGCCACGCCGCGCATGTCGAGGGGAAAGGCGATGTTTTCGCGCACGCTGAGGTGGGGATACAGCGCGGGAGTTTGAAACACCATCGCGACGTCACGCGCGCCAGGTGCGTCGTGGGTCACGACGCGCTCGCCAATCACGACGTCGCCGCTGGACGGCTCTTCCAGGCCTGCGATACAGCGCAGGATCGTGGTCTTGCCGGACCCCGAGGGACCGAGCAGGACGAGCAGTTCGCCGTCCCGCACGTCGAGATCCAGGTCGGACAAGGCCTGTATGCCGCCGTCGAAGACCTTGCTCAACCGGCGGAGTGCGACCGACGCCATCGGTTAGGCCGTTACGGCGCTAAAAATGCCCGCACCAACCCGTAGTACACGATGGCCCATACGACGAAGCCGGTAATGATGACCCCGGAAATCTTCTCGATCGGCTTGGTGGTCGGTCCGGTGGTCGCCGTGAGCGCATTGATCTCAATCAGCGCGACCAGCACGAAGAGCGCGATCCAATAGGCCAGGCGATTCCCGCCGCCGGGAACGGTCAAGTGCGATGCCGCACCCATGAAGAACAACATCGGAATCGAGAATACGACGTTGGTGCGCGAGGCGAGGAACGCGCGGCGGCCCGCGGCCGGGGCCGCAGCGTTCGCCTGGCCGCCGGATGCCGCGGCGACGGCGGACGCGATGACGATCTTCTGCTTCGGCCAGATGACGCGCCACACGTTCGCGAGCATCACGGTACCGAACAGGGCGCCCGTCAGAATCGTCACCGCCCACGGTGAGGACCAGGCGGCCGACCCCTCGGGCGATTCCCCGATGCGTTT
>QHTY01000137.1 GCA_003220985.1 Gemmatimonadota bacterium
TAGATCCACGTCGAGAATTTCTTCGTCTGGTCGAAGCGATGGAGATGGCGGAAGACCCGAATGAAGACCTCTTGAACGAGGTCCTCGGCCCGCTCACGATCACCGATGGTCCGATTGACGAAGTTGAGCAGCCGCGTCTGGTAGCGGTCCACGAGTGTGCCGAACGCCTGGGACTCGCCCGTCAAATGACGCATCACGATCTGGCCGTCGTCGAGCTCATGCAACGCCTCGCGTTGCAGCGCGCGCTGCGTATCGACAGCTGGCATAGGACGCTTGAGCGAGTTGCGCATCGTGCCCCTGCTGTTTCGGGTGGAAACGGCCAAGGCGCTGCCCTGATTCACTTTATGAGCGATTGGCACAAAGTGTGCCCCCCAGGCTGTTGGCATAACCACTTATGAGACAATCGGTTGCGATTGGCAACGGGATGCGAGATGGGAATATTGTCCCTGCCCGAGGACGTGACAATTCCACATTCGATCTAGATCCGAAGGAGGAGAGTACTAATGCTCCAGGATGAAACCCGCTACGAACAGAAGGCTCAACGCGGTCTTGGCGTCGGTAATGACACCGCTCTGCACCAACCGTAGCGCCTCGGACAGCGGCTTGGGCACCACTTCGATGAACTCGTCCGGCTCGCGCGCGTGCTTGTCCGCCTTTAGCTCGGACGCCCAAAAGAGGTGAATGCGTTCGTCGGTGAAGCCGGGCGTCGTCCATATAGTAGTAAGACGCTCCAAGCGCCCCGCCGTCACACCGACCTCCTCCAGCAGCTCGCGATGGGCGCACACCTCCGGGTCTTCACCGGGATTCAGCCGTCCGGCAGGGACCTCGATCAGCGACCCGTTCGCGGCGTAGCGGTATTGCTCGATCAGCAGGATGGTTGGATCGGGGCCGTGCGGGTCGGACGCGAACGGCACGACCGCGGCGGCTCCCGGATGCCGGATGATCTCGAGCTGGCCGGTGGATCCGTCGGGAAACCGCACCGTATCGATGTCGAGATTGATCACGCGCCCCGAGTGGATCCGCTGGCTGGCGATCTGCATCGGCGATCCTTTTTCTAGTGCTGAAACATCCAGGTAAAAGGGACCTTGAACCCCTCGGCGAAGAGGTATCCGGTATTGCGACGCACATTCGCGTGGATCGGCGAGCCGACGGCGGGAGACGTGTACGGAGTGAGACCCAGGCGCCGGGCGATAATGCGCAGTCGCAGCATGTGAAAGCCGTCGCTCACGAGGAGCACGCGACGACTCTCCCGCCCCCCGAACCAGCGCTGCACCTGCGCGATCGAGGAGTATGTGTCATGGCCGCCGGCGAGCGGAATTACGGCGGCATCCGGTAGACCGAGCCGGGTCAGGTAGTCGCGGCCGACGTTGGCTTCGTTGAGCGAGTCATGTGCGCCGACGCCACCCGTAACGAGCACGACCGGGGCGAGGCCGCGCTGGTAGAGCGTTGCCGCGTGATCGAGGCGGGCGCGAAAGACGGGGGATGGGCGGCCATTGTATTGCGCGGCGCCGAGGACCGCGATCGCATCCGCGCCCGTCGCTTCATCGTGGGCAGCCTGAATGGCGACCGCGACCACGAGGGCCGCCCAGGTAAGGGCGGTCACGCCGTCCGGTCCAGAAAGGCATGCCACAAGATACTCAGGGGCGAGTCAGCAACTCCTCAAACAGGGCCAGCGCCCGGGGATCGTCCGATTGCCCCAGCCAGAAAATGGCTTTGCGGCGTAGGTCGGGATCCTTGTTTTCCCTGGCGACTCGAATCAGTGCCGGAACGCCTTCGTCGCGCGGACGCTGCGAGAGCGCGAACACCGCCGACTCGCGAACCTCGTGATCCTGGCGACCGTCATCCACCAGGTCGGTGAGGCCCCGCGTCGCGGCATCGCCGGCCGCTTGCCCGAGCCAGAACACTGCGGAGCGCCGCACCTTCCGGGAGACGTCGTCGGACTTCGCAATCTTCAACAGGTCGGGCCAGATCGTCACGCTGTCGGCGAGCACCGCGGGGAAGATGGCCTTCTCGGCGGCGCGGGATTCGTCGCGCAATGCCAATGCGAGCAGGTAACTGGCCGCTTCTTTCGTGCTCACCATGCCGAGGTCGGTGGCCGACGTGCTGGTGCGCCATTCGCCTCCCACGTACACCCGGAGATCGATGATCCGGCCACCGCTCTTGCTGAGCGCCACGCGGACCGGACCGGAATCGCACGGCGCGTCCCAGTCGTCGTGATCGTTCCAGTTCCCGTCGACCTGGCGGTTGCGGCAATTCCCCCTGTCGCAATCCCAGCTGATCATGTTGCGGCCGTTGCCGTACACACCGGGACGGGCGGCAAAGCTGAAGCGCACCGATCCGTCGGACGCGCCGGCCACGCGTCGCTCGAGCGTCTGTGCGGTTGCCGTGCTCGCCGCGATCAGCAGCAACCACGCACCACGCACGAGGCACCACGCAGGTGTTTTCATTGGTTGATCAGGTCCTGGAGGTATTGGGCCGCGCGCGGGCTTCGCGACTGGCCGATCCAGAAGATCGCCTTCTTGCGAAGCTCGCGGTCGGGATCGTTTTTCCCGATTTGAAACAGCTTGTCGAGCGCGGCGTCTTCGCGCCGCTGTGAGTACACGAAGATCAGCTGCTCCTTCATTTCGCGATCGTTCATGCTGTCGTACAACCGCACCAGGTCTGCGACATCGACGTTGTGCCCCTGGCCCGCCCAGAACAGCGCCTTCTTGCGGATTTCGATGTCTTCTTTCGGGTTCAACGCGATATCCATCAGCCAGCGGTAGTTGTCGCCACCGCCCATCTGGGACAGCGAGAAGATGATCTTCTCTTTGAGGTCTTCGGTCTCGACCTTGCTGAACAGCCCCTTCAGAAAGTCCGCGTTCTCCGTCGATCGATTCTGACCGAGCCAGAAAATCGCCTTCTCGCGCATGTCGGAGCTGACATCCCGCCGCGCCGCAAAATCGCGCAGAATGACTCCGGCGCGCGCGCTGCGATGTTGCGACAGGGCAAAGATCGCTTTGTCCTGGATGTCTTCATCGGTCTGCGCATCGCGGAGGATCGAGTCCAGCGCCGCGACCGTTTCGTCGCCCGGCACCTGCGACAGCCAGAACACCGCCTGCTCGCGCACCTCCTGGTCGGGATCGGAGCGCACGGCGTTGAGCAGGAGCGACGACGTCTCGGAGGTGCGCTTCTGCGACAGGAGGAACACCGCCTTGCGGCGGAGGCACGCTGATCCCTCGTCGCGCCGCGCGAGCACCGTTTTCAGGAGCGGCACCGCGCGGTCCGGGTCCATCTGCAGGACCGCGTTCAACGCCGCAATCCGGATGTCGTCGTCATCGTCGCACGACTCGTTGCGGAGAGTATGCCTGCCGGGGCGCGGACCCCGACCAGCGATGACCGGCCCCGCTTCGGTTGGCGGTGTCGCCGGGATCGCCGGAGTCACTGGAACTGGCGGCACCGCGCTATCGGCCTGCGACGTCACGTCCTCCGCGGCATCCGCATCCCCGCTGCGCGCCAGCGCACCTTGGACGCGGCGGAGCAGCACCGCCGCATCCCGGCGCGTCGTGGCCCTAGGATAGCGTTCGGATTGTGTCTTCAACGCGCTACGAGCCGCGCGCAGGTTGTCATCTGAGCCGGCCCGGTACAGCGCGAACGCTTGCCAGTAGTACGTATTCGGGACATACGAAGAACGCGGGTAGCGATCGCGGATGCTGCGAAAGAGATCGGCGGCGCGCTCGTAATCGTTCTGGTTGAGCGCCTGCCGAGCCGCGCGATACAGCGAGTCCGCAACGTCCGCCTGCGTGCTGGCCTCGTCCTGCGGCCAACGCAGCTCCGGCTCCTCCTCGTCGGCGAACGTGAAGTCCCCAACATCCGCCAACGACGCCAGGCCGGCCAGACCCGAGAGTCCAGCGAGACCGGAGAGGCCCGAGAGCTCCGCCAACTCAGCGCTCATCGCCATCGGCGCGGCGCTGAGCGCGAACGCGGGGCCCTGCAGCGTCATGGCGAGAACAGGGGCCTGCGCGCTCAACATCTCGAAGTCGGGCTGCGCCATCTCCAGCTGCGCCGCCGCCTCGAGCTCCGCCGACGCGGCCGCGAGCGGTGCGATCGCCGTGACCGGCGCGCGACGGTGCGCCCGCGGCGCCGCGGAGTGCGCGGGTGCGGGTCGGGGCGTCGCCTGGATAGTGGCCGTGACGGCGAGCAAGAAGGACAGGGAAGACAACATCAGAGCGCTCCTTGTGTGCGCACCGGCACCGGCCCTGCGGGGATCGCGGAGCGCAGCTTGGGCAACACGTTCGATTGGTTCATGCCTTGCGTAATGAGATCGGTGTCGTGCCCGTTCTGCGCAGTGCCGAGCTGCGAGATTTGCACGAGCACGAGCTCCAGGTCCTCGAGCAGCGACCGCAGCCGCTGGTCGTTCCCAGCCGGCGAGTCGAGCATCAAGCGCGTCGTCGTGAGAAGATCGCGCGCTTGTTGCGCGAGGCGCACGCGGTTGGCTGCACTGTTCGTCCCCAGATCAGCGCGGAAGGAGGTCAAAAACGCTTCCGTGCGCGAGAGGTACTGGGTCGCGGCGACTTGATAGGCCACGTCGGGCTGCGAGAGTTGCGCCGAGTCAGTCGTTGCAACGCTGTTGCTGGCGTTCCCGCCACCCGCCTGATGCGCGGTCCAGCGCCCGATGCCGATCCCAAGGATCAACACGGCCGCGGCCGCCACCGCCCACTTCATCCACGGACGCAGCTCGATGACGTGTTTGTGCCGTCTGGCGTCCTCGATGCGCTTCCAGATCTCGTCGCGAGGTGGGGTGCGTGGTGCGTGGTACGTGGTACGGGCCGCGTCCTTGAGCCACCGCTCGAACTTCGGATCTTCGTGCTGGTCCATCATCTCACCCATTCTCCTGCGAAGTCCGCCAGCGCCACGCGCAACTTCGCCCTCGCGCGCGACAGCTGTGCCTTCGACGTGCCGGTCTCGACGCCCAACGCGGCGCCGATTTCTTCGTGTGTGTAGCCCTCGACATCGTGCATCAGAAACACCGTGCGGTAACCCTCCGGTAGATCATCGATCGCCTGCTTGAGCCGCGCTTTCAGATCCGGTTCGGCATGCCGTTGCACCACGCCGATCTCGTGCGCGTCGTCGATGTCCGCTTCCCGCTGCCGAAACCGCTTCACCTTTCGCAGGCCGTTCAGAACGACCGTGGTCGTGATCGTATGCAGCCAGG
>QHTY01000168.1:0-324 GCA_003220985.1 Gemmatimonadota bacterium
CCGTCTATGCCTGACCAGATCCGCGAGGCACAACAGACGCAACAGCCGCAACCGGTCATCCCGCAATGGTCCCGGCCCGACGACGCCGAGCGCCAAGCCCGCCTGGACGCTATGAAGCGGCGGGCGACCGCATTGCTGGCGGTGGCACTGCTGGTGTTCGTGGCCGCAAGCATTTACGAGCCGCAGTTCGCATGGCTCGGCTACGTGCGGGCCACTGCGGAGGCGTCGCTGGTGGGCGGCCTGGCCGACTGGTTTGCCGTGACCGCCCTGTTCCGGCACCCGCTCGGCCTGCCAATCCCCCACACCGCGATCGTGGCGACGCGC
>QHTY01000168.1:341-24981 GCA_003220985.1 Gemmatimonadota bacterium
ATCGCGCGATGTGATCGCGGCGAATCTGCGGCGCGTGCATCCCGCCGAGCGCGGCGCGCAATGGCTGGCCGATCGCGAGCACGCCCGCCAGATCTAGCGCCAATTCGCGAGTGGACTCGCGAAGACACTCGACTCGCTTCCACCCAACGAGCTGCAGGATCTGATCACGCAGGTCGTGCGCAATCGCGTCCTGTCGATCCGGGTGGCGCCGGCGCTCGGCAAGACGCTGGCGCTCGCGCTGGCGGACAACCGCCAGGAAGAGCTGCTCAATGCGGCGGTCCGGCTCGCAGCCGACGCGGTGCGCAACAACCGCGAGCTGATTCGCGAGCGCGTGCGCGAGGAAACGCCGTGGTGGGTGCCGCCGGTGCTGGACGACAAGATCTACCAAAAGATCATCGCCGCGGTGGAGCGGCTCCTGCACGATATGGTAAGCGATCCGAACCATCCGCTGCGTGGTTCGTTCGACAAAGCCATCCGCGATTTCATCGATCGGCTACAGCACTCGCCCGAAGTCATCGCACGTGCGGAAGCACTGAAGGAAGAATGGCTGATGGGCGCGGCGAGCGACGACATGTCGCGCCGGCTCTGGGAGGGCATTCGCGAGGCGATCGCGAATTATGGACGCGGCGGTGGGAACGACGGCAAACCGAGCCCGCTGGACAGCGGCTTGAGCGAATTCGGCATCGCCCTGCTGTCGAACCCGACCTTGCTCGTGGAAATCGACGACCTGCTCATCGACCTGACGGCGAGTGTGGTCGAGAAGTACCGGCACGAAATCGGCGATCTGATTGCCCAAACCGTGGCGAGCTGGGACCCCGCGGCGACGTCACGGCGCTTCGAGCTGGCGGTGGGGCGCGACCTGCAGTTTGTGCGGATCAACGGCACGCTGGTCGGCGGGCTGGTCGGACTGCTGATCTACACGATTATTCGCTTCCTCCACTGAGGCGTACCGTCGGGAGCGCGCGCCACCCTTTCCAATCCGTTGGCGCATCGACGAGACGCACGACGGGCCGTCCATCAACGACCAGCTGATGCACCTCGCCACGTCTGCCCGTCTGCACGCCAGCCCGTCGCTTCGCCCAGGCACGCTGTAACCCGCCCGCGAATCGCGTCGCGGCGGCTGCATCATCCCACACCGTATACCAGACCAGGGCGTCGTTCTTCGGACCGAGCACCTGGTAGCGGTCGCCGTCCCAACCGGTCGCGAGCGTCGTCGCTTCGCCTTCATTCCCCAGCAGCTGCTGAAAGAGCAGCCGCGTCTCGTACTCGCCCAGATTGTCTTCCCACTGCACGGTGTCTGCCTCGCCCGACGCGAACGTCAGCTCGGTCGGCTCATCGTGCGCCGCGTACCGCTCCGGATGGAGGATCTGCTCCGTCGACTTCGGCATCGCGGCGAGCACCGACCGGCCGAAGTACTTGTGGCGGAACCACACGATGAAATCGNNNNGGCGCCCCCGAGGTACGGAAAGATGAGGCCCTCGCGCAGCCACAGCGGTGCCCGGGCGAACTGCTTCATCTGCGCCTGTTGCGCCGCCATCGCGGCACGCTGCTGCCAGAACCAGCCGAGCGGGAACGTGTCGGGTTTCTGCTCCGGCATGAGCACCGGTATCTGTGACACGGTCGCCTGCCCCTCGAGAACCGCCTGCGCCGCCGAGCGCCGATCATTCGCGTGACGCTGCTCGATGATCGAATCGAGATGGACGTACTGATCCTGCAGCGCGTGCACGAGCTCGTGTGACACGACCACGCGGAGCTGCAGGGGCTCGACGTCTTCGGGGATGTACAGCGCGTTCGAATCGGGATCGTAGTAGCCCGCCACCTGTTCGGTGAGCACGTCGATCAGCGTTCGCCGCAGCTCGAGCGTGTCGGGGATCAGTCCAAACAACCGGAGGGCGGACTGCAACCCGGCGAGCTCGGCGGGCGGCAGATCCTGATCGATCTTATGCATGAGGTAATCCCGCACCTGCGTGCGCGTCCGTCGCAACACGAGCGGCTCGCGCTTGAACGGCAATCCCGTGGTCTGCGCGACGATGGGCATCATGTGATGCACCATGTCTTTCAGCTCCGCTTCGCTCTGGATCGCCTGCGCGCGCTCGCGGCAGGCCACGACGGAAGTCAGCAGCGCGACACCGCCGACCAGTCGCGTCAGCCGGTCCACTCGATACCCTTCCCCACGGCCGACGCGACGACCCGCGCGACTTCCTTCCCAGTCACGACGATGCCCTGCCGCTCGAGTTCGGCGCGCAGTCTCCCATCGAGATCCACGCGTTGCTCCTCGAGGTTCGCCGTGGGCCGGGGCGGCGGCGTCTTCTTCTCTTCTGTCTCCTTGCGCGGTTCGCCGCCCAGCAGCGCATTCAGCTCATCGCCAAACCGCGCCAGCACGGTCGCGAGGTCGGGCATCGGCTCCTCCGGCACCGTTTCCTCAGTCAGCCCGCGCCGCATCATCGCCTCGACTTTTTTCCGATCGCGAATCAGCTTGTCGAGCTCGGGGGACACGTGGGCAGTCGCCTGCGCGTGCGCGCACGCCTCGTCGAGCACGTCGATCGCCTTGTCGGGCCGCGCGCGGTCCGGCACAAAACGGTCCGTCAGCACGATGGCCGCCTTGAGCGCGTCGTCCGAGATCGCGACGGCGTGGTGGCGCTCGAGCCGGGACCGGCGGGCGACGAGTACCTCCCACGTCTGAATCGCGTCCAGCTCTTCGATGGTGACCGGTTGGAAGCGGCGCTCGAGCGCGGGATCGGTCTTGATCCACTTGGCGTACTCCTCGCCGGTCGTCGCGCCGATCACGCGGATGTCGCCGCGGACCAGCGCGGGCTTCAACATGTTCGCGGCATCCATCGCGGCCCCCATCGCCGTGCCCTGCCCGATGAGGTTGTGCAGCTCGTCGACGAACAGAATGAGATTGCGGTCGGCCTGGAGCGCCTGGACGAGGCGACGGATCCGGTCTTCGTATTGCCCCCGGAAGGAGGTGCCCGCCAGCATCGAGACATGATCCAGTCCCAGAATGCGCGCGTCCTTGAGCGCAGGCGGGACGTCTCCGGCGGCGATGCGTTGTGCGAGACCTTCCACGATGGCGGTCTTGCCCACGCCGGCCTTCCCCACCAGGGCGGCGTTGTTCTTGCCCTGCCGCAGCAGAATGTCCACGACGCGCGCGATCTCCGCATCGCGGCAGCGCACCGGCTCGAGACCGCCGCGGCGCGCCTGCGCCGTGAGATCGATGCCGACGCGCTCCAGCACGTCGCCGGAATCGAACAAGCCTTCGAACGGATTACCCATCGCTGTCAGTCACCCTTCAGAAAATGCCCGTACCAGGCGATGATCGCGTCGCCGAACACGAAGGCCACCACGGCGCCCACCGCGAGGAATACCCCGAACGGGACCAGTCGCTTCTTCTTGATCGACAACGGGACAAAGATCAGCGAACCAAGCGCGGCACCGGCGAACACCGTGAGCAGCACGCCGTGCCACCCGACGAAGCTGCCGACCATCGCCATCATTTTCACGTCGCCGCCGCCCATCGCTTCTTCTTTGAAGACCCACGTGCCCGCCATACCCACGAGCCACAAGAGGACGAAACCGACCGCGGCACCGAGCAGCGCCTGCAGAAACCCCTGCACGCCCCCGCCGAGCGCCAGCAGCAGGCCGATCACGAGGCCGCCCCACGTGAATTCATCGGGAATGATGTAGTGGCGCGCGTCGGTGATCGCGATACCGAGCAGGATGGTCCCAAACAGGGCGGCGGCAAGTGCGTGCAGGGTGGGGCCGTATACCAAGATCGACGCTCCGAACAACACGCCGACGAGCGCTTCGATGAGCGGGTACTGCTTGGAGATCGGCTTGTGACACCAACGGCATTTGCCGCGCAGCCAGAGCCAGGAAAACAGTGGGACGTTGTCACGCCAGGCGATCGGCTGCTTGCAATTTGGGCAGGTCGAGCGTGGCCGGACCAACGACTGGTCACGCGGCAACCGCAGGATGCAGACATTGAGGAAGCTGCCGACGCAGAGGCCGAGCAGCACGGCGCCGAGGACGATCACGATGTCAGCGCCCACGCACGACCTCGTACAGCAGTATCCCGGCCGCCACTGCGACGTTGAGGGATTCCGCCCCGCGTGCGAGCGGAATGGCGACGCGCTGCGCCGCGACGGCATTGAGCTGCGGCCGGATCCCCGCTCCTTCGTTTCCGACGATCACCGCAATGAGCTCCTTGCGTGCTGTTTTGGAATCGATTGCCCGGTTCAGCGGCACGCCATCAGCGGCCGCTGCCCACAACGTGACGCCGTGCTCTCGTGCCCACGCGATGAACGGGGCATCGTCGAGCTGCACGACCGGATGCCGAAACGTCGCCCCCATCGCGGCGCGCAACGCCTTCGGATTCATCGGATCCGCAGTGCCGCGGAGCAGCAGGCTCGCCGACGCACCAAGCGCGTGCGCGGTGCGGATCAACGTGCCGACGTTCCCCGGATCCTGGACTCCGTCTACAACGAGCATCGGTCCGCCGGCGATGTCGGTCAGCGCCCACATGCGCGGCTGCACGATCGCGAGAATGCCCTGCGGCGTGTCCGTGCCCGCCAGCTCACCGAAGGCGCGTGAACCGACCTCTTCGACCGCGATCGCATGACTAGCGAGCTCGGCCGTGAGCGCCTGGCCGCGCGTCGTGCGCGCCAGCTCAGGGGAGACGAGCGCGCCCTTGAACTCGAGACCGGCCACGAGCGCTTCTTCCACCAGCCGGACGCCCTCCACGACCGCCAGACCGCGCCGCCCGCGGGCCTTGCGGCGTTGGAGATCGCGGACGGTGGACTGCAGATTACTCCGGATGCGCTCCCTCGTGTCGGTCACTGGTGCCAGTAAAATTGCCTGCCCCGTTGGTTTCGCCAAGGCACGACCGCGGAACGCATGAGAATCGCGCACACGATCGCGGGTTCAGACTCCGGCGGCGCAGCTGGAATTCAGGCCGACCTCAAGACGTTTCATCAATTCGGCGTGTTCGGCACGACCGCCATTACGGCCGTAACGGCGCAAAACACGCTGGGCGTGGCCGCGTGGCAAGCGGTCCCAGCCGCACTCGTCGCGCGGCAGATCGACGCCCTCGCCGCCGACCTGCGGCCCGCCGCCGTCAAAAGCGGGATGCTGGGCTCCGGCGAGATCGTGGAGACGGTGGCGCAGCGCATTGCCCAGCATCGGCTCACGACCTACGTGCTCGATCCCGTGATGGTTGCCACGTCCGGCGACCGGCTGCTCGAGCGTGATGCCGAGCAATTGATCGCGCGCCGCCTGGCGCCGCTCGCGCTGCTCGTCACGCCAAACCTGAACGAGGCAGAGATCCTCGTCGCAGAACCCGTGCGGACGCCGGATCAGATGGAGAAAGCGGGGCGCGGGCTGCTCGCGATGGGCGCGCGCGCCGCGCTCGTCAAGGGCGGCCATCTGAAGGATACCGAGACGCTGGTGGACGTGCTGGTGCAGCATGGCGCAACGCGCCGATTCACACATCCGCGCATCGACACGTCATCCACGCACGGCACCGGCTGCACGCTCTCCGCCGCGATCACCGCGGGCCTCGCCCTCGGCCGGTCACTCGAGCGGGCTGTAAAGGATGCGCTCGACTTCGTGCATCGCGCGATTGCCGCGGCGCCGGGGCTGGGAAGCGACAAGGGGCACGGGCCACTGAATCATTTTGTGCCCGCGCCCCCGCGCCCCCCAACCGACGGTCTTTAGGCTACGGATTCCACCAGTACGTCGCCTTGATCATGAAGATGTTCTCCGCCGGAGCCCGCAGCATGCCACGCATCGACGGGCCGAAGCGGAAGCTGCCGTCGTCGTCCGCGGTCGACCGGCTCTGCGTCCACACGAAGTACAGTGTTGACCCTGGCATGTACTCCCACCGCAGCACGGCATTGCCCCGCAGCGACTTGAAATTGAAGTCGGGCTTGCCGAACGAGAACGGCTGGGCGGGACCACTCCCATCCGGATCGACGCTGTAGGACTTGGTCGAATCCACGTACGTGATGGTCGAGCCATTGCCCGTGCCGTAGCGCGTGAACGCTGCACTGCGCGACCGCGCCAACTCCTGGTAATAGTCGTAGCGCCCCGCCGAGATCAACGGCTGCGCGTACAGCTGCAGCGAGAGCTTCGGCGTGTACGTCCAATTCAAGCGGATCGCCGCCGAGAGCTCCGTCTGATGGAGTCCGCCGAAAACATAGTGGGTGCCGTACGTGTTCGGCGCGCCGCCCGTCGTGTCGGCGATCGCGGTGATGTATTGATAAGGCTGGGACTGTTGATAGAGGTTTGGCCCCACGCTGACCGAGACGTTGGGCGCCGGCCGATACTGCATGTTGACGTAGGTTGACCATTCCACGTCCTGGGAAGAGCGGAAGTACGTGAAGGCGCCCATGCTCAAGGTCAATGACTTGCGGCTATCCGAACCCATGTCGACGCCGAACTGATAGGCCGGCGGCAACAACATCAATGGCCCGCCGCGCGTGCGGCGATTGTCGACGGTCCACGGGTTGTAGGCGACGTTCCAGTTGAACCAGTAATAGTTCTTGAACTGGACGTATCCGAAGTTGAATGCGCCCGACCAGTTGATGTTGCCGTCCCAGTCGTAGTTCCGGAACACGGCGCCGCCCGTCTCGGCATAGCGGAACACTTTGCCCGGCTTGCTCCAGGTTCGCCCGCCACCGAAGTGGATGTTGATGTATCCGGTGCGCGACAAGAACCCGAGATCGTTCACGTCGAATCCGGGCGAGAGCACGCCGAACGCGGAGTTCACGAAGATATTGCCGCGCTGTTTGGCGAGCGTGAACCGCGCCGCAGTACCAGTGAGCGATGTCGCGTTGCTATCCACCCGCAGGCTCGGCGCATCGGGCCGTTGGAAGTAGTGCACCGAATTGCGCTGCACCGCGGTCATCCGCGCCGGCGATCCCGCGATGCGCGAGGCGGCAACCCATGCCGTCGTCACCCAGGTCTTGGAGGAATCGAGGAAGATCCAACCGTCGGTGCCGACCGTCATGGAATTGCTGTTGCGCACGTCGCGCAACGCCGGATCTTCGAAGGAACGACCGGCGATCGTGGACATGAATCCAAGCCCCTGCCGTCCCTTGGCGAATTCCTTTTGCGCGCGGTACACGCCGAACGTCGCGAGGGGCTCCATCTCCTGGCCCCAACGCGCCCCGAGGCTGTCCTGGAGCGTGGCGCGCTCGCGGGCCGTGACGGCGGTCAGCCCGCCCACGTTCCAGCTGCCGGCAACCTTGCCGGTCAGTTTCACCGCGCCGAGGATGTGGGCCCCGTCCGGGCCGTCGACGTATCCCTTCTCCGGTGCCCCCGGCGCAGAGAGCGAGCGGCCGACGCGCCGGCTGTAGAAGAAGCTCGGTCCCGACCAGTTGAAGCCCCAGAAGTTGCTTTGGCCGCCGAAGCCGAACTCGAAAATGGATGACCCTTCCACGAAGAACGGCCGCTTTTCGTTGAAGAAGGTCTCGCGGTCGCTCAGGTTCACGACCGCAGGATCGACTTCCACCTGGCCAAAATCGGGATTGACGCTCGCGTTGAGCGTGAGATTCGATCCAAGACCGATCTTCGCGTCCGCGCCGAAGCCCGGCTCGTACTTCGACCCGTCATTGAACGGGTTGCCGGGCAGTTGGCGCGTGTATGCGGCGCGGCTCGTCGCGTACGGCAGGATTTCGAGGCGCCGCGGCGGCTCGATTCGCTCGATCCCCACGAGATCGGGGAATCGCGACACGAAGCCGCGTCCATCCCGCGGCGTATACGCGATGTAATCGAACTCGTTCTTGCGCGCGATATCCCGACGGAAATTGATGCCCCAGACGTACTGGCTTTGCCGAACGAAACGCAGCTGCGAGTAGGGAATCCGCAGCTCGGCAGTCCACCCCTGCGCGTCCCGCGTCACCTTCCCTTCCCACACGCCGTCCCAGGTGTCGTCGTCCCAGTCGTCGTTGAAGAGCGTACCGTCATAGAGTGTGCCGGCGGCGTTGATGCCGAAGTAGAAGCCACTGCGCTTGTCGTGATAGGAGTCGATGAATACCTGGAAGCGATCCGAGTTCGTGCCCTGATCGCGGCGCGCCAGACGGGCAACGATCGAATCGGGATGCGCGTCGTACAGGCGCGCACCGATGTACAGCGCGGCGTCGTCATACGCGAGGTACACGACGGTACTTTCCGTGGGCACCGCCCCCTGCGTGGGATCGCGCTGCGTAAAGCCGGTTACCCGCTCGGCCGTGCGCCACAGCGCTTCATCGAGCGTGCCGTCGATGCTGACAGCCTGGCCGCCGGCGAGTCGGACGGCGCGCAATTGCTGGGGGGCTGGAGGCGCGGGAGGTGGTGAATCGACCACGACGAGCGGCGGATGACTACCCGCCAATGCGAGGAGCAGTTGGAGTGTCGTCGTCATAGGCGTCCGGGAGCTGAGGTGAACGGGAAACCCCGGTCGCGAACGCTGACGGCGAGCGCGCGGCGGTTATCGGTTCATATGACAGTGTGAAACGAAAAATGGTTGCAAAGAGAACGTCAGGAACTAATGGGGGGTGGGGACTGGAAAAGGGGACTAGGCCAATCTCATTCGCCGCAGAACGCCTTTCAGAAGAACCGATAGCTGACGCGCGACCCGCTCACTCACCGCTAGGACTTCCTCGTGAGAAAGGGCTTCGCCGCTGATCCCAGCCCCAGGGTTCGTGATAATCGAAAAGCCCAGGCAGCGCATCCCGCGCGAGCGCGCCACCAGGACTTCAGGGACTGTCGACATGCCTACGGCATCCGCGCCGAGCCGCTCGAGCATGCGGACTTCCGCGGGCGTCTCGTACGAAGGGCCGAGCAAACCCACGTAAACGCCCTCTTCCAGCCGGATCCCCATCTCGCGGGCGACGGTACGCGCGAGTGCCCGCAACTCTCCGTCGTACGACTCGTGCATGATGGGAAAGCGCTGTTCGCCCGGCTGTGGCTGCCCGATCAGCGGATTACGCCACATCAGGTTGATATGGTCGGCGATCAGCATCAACGTTCCGCCGGGGAAGGTGCGGCGGACGCCGCCCGCGGCGTTTGTGACGATCAGAATCTCGACGCCGAGCTCAGCGAACACCCGCGCCGGCAGCCCGGCGACCCCGGCCGGATCCCCCTCATAAAGATGAAAGCGGCCCGCCTGCACGAGCACGGGGACCTCTTCGAGCGTCCCGCCAACCAGCAGGCCTTTGTGCCCGGCCACGCCGGGTTCGGGAAAACCGGGGATGGTGTTGTAGGGAATGCGAATGGGATTGACGACTTCGTCGGCGAGAACCCCGAGTCCCGAGCCGAGGACGATCGCGACGCGGGGTTTAAGCTTGCCCAGGCGCTGCTTCACTGCATCTGTCGCTGCTGCTACGCCCCCCGTCCCTCCCGTGCCCCCCGTCCCCCTTCCGCCTTCTCCCTTCCCCATTACAGCAGAATTCCCGCGAGCGTCGCCGAAAGAAAGTTCGCGAGCGTTCCAGCGATCATCGCGCGGAATCCGAGACGCGCGAGGTCGTGCTTCCGATCCGGCGCGAGGGCGCCGATGCCGCCAATCTGAATGCCGACGGAGCTCAAGTTCGCAAAGCCGCACAAGGCGAATGTGGCGATCGTGAATGAGACGGGGTTCAGCGTGCTTTTCATGGGGCCCAGATCGGCATACGCGATGAATTCGTTGATCACCATCCGCTCGCCGAGCAGTGAGCCGACGACACCGCTGTCGTGCCACGGCACACCCATGACCCACGCGATAGGCCGGAAGATCCAACCGAGCACGGTCTGCAGCGTCGCGGGGAACCACGCTACGCCCCCGTGGATCCAGCCGAACAAGCCGTTGACCAACGCGATCAGCGCGATGAACGAAACGAGCATCGCGATCACGTTGAGCATCAAGTACAGCCCGTCGCTCGTCCCGCGGGCCGCAGCATCGAGCACATTCACATCGGTGCGCGGAATCTCTACCTTCACGCCACCGAGGGTCTCGGGCACCTCCGTCTCCGGCTCCAGAATCTTCGCCATCATGATCGTGCCCGGCGCGGTCATGATGACGGCCGTCAGGAGGTGGCGTGCCTCGATGCCGAACGCGATATAGGCCGCCATGATCGAACCGGAGACGTGCGCCATACCCGCCGTCATCACGGTCATCAGCTCCGAGCGGGTCATCCGCGGCAGGAACGGGCGGATCGTGAGGGGCGCCTCGGTTTGCCCCATGAAGATGGACGCCGCGACGTTGAGGCTCTCCGCGCCGCTCGCGCCCATGATCTTGTTCATCACGACCGCGAACGCCTTCACCACGATCTGCATGATGCCGAGGTAGTACAGGATCGCGAACAGCGCCGAGACGAAGATGATCGCGGGCATGATCTGGAACGCGAACACCACACCGAGGCTCGAGTGCTGTTTGCCGATCTCGCCGAACACGAATTCCGAGCCGGCATAGGAGAAGCTCAGGATCTTCGTGACCACACCGCCGAGCCAGCCGAAGATCGTTTGCCCGAGCGGCACCCGGAGCACAAAAACCGCAAACGCGAGCTGCAGGCCGACGCCCCACGCCACGACGCGCCAGCTGATCGCCCGCCGATTGCGCGACAGGGCGATACCGATGCCGAGGATGAGGATCAGGCCGAAGATTCCTGTGAGACGCGAGCCGAGCGAGCGCGGCGCGGGGGCAGGTTGGGGGAGCGCGGGCGGAGCCTGCTGAGCCTTGGCCGTATCCTGCGCAGGCGTTTGCACGGTCGCGCCGCGCACGGTGTTGAACACGAAGCGCGGCAGCGTAAACACGACGAGCGCAGAGACGAACGTGATCGTAAACGCAAGGACGACCCGGCGCCAGGACATCAGGAGGTTCCCCCTATCTCGTCGAGCTCGCTCTGCACGCGGGACACCAGCGCGACTTTTTCGTAGTCCGGGAGAAACGCGCTCTCGCACGCGTTCAGCACCACGCGCGTCAGATCGTCAGGCGAGAGGCCCAGCACAGCGTGCGCCAGGAAGTACTCGTCGGTCAGCGTGATGCCGTCGGTGAGTGGGCCGTCGGTGTTCAACGTGACTACGACACCCTGCTGGAAATAGCGCTTAAAGGGATGTTCCGCCACCGACGGCACGACGTGCGTGTGCACGTTGCTGGTCAAGCACATCTCGAGCGGAATCTTGCGTGCCACGACTTCCTCGAGGAGCGCCGGGTCTTCGGCGAGGCGCGTGCCGTGCCCGATCCGCTGTGCCCCGACCTCGTGCAACGCCTGGTGAATGGAGTGGGGACCGTCGCCCTCACCCGCGTGACACGTGCACGCCATCCCGTGCGCCGCCGCATACTCGAAGGCGGCGCGGTGCTCGCGCGCGGGGTGCCCACGCTCCGCACCAGCCAGATCGAACGCAATCACGCCGTCGGCCTGATATGCGGCGGCGGCGCGCGCCAACTCCAGCGATTCCGCGGGCGGCTTGGTGCGCATGGCACAGACGATCAGCCCCACCTTCGTCCCGGTTTCCGCCGACGCGCGGCGAACGCCGGCCAGCGGAGCTTCGATCGCCTGCGCCAATGTCAATGCAGGCCGATGCAGGAGCGGCGAGTACCGCACCTCCACGTATCGCACATTCTCCGCGGCCTTATCGAGGACGAACTCGTATGCCACCCGCTCGAGCGCCGCGGCGGTCTGCAGGACCGAGAGGGTGATTTCGTACCTCTGGAGGTATTCCTCGAGACTTTTCGCGTCTCGCACCAGCATCGCCTTGGCGAGCGCGTCGGGCGTGTCGGCGGGCAAAGGAATACCCTGCGCACGCGCCAGCTCGAGCATCGTCGCGGGCCGCAGCGCACCATCGAGATGCACATGCAGCTCGGCCTTGGGCCAGCCGCGTAACGCCTCTTTGGTGAGGCGTGGCTTGCCCTGGCGGCGGGCGGAGACGACCACGCGATAAACGGAGCCCGCTTCGCCGACCGGCTCGCCGGCGTCGATGGGACGGCCCGCGGCGTCGGTCACATAGGCCGCGCCCTCGAGGAGGCGGGCCAGGCCGTCATCCGCTTGTGCGACCGCGTCGCGCACGCGCGCGCCGCGGGGGACCTCGATCGCCTTGTCGTTGATGAAAACCCGCATCAGCGATCGGTCCGGTGGAAACGCTCGTCGTTCGGCGCTTCGACAGGGGACCGCAGCACACCGAGATAGCGGGTCAGCGCGTCGATATCGAGCACGTCGAGATCTTCCCGGGGGGCGCGAGTCAGCATCCCGAAGCCCGAGCCCCCGGTCGCCATGAAGTCACTGACGACCAGCGTGTAGGTGGCGCCCTTGTCGAGGCTCTGGCCGTTGGCGAGCCGTGTGCGCGTGATGCGTTGACCCGGCGCTTTGCCGGTGTCATACCAGACTTCCACGCCTGCGACATGACAATCCGGCAAGTGATCGCGCCCGGCAACACAGTGCTCGAGCGCATCGAGCAGGACGTCGCCCTTCACGGTGAGTCGCAGCAGACGGTTTTGGAAGGGCTGAACCTGGTAGACCTGCCCCCACGTGACTACGCCCTCGGGGAGATCGGTACGAATGCCGCCGTTGTTCATGATCGCCACATCGGCCCGGCCGGCAGCACGTTGCGCGTCGGCAATCANNATATTCGTCACCCTCACGCTTCAATGGCACCTTGATCCGCGCCACCACCCGCTCAGTGATGTTGCGAACGGCCTGTTGCTGGCGTACGAGCGCGGCGGCCAGCGCGGTGTCGGGTTTTACCTGGTCCGCATAAGGCGTCACCAGTTGCACGCGCACTTCGCGACGTCCGCCCGCGCGCACAAAGTCCACGATGCCGATCGCCCGCGCGCTCGACTGCGCTTCGATGATCGGGATGCCATGCACAACGGTGTTCACACGTTGATGCGTATGGCCCGCGACGATGAGGTCAACGGATCCCGAATCGAGCTGGTTGGCCACGTCCAGGATCTCGCCGTGACACGATCCGTTGCCGCTCCCCCCGCCCCCCGCGGAATCGCACGACGCGCCCGCGTGCGCGACCACGATCACGAAGTCCGCCGCGGCGCGGGCATCGGAGAGATAGCGTTTGATCGCCTGCGCGCCGTCTCCGAACGCGAGGCCTTGAATGTTGCGTGACGCCGTGCTCGTGGGCGTCTCAGTCGTCGTCAAGCCGATCACCGCGATCTTCACGTCGCTCTTCGTCACGAGTTTCCAGGGCGTGGCCCAATCCGGCCGTGCCGTCCCCGCGGCGTTCGTGATGTTGGCGGAGAGAAAGGGATATCTGGCTTCGCTGATACGGGCACGCAGCGTGTCGATCGACCAATCGAACTCGTGATTGCCGATCGCCGCCGCGTCGATGCCGAGTCTGTTCATCGCGGCGACGGTGCCGCGCCCGTAGGTCGCGTTCGAGAGCGCCGTGCCCTGCATCTCGTCGCCGGCGTCCAGCCGTACGGCTGCGCAATGACAAGCATTGGCGAGGCTGTCGAGCCACGGTTTGAGCGCCGCGACGCCACCGACCGGGCGCCCCTGCGACCAATCCCACACGCGCGACTCGAGCTGGCCGTGCAGATCGCTCGTCGCGAGCACGCGCAGCATCGTGCTGTCGCGGACGACGGCCACCGAACCCGGGGCCGGTCCGAACGCCGCGAGCGCGGCGGCGCGGGCCGCATCGGGTATGATCGCCCAGCTCGGATGGAGGTACGTCGCCGCCTGGATCGTGCGCGCGCGACGGATCTCGTCGACCAGCAGCTCGCGGACGTCCTCGCCCTTGTCGTAGATCACCGGCGCGTGGGCGATCATGGTGTACCCGCCGCCGCCGCCCTGCCGGTAGCTGTTCACGGCCAGCGTGAACGTATCGGTGGGCTGCACGATCTTGCCGTTGTACGCGAGACCGCGGATGCGCAGCCCCGCGGGTCGGGACAGATCGATGTTGTAGACCACGCCGCTGACGACGTCGTAGTTGTAGCCGGCCACGCTGTCGTTGATGATGGGGCGACCGGGTTCGTAGGAGTTGAAGTAGCGTGCGGAATGCTCGAGGTATTCCCGCAGCTGCTGGCCGCTGATCTTCACGGCGCGCAACGTGTTTTCATAGGGATAGATCCCCAACACTTCCCGTTGATGCACCTCCCCCTCCGGCAGTCCCGGCTGCACATCGAACGCCGCCGCCGCGGCGGAGAGCTGCGTTCCGGCGTGGCGGCGCTGCACTTCGTTGATGAAGTCGAGTAGCGGCGTATCCTGCACGCGGGCATAGCGGGCGTCGAATCCTCCCGACGCGCTGCCGATCGGGGTGCCTGCCCAGAGACGTGCCGCCTGGTGCGCGGCATTCGCCCGCTGCGTGAACCGCGGCGACTCCGCGACGTTCGCGAGGGGAATCAGCTGGGCGCGCACACCCGTGACACGGTAGCGACCGGCGCGTGCCGAGTCTTTCGCGAGCGACACATGCACCACGGCCAGACTCTGCACCCAGTTCTTGGGCTGCACGAAATGGACGCCGTTGATCACGGTGTCGCGGATTTCGCGATGTGTATGGCCGACGATGACGACGTCCGGCTTGGGGTTGATGGACGCGAGCGCGGCGGCGTCGTTCTCGGGGCCGACGCCTGTGGTGTCGTAGGTGGACGTCCCGAAACCACTGTGAATGAGCACGACCTTGAGATCCACGCCGGCGCGCTCGAGAGCGGCCACCGCGGCCGGTGCCGCTTCCGCGATGCGGCGGACTCGCACCCGCGAGGGTGCGGCGAGCTGCGCGCGATCCCACAGCAGCACGCCGGGAGTTGTGAGCCCAGTGATGCCGATCTTCACGGCACCCCGTGACACCACCACCGTTGGCGCGAACAGCGCCTTCCCGCTGTCGTCGACGACGTTCGCTGAGACGTAGCGGTACGTCGCCTCGGCGGCGGCGCGCCTGAGGAAGTCGAACCCGAAATCGAAGTCGTGGTTACCCGGCGTGACAACGTCGTACTGCAACGCGTTCAACGCATCGACGATCGGTTGCGGCTGACGCTTGTCGTAGCGACCGAAGTACGTGGCAAATGGGTTGCCCTGGAGCAGATCGCCGGCGTCCACCAGCACCAGCTTGCCCGGATAGCGCGCGCGCAGCGTCTCGAGCGCCGTGGCCGCGCGCGACAAACCGCCTGCGGTGGCCGCATCGCGCACGTAATCCCAGCCGAGGACTCGGCCGTGAACGTCGGTCGTCGCGACGAGGACGACGTGTGCGGTGTCAGGAGGGGTTGTTGGGCCTTGCAGCGCGAACAGCAGGGTGCAGAGGAGCCGCATAGTGCGCAGAAAGCTACCGCAGCTCCTCTGCGTCGTGCTAGAGTGACGTCGCGGTTGTGTTTCAACTGGGCGTCACGCTACCTTCTCGCCTGCGATGCCGAACGACACCGCACCAGCGCACCGCATTCTCGTCGTGGACGACGAGCCCGACATCACGGCGCTCGTCGCCTATCATCTGGCGAAGGAGGGCTATCGCGTCACGACCGCCGGCACCGGAGCCGACGCGCTACGCTCCGCGCGTGAGGAGCGACCTGACATGGTCGTGCTGGATCTCATGTTGCCGGGCCATTCCGGGTTCGAAGTGCTCGCCGAGCTGCGCCGCCGCGACGAGACGCGCGACGTCGGCGTGCTGCTCCTGACCGCCCGCAAGGACGAGCCCGACCGAATCAAGGGGCTGTCGCTGGGTGCCGACGATTACCTGGCCAAGCCCTTCTCACCGAAAGAGCTGGTGCTGCGCGTCGGCGCGATTCTACGTCGCCTCGCCGCGCCGCCCGTCGCCGCCGGCGGCCGCCTGCTCGGCGGACCGATCGTCCTCGACCGCACAGCGCACCGCGTGACGGCCGACGGCAAAGAGGTCGAGCTGACGGCGACCGAGTTCAAGCTGCTGGCAATCGCGCTCGCAGCTGCTCGAGTCGGTATGGCAGGCCCAGCCCGACATCCAGACGCGCACGGTGGACATGCACGTCCAGCGGCTCCGCGCGAAGCTCGGCGCCGGCGGCAATTGGATCGAGACGGTGCGCGCCGTTGGTTATCGTTTCCGCGAACCGCCCGCACCACCGAAGCGGCGCCGCGCATGAAACTGGCCACGCGGCTCTTCGCGAGCATCGGGTTGCTCGTGGCCGCCGCGGTGCTTGGCTCCATCCTCGCCACCGACGTTCTGCTGCGACGCCATCTCGAGGCCGAAGTCGCCATCGAGCTCGAGCGGGAGGCGCGGCTCGTGGCCGCGCTGACGCCGGTGGATTCTTCGCGTTGGCCCGACTTCGCGATGCTCGCCGGCCAGCGATTAGGCGGGGGGCGTCGCGTCACGCTGATCGACTCGAGCGGCCGTGTGCGCGGCGATACGGAGTTCGACCGCGCAGCCCTGGCTCGATTACAGAATCATCGCGACCGTCCCGAAGTGCGCGCCGCGATGGGTTCGGCTTCCGGCGTCGGCACCAATACACGACTCAGTGCATCCACCAACGAGCGACAACTCTACGTCGCTGTGCGCGAGCCCCCCCCGCCCTCCCCCGCCCCACCCGGCCTCGCGGTGACACGCGTGTCGGCCTCGTTGGCGAGCGTGGATGCCCAGGTTCATTCAACGGGCCGTCGCCGCCGCGGGCCTGGTGCTCCTCCTCGCGGCGGGATTCGTCGCCTGGATAATGGCGCGGGCGCTCGCTCGGCCGCTGGTCCGAATCGCGGGCGCGGCGCACGACATTGCCATGGGTCGTGCCACGGAGTTCCCGGACGTGCGCGTGCCGGAGCTGGCGAACCACGTGGACGCACTGCGCGCGATGCATCACGAGCTGGAACGACGCTTCAATGATCTGCGCCGCGAACGGGAAGAGTCGCGCACGTTGCTCGAAGCCCTCTCGGACGGCGTCATCGCCGCTGACCAGCGAGGCAATGTGATCTCGACCAATGCCGCCGCGCGCCGGCTGCTCGGCTACGGGACCCGTGGAACGCTGCCCCCGCTCTCCGAGCTGTTTCACGACCGCACGCATCGCGCGGTGATGCGGGAGGTGCTCGCCGGCGCGATCATCGAAAACCGCGAGCTGGACCTTGGTATCGGCACGCGCCATCGAGGGGGCCGGGACGCTCATCGTGCTGAGCGACGTGACGGAACTCCGCAGGCTCGAGACGGTGCGCCGCGATTTCGTCGCTAACGTCTCGCACGAGCTGAAGACACCGCTGACGGCAATCGCCGGATATGCGGAGACGCTCGCCGCGGAAGCGGCCTCCGATGCACAGGCGGCAAAATTCGCGCAGACAATCGTGGACAACGCGCGCCGTATGCAGCGCCTCGTGGACGACCTGCTCGACCTGTCGCGCATCGAGTCGGGGAGCTGGCATCCCGAGCCCCGCATGGTCGGCGTCGATGCCTCGGCCCGTGAGGCATGGCGCCCGTTCGCCGAACGCGCCGCCAGCCGCAATGTCGAGCTCGAAACCGTCAGCGATGCGACGGCCGTGAATAGCGATCCCGAGGCGCTCCGGCAGATCTTCACCAACCTGTTCGACAACGCACTGCGACACACGCCACCCGGCGGTCGCATCCGCGTGGCGGCGCAGCGGACTGGAGGGGACACCGTCGTGAGCGTCAGCGACACGGGATCGGGGATCCCGGCCGATCACCTGCCCCGCATCTTCGAGCGCTTCTATCGCGTCGACCCCGGCCGATCGCGCCAGGAGGGCGGCACGGGGCTCGGCTTGGCGATCGTGAAGCACCTCGTCGAGGCACAAGGCGGGCGTGTGGAAGCCGAAAGCCAACTGGGGCGCGGCACCACAATTCGTTTGTATTTCCCGGCTTAAGTCCCGTTACACAGCCGTAACGCAGTCGTCATCACCCGTTGACCTGCCGCGGGCATCCTTGGCTCGTGCGAATCGCGCTCGTGTCAGACACTTACACGCCGCAGGTCAACGGCGTCACGACCGTGGTGGTCCGTATCGCGAACGTGCTTCGCGAATTCGGTCATCAGGTCGTCGCTGTCGCACCCCGCTACCCTGGCCACGACGACGAGTCGCCGAGCGAGCTGCGCATTCCATCGGCCTCGTTCCTGCCCTACCCGGCCATCCGCCTTTCGGTGCCGCAGTTCGGTACCGTCGCGCGCTTTCTCGATGCGTTCGAGCCCGAGATCGTGCACGTCGCGACCGAAGGCCCGCTCGGGCTGACCGGGCGTCGCTACGCTGTGCGGCGCGGTATCCCATTGGTGACGTCGTATCACACGAATTTTCCGCAGTACGCACGTCACTACGGCGCCGGAGCGCTGGAGCCGCTCGTCTGGAAATGGTTGCGGTGGTTCCATCGCCCGGCCGTGCTCACGCAGACGCCCGGCGAGGCGGTCGCCGCCGAGCTCAAGCGGCGCGGCATCGGCAATCCCGTCGTTTGGGGACGTGGCGTCGATACCGCGCACTTTCATCCGGGCAGGCGGAGCGCGGGCTGGCGCCGCTGGCTGGCCGGCGGTGACGACACGGCGATCGTGCTGCACGTGGGCCGCCTGGCGCCCGAGAAGAACATCGACGTCCTTGCGGCAGCGTGGACTGCGGCGCGCGAACGTGCGGGCCAGCGCGCCACGTTCGTGCTGGCAGGCGAGGGACCGGAGACGCGGCGGCTCCTGACGCGGCTGCCGTGGGTCCGGCAGCTGGGCTTTCTCGATCGCGGCCGGCTCGCCGACGTGTACGCGAGCGCCGACATCTGCGTGCTGCCCTCCAAGACCGAAACGTGCGGCCTCGTGGCGCTCGAGGCGATGGCTTCGGGTCTGGCTGTCGTGGCTGCCGATGCCGGGGGTTTTCGCGAAAGCATCACCCACGGGCAGAACGGCATCTTGGTGGCTCCCGCGGACGCGACGGGCTTCGCCGCCGAAATCCTCTCCCTTGTGATTGCGCCGCCGCGTCGCGCCGGAATCGCCACGGCGGCGCGCGCGTGACGATCGGGGTCGGCCTCGGACTGGTCGCCGCCGGCGAGCAGCTGCTCGGCCTGGCAGCACTGTTCGCGCTGACGACGTCGCACGTGGCGGTGCAGGTGCTCAAGCGGGCGGTCGCGCGGCCGCGGCCGTGCGATGCGAATGGTCGCCCGCTCGCGCTGGTCGATCTACCCGATCCGTTCTCATTCCCATCGGGGCACGCCGCGGCGGCGAGCGCGGTGGGCGGAACGATCGCGATCGCGCATCCGCTTCTGGCCCCGCTGGTGTTGCCTCTGGCCGCGCTCATCGCTGCCTCTCGGGTCACGCTCCGTGTGCATCACGTCGGGGATGTGGTGGGCGGTGCGGTGTTGGGCCTACTCGGCGCCGTCGGCGCCGCGCTTGTCGTACTTCACTAACCTTTGGGTCATGTGCCCGGCGGCGGTTTGCACGGCCGACCGTCCGGGTGCCCAGGTAGCCGAGGCTTGGATGGCTCGGCTATCTGCTTGGGGGGTAGTTTCTGGCGGGCCGTTACGAAACCGTGACATCTCCGACTCATCGCGGTTATGCCGACGGCTCACTTTTTCCTCGGGAGCTGTCAACAATCACCCAAGTCTTGAGGAGCCATCCGTGCACGCAAGACGATCGTTCCTGGCAGTCGCCACGTTCGCCGTGTCGGCTACGGCACTGGCCGCGCAGAACGCCCCTCAGGCCCCACCGGTTACCGTCGGCGGGGTCGTCTACACACAATACCAGTACACGGACGCCGCGGTTCACACCAACACCTTCGACGTCACCCGCGCGTACGTCAACGTCCTCGGTCGGTTCTCGAACGGTATCACCACCCGCCTCACCACCGACATCATTCCCAGCGCGGCCACGAACCAGGTCATCCGGCTCAAGTACGCCTTCGCGGCGTGGACGCCGACAGGCAGCAGTCTCACCTATAAGCTGGGCATGATTCACACACCGTGGGTCGATTTCGAGGAGACCCTCTGGGACTACCGCATGCAGGGCACCATCGCCGTGGATCGCAACCCGATCGGCGGACCAAGCACCATGACAGCGGCGGACATCGGTGTGGGCGTCGACGGCCATTGGAACGGTGAACGGATAAACGGCCAGTTCGTGATCGTGAACGGGGAGGGCTACTCGGGCGGCACCGGCGACTTCCGTAAGGACGTCGAGGCCCGTGTCTCCGTCCGCGTCCAACCCACCAACGACAACAGTCGCGTCGGCGGCCTGCGGGTCTCGGGCTATGCTGGGATCGGCAAGGTCACCGGCACCGGCGCCGACCGCAACCGGTACCTGGGGATGCTGTCGTATCGGACGCTGCAGTACACGCTCGCGGGTGAGTTCGTCTCGGTGAAGAATGGGGCGGTCACTGGAAGCATCATCAGCGCTTTCGGCGTCTATCACCTCACCAGGAGCAAGGCGGCCGTGATCGCGCGCGTGGACATCGTCGACCCCGACAAGAACGTCGGCAACAACAAGAACACGCGCATCATCGCCGGCGCGTCGTATCAACTATCGCCCAACGTTCGCCTCCTCGCGGACCTCGATCGTCTCTCGTTCGAGAGCGGCGCGACGGCCACGAACCAAATCCTGTTTCAGACGCAATTCACGTTCTAACGCATACTCGGAGAACGCACACTCATGACGTCCACTCGCGTGCTCGCGCTCGCCGCGCTGCTCGGCGCCGCCGTCCCGGCGGCGGCGCAGGTGCAGCTCACCGGCGCTGGGGCGACGTTCCCGAACATCATCTATTCAGACTGGATGCTGACGTACAATCAGGCGCATAGCGACGTGAAGTTGAACTACCAATCGATCGGCTCGGGCGGCGGCATCCGGCAGTTCTCCGACGGCACGGTGGATTTCGGCGCGTCGGATGCGCCGATGACCGACTCGGCGATCGCGGCCATCAAAGGGGACGTGCTCCATATCCCGACCGTGCTGGGTGCTGTCGTGGCCGCCTACACCTTGCCCGAGGTCTCGCAGGCATTGCGGTTCACGCCCGACGTCCTTGCGGACATCTTCCTCGGCAAGATCACGAATTGGAGCGATGCGCGTCTGGCAAGCATCAATCCCGGCGTTAAGCTGCCCACGCAAGACATCATCGTCGTGCACCGTTCGGATGGGTCCGGCACGTCGTTCGTGTGGACCGACTACCTGTCCAAGGTGAGCCCGGAATGGCTGCAGAAGGTGGGGCGCGGTACGTCCGTGAACTGGCCGGTGGGACTCGGCGGACGCGGTAACGAAGGCGTCGCCTCCACCGTTCGCCAGACGCCTGGCGCGATTGGCTACGTCGAGCTGGGGTACGCGCTGATCAACAAGATGTCATTCGGCACGGTGCGCAACGGCTCGGGCAACTGGATCACGCCGAGCCTCGCGTCCGTGACGGCGGCGGCCGCGGGGGCCATGAAGGACATGGGGCCGAACACCGACTTCCGAGTGTCGATCACCAATTCGGCCGGCCCGCAGGCGTATCCCGCCGCGAGCTTCACCTGGCTGCTTGTTCATAAGACGTATGCCGACAGCGCGAAGGCGCGGGCGCTCGTGCAGTTCATTTGGTGGGCCGAGACTGCGGGCCAGGCCAAAGCGCCGCAGCTGGGCTACGCGCCTCTGCCGCAAGAGCTGCGTCCGTGGATTCAGGCGCGCTTGAAGACTGTGGCCGCCGGCGGCCGGGCGGTCTGGAAGGCCGAGTAACCGAATAGCCGTTGTCATAAGCCACCTCCCGAGGTGCGGTTGGGGGACCTCGGGAGGTGGGCTGTTTGCGGTGACAATTCCGTTACATCGTCGTGACGGACACCCCACGACCCGCCGGTAGGTTTCCCGCGGCGATGACTCAGCTCCGCAGCGACCGCATTTATCAACGCGCCCTTACGGCGTTCGCGCTCGCGTTGCCCGCGCTGATTCTCGTCATCCTTGGCGTGCTCCTCGTCGACGCGCTTCCCGCGCTGCGACGGTTCGGGCCATCGTTTCTATGGACCTCCACGTGGGATCCCGTGGCGGAGGTCTATGGCGCGGCGCCGATGATCTTCGGGACGCTGGCGTCCTCGCTGCTGGCGCTGCTCCTCGCTGTGCCGCTGGCGCTCAGCGTGGCGATTTTTCTGACGGAGTTCTCGCCACGCTGGCTGCGCCAGCCGGTCGCGTTCCTGGTCGAGCTGCTCGCCGCGATCCCCAGCGTGGTGTACGGCACGTGGGGCATCTTCGTCCTGATCCCGTTCCTGCGCAGTTATGTCGTCCCACCGCTCAAGGCCCTGTTGGGCTGGACGCCGTTCCTCCAGGGCGTGTTTTACGGAAACTCGTTGCTGGCCGGCGGGATCATCCTCGCGATCATGATCGTGCCGTACATCGCGGCGGTGTCGCGCGAAGTCCTGCTCGCCGTGCCCACGAGCCAGCGCGAGGCCGCGCTCGCGATGGGCGCGACCCGCTGGGAAGCGGTACGCACCGCTGTGCTGCCGTACGGCCGCGCCGGTCTGATCGGCGCTGTCATCCTGGGGCTCGGCAGGGCGCTGGGTGAGACCATGGCGGTCACCATGGTGATCGGCAATCGCCACGATATCGGGGTGTCGGTGCTGCAGCCGGCCTACACGATGGCGGCGGCGATCGCCAACGAGTTTAGCGAAGCGACGACCGGCATGTACCAATCCGCGCTCGTCGAGGTCGGGCTCATCCTGTTCGTGCTGACCGTCGTGGTGAATGCGATTGCGCGGATTCTGATTTGGCGCGTGGCGCGGGGAGCCGCGGTCGGGAGCAAGGCCCTATGAGCGGCGCGTCGCTACGGCGCCATCTGACGAGCCGAGTCATGACGGTCCTGATCGTGGTGTTGTCGTTCACGGCGGTGTTGGCGCTCGTCCTCATCCTCGGCAACCTGCTCGTGAAAGGCGCCTCCTCCCTCGATTGGGCTTTCTTCACCAAGAGTCCTGTCCCGGCGGGACAATCGGGCGGCGGTGTCGCCAACGCGATCGCAGGCACGATTCTGATCGTCGGGCTTGCCGCCCTCATCGGCGTCCCGGTCGGCGTCGGCGCCGGCATGTATTTGGCGGAATACGGCGCGGGGCGGCTCGGATTCGCGGTACGATTCGTGGCGGACGTGCTCAACGGCACTCCTTCGATCGTGATCGGGATCGTGGGGTGGACGTTCATCGTCAAACCGAGCGGCGGGTATTCCGCGCTGGCCGGCAGCATCGCGCTCGCGATTCTGATGATCCCAATGTTGGCGCGCACGACCGAAGAGATGGTGCGGCTGGTGCCGCATTCGCTGCGCGAGGCGGCGCTCGCCCTCGGATATCCGCGCTGGCGCACGTCGCTCAAGGTCGTGGCGCGCACCGCGCTCGGTGGGATCGTGACGGGCTGTCTCGTCGGCATCGCCCGCGTGGCCGGCGAAACCGCTCCCCTGCTCTTCACAGCTCTTGGCAATCTCAACTTCACGACCTCGGTCACGCAGCCCATGCAGACGCTGTCGCTGCAGATCTACGTATACGCGACCGGTCCATTCGACGAGTGGCACCGCCTGGCGTGGGCCTCGGCTTTGGTGCTCATGGGACTCGTGCTGGTGATTTCTCTCACCGCCCGCTGGGTGACGAGGGCCCGGTATGGTCGCATCCGCTAATACCCGGCTGCGCCTAGAAACCGCGCACCTGACGGCGCTCTTTGGGCAACATCGCGCCGTGCGCGACGTGTCGCTCTTATTCCCCGCGCACACGGTCACCGCGATCATCGGCCCCTCAGGATGCGGCAAGAGTACGCTGCTGCGTTGCCTGAACCGCATGCACGAGCTGACGCCCGGCGCGAGTGTGCAGGGCGAGGTCCTGCTCGACAACGTCAACATCTATGCGGCAGACGTCAGTCCGGTCGAGCTCCGCCGCCGCATCGGGATGGTCTTCCAGCGGCCCACACCGTTTCCCACGATGTCGATTTACGACAACGTCGCCGCGGGGCTGCGCGTGAACGGCGGCCGCCGGCGCGCGGCACTCGACGACGCCGTCAGCCGGGCGTTGCAGCAGGCGGCATTGTGGGACGAAGTGAAGGACAGGCTGCACACGAGCGCGTTGGACCTTTCGGGCGGCCAGCAACAGCGGCTATGCATCGCGCGGGCGGTCGCTCCGCAGCCCGGGATCCTGTTGCTCGATGAGCCGACGGCCTCGCTCGACCCCGCCGGGACGCAGCGCATCGAAGAGCTGTGCCACGCGCTCAAGCGGCTGTACACGATCGTAATCGTCACCCACAACATGCAGCAGGCGGCGCGCGTCTCGGACTACACCGCCTTCATGTACCTCGGCAGCCTGATCGAGGTCGGCAAGACCAACGAGATCTTCACGAAGCCGAAAGTCGAGCAGACTGAGGCCTATATCACGGGGCGGTTTGGATGAGAGTGACGACAGCGTCGGAAGGGCGGAAGGATGGAAGGACGGAAGGAATCTCGCCAAACGCTCCGTCATTCCGTCATTCCGTCGTTCCGTCGATTCTCGAGTCGCGGACCTACAGCTTCTGGTACGGCCCGACGCAGGCGTTGCACGGCGTCACGTGCTCCATCCCCCGCAACGCGATCACTGCGTTGATCGGTCCATCGGGCTGCGGCAAGACGACGTTCTTGCGCTCGATCAACCGGCTGCACGATCTCACGCCGGGCGCGCGACACACCGGCGACATCCTGCTCGATGGCGGATCGATTTTCGCGCCGGGAACGGACGTCGTTGCGCTGCGCCGCCGCGTCGGGATGGTGTTCCAGCGGCCCAATCCCTTCCCCAAGCCCGTCTACGACAACGTCGCCTATGGTCCGCGCCTGAACGGCCTGGCGCCGGCGCGCGAGCTGCCCGACCGCGTGGA
>QHTY01000168.1:25065-25664 GCA_003220985.1 Gemmatimonadota bacterium
GCTCGCGAACGCGCCCGAGGTGTTGCTGATGGACGAGCCGTGCTCCGCGCTCGATCCGATCGCGACGCAACGGATCGAGGAGCTGCTGGTCGAGCTCAAGCAAACCTACACAATCGTCATCGTGACCCATAACATGCAGCAGGCGGCCCGCGTGTCGGACTTCACGGGATTTTTTTACGTGGGGCATCTGGTGGAGTTCGGCACGACGCAGCAGGTGTTCACGCGGCCCACCGAGGAGCGGACAGAAGCCTACATCACAGGAAGGTTCGGATGAACGCGCAAGCGACGAGTCATCGCCATTTTCACGATGAGCTCTCCGAGCTCAAAGTCGCACTGCTCAATATGTCGGGCGAGGCCCAGGCCGCGCTCGCCGCGGCCGTGGAGGCCGTGTTGCAGCGGGACGGCGACAAGGCCAGTCAGGTCATTCTGGGCGACAAGGAGATCGATCACCTCGAGCTCGAAGTCGAGGAGACGGTGATCCGGCTACTGGCGACTCAGCAGCCGATGGCCCGCGACCTCCGCTTCCTCACCGCCGCGATGAAAATCTCCAACGATCTGGAGCGCGTCGGCGACCACGCCGTGAACATCGCGCAATCGGC
>QHTY01000168.1:25828-27607 GCA_003220985.1 Gemmatimonadota bacterium
TGGAGGACCCGCATATCATCGGAACGGCTATGGAGCTATTTCTGGTGAGCCGGAACCTCGAGCGTGTGGCGGACCTGGCCACAAATATTGCGGAGGACGTGGTGTTTCTCGTGGAGGGGAAGTCCATCAAACATCACGCGGAAGGCTAGCCGCTCACTCGGTCCGGTACCGGTAGTACGCCGCTGGCTGCAGCGGCCGGCGTCGCAGCACATCCTCCGAGGCGAACAGCTTCACGAGCACGAGTCCCGCGATAAAGCCGCCGACGTGCGCGAAGAACGCCACGCCTCCCTTTTCGATCTCGCTCAGGCTGCCTAGGCCGCTCAGGACCTGGATCAGGATCCAGTAGCCCAGCATCACCCATGCGGGCAGTGCCACCGTGGTGATGAAAAATGGCAAGAGGATCAACGTGTGGACGCGGACATTCGGATAGAGCAGGATGTACGCGCCCAGGACACCACTGATCGCTCCCGACGCCCCGACCATCGGAACGAGGGAGTGCGGGCTGACGAACGTCTGCGTGGCGGCCGCAACGACGCCACAGAGCAAATAGAAAATCAAAAACTTCCCGTGGCCCATCACGTCCTCGATGTTGTTTCCGAAGACCCACAGGAACACCAGCCAGCCGCCGTGCATGAACATCGATGTGAGCACGGTCCAGTATTTCGGCGCCGTTCCGACCAGGCATGCCATGCCCGGAGCGAGGGCGATCCCGCTGCCCGGCTTGACGCTCTGCAGGACCTCGCCGGGAATCAGCCCGAGGTCGCAGACCGACCGAACCAACGGCCCCTGCGCCCCGGCCCCTTGTACAAGAATGAAGGCGAGCACGTTGGCGATGATAATGGCGCCCGTGATGACGGCCGGCCGTTCGGTGGGATTCTCATCCTTGTAGGGGAACACGCGACAGAATCTAAGGGAAGAGTTTCCGGAGGGTTACTCGGGATGCTTCAGCGCGGCGAGTAGCGAATCCCGATCCCAACTCTCGTCATAGCGGACGCCGTTGATGAAGAAGGTCGGCGTCCCGTTCACGCCACTCTTTACCCCGCTCATGAAATCGTCCCGCACTCGGGGCCCGTGCGTTCCCGCCTCGAGCTCGCCACGGATCCGCTCAGCATTTAGTCCGAGTTCGGTCGCATACTCTATGAGGTGGTCGTCGTCGAGGGCGAATTGTCGCTCGAACAGGCGATCGTGCATCGGCCAGTAGGCGCCTTGCCCGCCGGCGGCTTCAGCCGCCTCCGCCGCATGCTCTGCCTCAGGATGGATCCGGGTAAGTGGGAAATTTCGGAACACGAACCGTAGGTTTGCGCCGAGCGTACGCACGATGTCCTTGACGATTGGGTAGGCCCTGCCGCAGTGCGGACATTGGAAATCGCCGTACTCCACGAGCGTGACCGGAGCGTCTTGCGGGCCGGTTGCATGATCACGCGGTTCAACAGGTACCGTCAGATGGGCACGGTTGTCACGCCGGCTCATAGCAGCCTCCCATCACGCCTCCATTGTCATGGCTCATGCTCGTCGTCTACTTCAGAAAAGCCAGCACCTGCCGAATGACAGCGCCGTCGCTGACGATGCGGTGGTGCCCCAGCCCCGTCGTCGTGACCAACTGCGCGCCGGGCCAGGCGGCGGTAATCGCGGCACCGTCGTCCCAGCGCACCTCCCGGTCCTCCCGGTCATGAATGACCAGCAGCGGAATGCGCATGGCCGGGGCAAAGCGGGGCACGTCCATCTGTTTCCACTCGAAGCCGAGTCGACGCTCGAGCCGCGCGCGCATCGACGCCATGA
>QHTY01000168.1:27716-27920 GCA_003220985.1 Gemmatimonadota bacterium
GAGGGAATGACCGACGACGGCACTGACGGGACCGACCGCAGTCGCCACCGCCAGGGCCGCGCGCGCGAACTCCGGCCCTGAGCTGAGTCTCCCGGAGGACGCGCCGTGTCCGGGCGCGTCGAATGTTACCACGCGGAAGCCGCTGGCGAGGAGCGCGCCGCCGAGATCGACAAAGCGGGCGCCTCGGCTGCCCCATCCGTGGAC
>QHTY01000138.1 GCA_003220985.1 Gemmatimonadota bacterium
CGCGCTCGGTTCGGCTGCCGAATCGGAATGCCTTGTAAGGGGCGCCCGCGAGCTTGGATACCTACCCGAGGAGGCCGCACAGCAGCTGCTGAGGCTCACGGATGCGACGATCGCACTTCTTCGCGGGCTGCTCCGCCGACCCGCAAGCACAGAGAGGTAGCCCCCCCGCGCACTGCGCACAGCGCACAGCGCACGCTTTCTCACCGTTTCCGGCATTGCACCGACACGGGAGCCCGATTCCCGCAGGCAATCGTTTCGTTCATGCCGCTGACGACGGGACCACACGCCGTGGTGTGGGCCGTCTCCGTCGCCTCGGCGGCTGTGCGGCCGGCGGCCGTGGCGCAATTGGAACGGCCGTTGAACTCGACGCACACGGTACACTCCTGCGTGGCGCGCGCCGTGGACATATAGAAGAAGAGGGCGATGATCGCCGCGATCACCGCCAGCGTGATTCCGGTCGAGCGTTTCATGGCCCGAAGGTGGCAAGAGCGGGGAATTCGCGCCAGAGGCACGTGATGCGTAACGTGTAGGGAATGACTGGCATCCTCAGACTGGTCATGGTTGGCTTCGACGTCCTCGCGATCGTGCTGTTCTACATCGCTGCGTCCGCCTGGCGGAACCGGCGTCGCTTAAGCTCGAGCGTGGGGTTTCTCGCCGCCGTGCTGTGCCTCACGATCGGCGTGCTGCTTGGCGCAATCACCGTCGGGATTCACGGGTACCGGGCCTTCACGCAGGAAGCGCTGGCGGCCACGATCACGACGGAGCCGCTCGGCCCGCATCATTTCCGCGCCACCGTCACGCTGGCCGACAACAGCCTGCACATGTTCGATCTCGCGGGCGACGCCGTCTACATCGATGCGCACGTGCTCAAGTGGCGCCCGATCGGGACGCTGCTCGGCCTCGAAACAGTCTATGAGCTCGATCGGATTGCCGGGCGCTACCAGGCGATCAGCGACGAACGGTCACAGCAGCGTACAGTGTACTCCCTCGCCGCCAGCAAGCCGTTCGATGCGTTCGACCTGGCGCGCCGCTACCTGGTGCTGCGGCCGTTTGTGGATGCGGAGTACGGCTCCGCCACGTTCATCGGCGCAACCGCGCAGGGTGGCACCAGATACGAGGTGCGCGTTTCGACGACGGGACTTCTGGTCCGGCGAGTCGCGGTGCGCTAGGAAGGGCGCGACGGCACGTCGGCGACACCCTTAGTCACGTGGTGGTCGAACCCGGCGGCCAGCGCCCGCGCCCGGTCGGACGGCTGGCCGTACCCGCTCAACGCGATCAGGTGCGGCGCGCCGTACGTCGGGTCGCGACGAATGGCGGCGGCAACGGCATTCCCGTCCAATTTCCCAGGGAGGCCAATGTCGCACACCACGATGTCGGGGCGGAAGGTCATCGCCATCGTCAGAGCCCGGTCACCGTCCGCGGCGACCTCGATGTCGTGGCCGGCAACCTCCAAGATGCTGCGGAGACTCTCGGCAAAGTCCCAATCGTCTTCGACGACCAGGATCCGATGAGGCCGGGCGCCCGGTTCCGTGGGGACCGCTGTTGGCGCCTCCAGCTCCGGTGCTCGGTCGAGCAGCGGCAGGCGAACGATGAACTCGGCGCCGCGACCGCGACCCTCACTGCGCGCTTCTACAGTCCCACCGTGGGCCGTCACCAAGCCGCGCACCAGAGCCAAGCCGAGACCCAACCCGCCTCGCGTCCGGGGGTCGCCCGTCTCGGTGTGGCCGAAGGGTTCGAACAACCGGGGGAGCATCTCGGGTTCGATACCCAGGCCGTCGTCCAGTACGCTGAGCACCGCCGTCTGCGTCGCGTCGTCCCGCCGCAGGGAGACCGTGACGAGCCCGCGCCGGTCCGTGAACTTGACGGCGTTCCCGAGCAGATTGACGACGATTTGCCCCACGCGTCGCGGGTCGCAATGCACCCACAGCGGGGTGGAGGGCAAGCTCAGGTCCAGGCGGACGCCAGCGGCGTTCAGCAATGAGCGTTGGTCTTCGGCGCTTGTCCGCACGACCTCGACCAGATCCTGATCCGATCGCTGGAGCGACGTCAGGCCACTCGCGATCCGGGACGCATCGAGCAGCTCGTTTACGAGGGCCGAGAGGTGCTCGAGCTGGCGAGTCGCGATCGCCAGCGCGTCTTTGCCTCGTTTGACGTCGGTTCCCTGGCTTTGGAGTACTTCGAAGCAGATCTGCAGCGAGGCGAGAGGCCCGCGGAGCTCGTGGCTGAGCGTCGCGAGGAACTGGTCCTTGTGGCGGGCCTCGTCCTGGAGGCCCCGGACGCGGTTGATCTCGGAGGGCATGCGCGAGAAGAACTTTTGAAACGCGTCCGGGCCGCCGGCTGAGGCCCCGAGGCCCACGACGGGGCAGACAGGGGGAGAGCCGGAGGCCGGGGGTGCCGGGTCGGGGGCGGCGCGCTTGCGCCGCGNTCTCAACCAACGATGCTACGTGAACCTAAAGTGCCCGTCAAACCCACGGGAGTGAGGGTCGTCACGCCCCGCGCGCTCACATCGCCGCCGCGGAGCGTCTAAATGGCGGACGTGGTGCGACGGATTGGGATTGGGTAACCTTCTCGCCGTGGCGGACAAGAAACCCAAACCCAACTACGCGAACGCGTGGCACGAAGCGCGTCGGCTCGTCTGGCAGCATCGCAATCGGCTGGTAGTCGGTCTCGCGTTGATGTTGGTCAGCCGGCTCGCAGGGTTAGTCTTGCCGTGGTCGTCACGGTACATCATCGACGAGGTCGTCGGGCAGAAGCGCGCCGACCTCCTGGGCATCATTGCGGTGGCGGTCGGCGCGGCGGCCATCGTACAGGCGGTCACGTCGTTCGGGTTGTCGCAGATCCTCGGCGTCGCCGCTCAGCGCGCCATCACCGACATGCGCAAATCGATACAGGCGTTCGTGTTGCGCTTGCCGATCTCGTATTTCGATTCCACCAAGACCGGCATCCTCATCTCGCGGATCATGACGGACGCCGAGGGCATCCGCAACTTGGTCGGCACCGGACTGGTGCAGTTGGTCGGAGGCCTGGTCACCGCCAGTATCGCCTTGGGCGTACTCTTCTGGCTGAACTGGAAGCTCACGGCGATCTCGATTCTCGTGCTGGCGCTGTTCGGCGGGGGCATGGCGTACGCGTTCGCGAAGCTGCGGCCGCTGTTTCGCGAACGCGGCAAGCTCAACGCCGAGGTGACCGGCCGTCTCGCTGAAACGCTGGGTGGCATCCGCATCGTGAAGGCCTACCGGTCCGAGCGCGGCGAACGCCTGGTGTTCGCGCGCGGCGCCCACAAGCTGTTCCGCAACGTGGCGATTACGATGACCGGCGTCTCGGGCGTCGGCGCGTTTGCGCAGTTCGTGATCGGCGCCATCTCGGTCGTGATGATTCTCGTCGGCGGCCGGGCGGTGCTCGCGGGATCGATGACGCTGGGGCAGTTCGTCCAATACGTCTTCTTCGTGGGCCTCGTGGCGCTGCCGCTGATCAACATCGCGTCGATCGGCACGCAAATCACCGAAGCGTTTGCGGGGCTCGACCGGATCTACGAGCTGCGCCGCATGACGACCGAGGACGCCGAAGACGCGCAGCGCGCGCCGCTGGGCCCGATCCGCGGCGACGTCGCGTTCGAGCACGTGACGTTCGCCTACAAGCCGGGCGTCCCGGTCCTCAAAGACGTGTCGTTCCACGCCAGAGCCGGCTCGACCACAGCCCTGGTCGGTTCCTCCGGATCGGGGAAGAGCACGCTCATCGGGCTGGTGCTGGCGTTCAATCGGCCCGAGCAGGGCAGGGTGCTCGTCGACCGGCGCGATCTCGGCACCGTGCCGCTGGCCGACTACCGCACGCAGCTCGGGGTCGTGCTCCAGGACAACTTCCTGTTCGACGGGACGATCGCCGAGAACATCGCGTTCGCGCGGCCGCACGCGACGCCGGGGGAGATTGAGGCCGTGGCGCGGATCGCGCACTGCGACGAGTTCGTGGAGCAGTTCGACGAGAAGTACGACACTGTCGTGGGGGAGCGCGGCGTCAAGCTGTCGGGCGGCCAGCGGCAGCGCATCTCGATCGCGCGCGCGATTCTCGCCGATCCGCGGATCCTGGTGCTGGACGAGGCGACCTCGAGTCTCGACTCGGAGAGCGAAGCCAAGATTCAGGATGGCTTGCGGGCCCTGCGGCGCGGCCGGACGACGTTCGTGATCGCACACCGTCTGTCGACGATTCGGAGCGCCGATCAGATTCTGGTACTCGAAGGCGGCAAGATTGTCGAACACGGCACGCATGAGGAGCTGCTCGTCGCCAACGGCCGGTACAAACAGCTCTACGATAAACAGTACAATTTCGAGCGCGATCGCTTCATCAATCCCGGCGAGGATTTCACCCCCGAGCCGACGGAGGAAGGCGTCGCGCTGCCGCCGGTGACGCCGCCCAGCCGGCTGTAACGTCGGTTGCAAATCGGGGCGCCAGCACAACAAGCGACGGCGCGCCGCCACAACTAGGACCCCGCACGGTGCGGGACACGCCCGCACGGCTCTTGCGAAGCGTCGGGGACAGACCGACTTCGGGAGCCGTCGTCATGAAGCGCTTCGTCATGCTCGCCATCCTTGGGAGCGCAGCCGCCGCATGTAGCAACCCCGTATCGTCCTCGCCTTCCTCATCTGTCTTGGCCGCGTTGTCCTACACGACAGAGGACCTCGGGACCCTCGGCGGAGTGTCCAGCACCGCCCAGGATATCAACGAGCACGGGCAGATCGTCGGGCAGAGTCAGACAGCGGCGGGCGAGACGCACGCGTTTCTCATCACGGACGGGGTCATGCAGGACTTGGGCACGCTGGGTGGCACGTTCAGCACCGCGGACGACATCAACGACGACGGCCAAGTGGCCGGCCGGAGCAGCACGGCGAGCGGTGAGATGCGCGCCGTCTTGTGGACCTGCGGCACCGCGCTCGACCTGGGCCCGGCCCCGTCCACCCGACTTTACCTGAACGAGCACGGCCAGGTCGCCTGGGCGGGCCTCGGCACCGACGGCAACATTCACCCGGTGCTCTGGACCGACGGCGTGGTGACCGACCTCGGGACGCTCGGCGGGCCTTCGGCCGGGGTCAGCGGGATCAATGACGGCGGCGAGGTCGTGGGCTCGAGCACGGTCCCCGGATCGTTGTGGCGGGAGGCGTTCGTCTGGCGGGATGGTGTCATGACCGACTTGGGCAACCTCGGCAATGGGAGCGACGCCTTTTCTATCAACGGGGCGGGTCAGATCGTCGGACGCACGAGCGATGCTATCTCGCAGTCGCACGCCGTGCTATGGGATGCGGGCGGCATGACCGATCTCGGCACGTTGCCCGGTCACAAGAGTGCCACCGCGATCGTCATCAACGACGTTGGCTGGGTGGCGGGCGAGAGCTTCCTCGATGCTCTCAGCAGCGACCACCATCCGTTCCGCTGGCAGGCCGGCATCCTGCTGTCGGCCGATCCCGAGGACCAGCAGTCCCCCATCAATCAACGCGTCAAAGGGATGAATCACTCGGGCGTGATCATTGGCACCGAAACGTTCCTGAACCGGATCGACAGCGCCAAGGTGTGGGACAACGGGGTGGAGTCGGATCTTGGGACGCTGGGCGGCGAGTCGAGCGTCCCGCTGGCGATCAACGAGCACGGTACGGTGGTAGGGCGGGCACAGGACGCGACGGGCGCATTCCGCGCCGTGGCGTGGCGGCCGCTGGAAAGCGTAGCTGCGTTGCCCTAGGCACGCGTTCCCCAGGTCGCCGTGTGGAATTGCTCCGACCGCGGCGCCAGCTTCCCCTTACCAGCCGCGTATTCCTTCCACGTGACTGGCGCGTAGTCGTTGGGGACCTGCCGCATCGTGATGCAGTCCTGCACCGGGCAGACCGCCGCACACAGATTGCACCCGACACACGCTTCTTCGATGATCTCGACGACCGGTCCGCCGTTATTCCGTGGCACCCGGCGGATTGCCTGATGCGCCCCATCCTCGCATGCCGTCCAGCATAGCTCACACTTGATGCATTTGTCCTGATCAATGTGCGCCAGCAGGTGGTAGTTGAGGTCGAGCTCTTCCCATTTCGTGACTTTCGGTAGCGCGCGACCCCGGATGTCGGCGATTGTCCGATGGCCCCCGATCAGATCCTCCACGATCCGAAAGCCGTAGTGCATCACCGCGGTGCAGACCTGCAGGGTGCCGGCGCCGAGTGCGATGAATTCGGCGGCGTCGCGCCATGAGGCGATGCCGCCGATGCCCGAGATGGGAATCTTCACCACGGGATCACCAGCCACCGCCGAAACGAGGTGCAGCGCGATCGGCTTCACCGCCGGTCCGCAGTACCCGCCGTGGCTGGACTTGCCGGCGACGGACGGCTGCGGCTCGAACGTCGTGAGATCGACGCCGACGATCGAATTGATGGTATTGATCAGCGAGAGCGCGTCGGCACCGCCTTTGACCGCAGCACGCGCGATGTACGTGATATCGGTGACGTTCGGCGTCAGCTTCACGATTACCGGAATCGTGGCGACTTCCTTTACCCATTCGACGATCTGGCAGGTGTAATCAGGCACCTGGCCCACGGCGCTCCCCATGCCCCGCTCGCTCATCCCGTGCGGGCACCCGAAGTTGAGCTCGATGCCGTCCGCGCCCGTGTCCTCCGTCTGCTTCACCATCTCGTGCCAGGCTTCCCGCTTCGATTCGACCATGAGCGAGGCGATCACGGCATGTTTGGGATAGTTGCGCTTGACCTCCGCGATCTCCTTCAAGTTGTCCGCGATGGGCCGGTCACTGATCAGCTCGATGTTGTTGAAGCCCATCATGCGGTTCTGGCCGAGGTCTACCGCGCCGTAACGGGAGAAGACGTTGATGATCGGCTCGCCGATCGTCTTCCAGACCGCGCCACCCCAGCCCTGGTCGAACGCTTTGGCGACCTGACCATAGGTGTTCGTGGGTGGGCCGGAGGCCAGCCAGAATGGATTCGGGCTGTCGATACCAGCGAAGTTCGTTCGAAGATCGGCCATACCGCCTCCTACCGCCCGTTACCGCCCCTTACCGCCAAGCACCGCATCAATTTTCTTCGCTGCCGCGACACCCTCCGCCGCGGCGTTTACGATCTCCGCCCCACCGTTTGCGCAATCACCGCCGACAAAGACTCTGGGATCAGTGCGCGGCACTACCAAGCTCCGTTCTTGCTGCCCGATCGCGACGATCACCATGTCGCACGGAATCGTCTCGGTGCCGCTCGTCGTTCGCACTTCCAGCCCCGCCACGGCGCCATTGCCCAGCACGCGCTGCGGCGCCGCGTTGAACCGGAAGCCGCAGCCATCGTGCTTCGCGAGCTCGTACTCGTAGTGGTAGCACGGCATGTCGCGTTCGCCCCGCCGGTAGACGATGGTGGCGGTCGCCGCGCCAAGCCGCTTCGCCTGCGTGACGGCATCGATGGCGGTGTTGCCGGCGCCGATCACGACGACGTGCCGTCCCACCGCTGTTTCGCGATAAGGGTGCGTCTTCAGGTGCTCGATGAAAGTGAGCGCATCGACCACACCCGGCAGATCCTCGCCGGGAATGCCGAGGCGCTTCGTGCTTCCCAGGCCGATCCCGACAAACACAGCGTCGAAGCTCGCGAGCAACGGTTCGAGCGATGCGACGGTCACACCGGTCTTCAGCTCGACTCCCAGGTCGAGAATGTCCTGGACTTCGGCGAGGGCCACGTCGGCCTTGAGCTTGTATTCGGCGATGCCGTAGGTGTTGAGGCCGCCAGGCTGCGGCTGTGCCTCGAACACGGTGACCGCGTGGCCGTGGCGCCGCAAATCGCGCGCGCAGGCCAGGCCGGCCGGACCGGCGCCAACGATCGCGACGCGCTTGCCGGTATTCGGCCCTGGCTCGAACAGTCGCAGTTTGCGCTCGAGCACGACGTCGGTCGCGTGGCGCTGGAGCAGCGCGATCTTGATCGGCTGCTCGTCGCGATCGTTCAAGACGCACGCGCCTTCGCACAACACCTCAACGGGACAGGCGCGCGCGCACGAGTGCCCGAACGGGTTGGCCTCGAGGATGACGCGCGCCGAGCCGCGCAGGTTACCGCTCGCGATCTTCTTGATGAAGGCCGGGACGTCGATATGCGTGGGGCAGGCGATGGTGCAGGGTGCGTCGTGGCAGAACAGACACTTGTTGGCTTCGAGCAGCGCGGCATCGTTGGTGAGCGGCGGCGCTATGTCGGCGAAGTTTCGCTCGAGCTGTTCGTTGCTCAGCGGCACCGGGGCGTCAATCACGGGCGGTCACCCGGACGTCGGTCGGCTCACGCACGGGCACGCCCGTCACACGCATGCCGGCGCAGTACAGCAGCCCAGCAACCAGGAATCCCACGAACCATGCCCAGTTGTAGATCGTGCCGAACACGGTGGTGAGCGGAACGCCGCGCAGCGCCGCCACGAATCCGGGGAGACTGGGCGCGACACCGAGCGCCAGCGCCGCGATCGCCACTGGGTTGAATCCGCGCGCGTATTCGTACGCGCCGTCCCGCGTGTACAGATCGTTCACGTTCAGCTGGCCCCGCCGCACCACGAAATAGTCGGCGATCATGATGCCCGCGACCGGCCCGAGCAACGCGCCGTACCCGATGAGCCAGGTGAAGATGTAGGCCGCGGCGTCGTTGTAGAGCCGCCACGGCATCATCAGAATGCCGATGACGGCGGTGATCATGGCACCTTGCTTGAACGTGATCTTATCCGGGGCGAGGTTCGAGAATCCGTTGGCGGGCGCGACGATGTTCGCCGCGATGTTCGTGGTGAGCGTCGCGACGATGAGCCCCGCCATCGAGAGCATGATCATCAACGGCCCACCGCCGATCCGGGCGAGCAACGCGACGGGGTCGGAGATCCGGGTCCCAAAGATCACGACGGTCGCGTTGGTGACCGCGGCGCCGATGAAGGCGAACAACGCCATCGTGCCCGGCAGCCCTACCGCCTGGCCGACGATCTGATCGCGCTGGCTGCGCGCATAGCGTGAGAAGTCGGGGATGGAGAGCGCCATCGTTCCCCAAAAAGCCACGGCTGAGGTCAAGCCTGCTCCAAACAAGGTCCCGACACCGGCCGTCCGACCGTCGGGCCGTCCGACCGTCGGATTCTCGAGCATCGGACCGAGACCACCCGCGCGCACCAGCGCCCATGCGAACAGCGCAACCCCCACGGCGAGCAAGAACGGTGATCCCCATGTCTCCAAGAACTTGATCGAGTCCATCCCGCGCAGCACGATCCAGACGTTCATCGCCCAGAACAGCAGGAAGCAGAGAAACTCGCCCGTGTTGAGACCGATGAATGCCGGCAGG
>QHTY01000139.1:0-3655 GCA_003220985.1 Gemmatimonadota bacterium
GGGCGACCAGGAACGAGATGACCATGCCGGCCAGCTCGCTCCACGCATTGATGCGCCACCAGAACCAGCGCAGCAGGAAAATGAGTCCCGTCCCCGCGCCGATCTGGAGCAGGATCTGGAATGCCTGTGACGAGTGCTGGAGCCAGAGCGACACTGCGCATGCGAGCGCGATGAGAAACACCGTGACGATCCGGCCAACCGTGACGTAGTGGCGTTCGTCCTTGTCGGGCGCGATGAAGCGGCGGTAGCAGTCTTCGACCGCGTACGACGCGCCCCAGTTGAGGTGCGTGCTGATCGTCGACATGTATGCCGCCGCGAGCGAGGCGACCATCAGGCCGAGCAGCCCGTGCGGCAGGTAGATGAGCATGGCGGAGTAGGCGAGATCGTGCCGCACGATCGCTCGATCGATATGCGGGAAAGCGGCGCCGATCGATGCGAGGTCGGGATAGATAATCAGCGACGCCAGTGCGACGATGATCCACGGCCAAGGACGCATGGCATAGTGCAGCACGTTGAACAAGAGCGTGGTGCGCATGGCGTCGCGCTCGTTGCGCGCCGCGAGCATGCGTTGGGCGACGTAGCCCCCGCCCCCGGGCTCAGCACCGGGATACCAGGTGCTCCACCACTGCACCGCGAGCGGCACGATGAAAGCGGCGGCCGCGGTGCGCCAGTCCGAGAAATCGGGCAACAGCGAAAGGCGACCGGCCACAGCAGGGTGGTGGAACAACCCGGACAGACCGCCGACCTGGGGCAGCCGCAGCGCGACGACGGCCGCCAACACGGCCCCGATCATCGCGATCACGAACTGGACGAAGTCGGTCAGCACGACACCCGACAACCCGGAGCTGGCGGCGTAGATCACGGTGACGGCACCGCCGACGAGGACCGCGGTTTCGCGATCCCAGCCGAGCATCACGCCGGCGATCTTGGTCGCCGAGAGATTGACCGAGGCCATGATCATCACGTTGAAAAACACGCCAAGGTAAATCGCTCGGAATCCTCGGAGGAAGGCGGCCGGCTTGCCGGAGTAGCGCAGCTCGTAGAACGCGATGTCGGTGAGCGCCGCGGACCGCCGCCACAGCTTGGCGTAGAAGAACACGGTGCAAATGCCCGTGACGGCGAAGGCCCACCAGACCCAGTTCTGCGCCACGCCGCCGGTGCGCACGAGGTCGGTGACGAGATTGGGCGTGTCGGTCGAGAACGTCGTGGCCACGAGCGACACGCCCAGCAGCCACCACGACAGGCGCCGGCCCGACAGGAAGAACTCGGCTCGCCCCGAGCTTGCGCGGCGCGTCACCGCGAGGCCGACCGCGACGCACATGAGCCCGTACAGCGCGAGTACCATCCAATCCCAGCCGTTCAGTCGCATCCGAGTCGCTCCAATCCGGCCTTGAGGTGCGTCGGGTACTGACCGGCGTTCACGAGGCTCATAATCCGATCTCGCACGCGCTCGTCATCCGCCGCGTAGGTCATGCCGAACCACTGCGATCCTGCCGCGGGGAGCACGCGGACACGCGCGTCGCCCGCGCTCACCTGCGCACCAACGGCCTCGCTCAACAAGAACTCAGGCGTAGGCTCCGTGCCTCGGGCCTCGAGGAACCGCGCGAATTGCCGCTGGAGCGTGGGCAGCAGCGCGGGCGTGAAGCCCCACAGATTCATCGAAACGAGCTCGCTGCCGTCGAGCGTCACGGTCTCACCGGCGATCGTGCGCCCGGTGTATGTTGAGCCGCGTCCCACGATGTCGGCGACTTCCGTGAGCCGCGACAGATAGCCCTGTGCGTCCAGCTCCGCAATGGCGCGTGACACGCCGCCGTACGCGGACGTCGTCTCGCGCAGCGTGTAGCCGACCAGCGCGTGGTCGCGGGCGCCTGCGAGATGGTCGAACACCAGGCGAAATGCGCCCGCGCCGTAGTAGTCGTCTGCATTCATAACGGCAAACGGACCCCGAATCCCCCAAGCCGCGGCGAGAACTGCGTGACCTGTTCCCCACGGCTTCGTGCGGCCGGGCGGAGCCGGATCGAGCGCCTGGTGCGCGTACGACACCGCGACCCCGGAGCCGATGACATCCGCCACGTGGCGGCGGAACAACTCCTCTGCTTCCCGACGGATGACCAGGATGACGTTGCGGAAGCCGGCGCGCACGGCGTCGTACACGCCGTAGTCCAGCAGTGCCTCGCCATACGGCCCGACGGGCGCGAGCTGCTTGAGACCGCCGTAGCGAGTCCCGATGCCCGCCGCGAGGACGACGAGAGTGCTTATTGGGCTCTGCGGATCTGCTCGCGTACCGTCTTGAGCCCGCGCGCGAGCTGCGTCTCGACTGTCTTCGTGCCGATGCCCAGCCGGTCGGCGATCTCAGCGTAGCTCAAGCCGTCGATCAACCGCAGCCTGCACAGTGCCGCCCGTTTGGGAGGAAGGGCGGCGAGGGCTCGCTCGACTGCGGCGGCCAGCTCTCGGGACTCGAGGTCGCACTGAAACTCCTGCGTCGTCTCGGCCTGTTCAAGTCGCCAGCAGCCGCGCCGCGCCACGGCGGCCCGCGCCAAACGATCGCGCGCGGCGTTGCGGACGGCGAGGTAGAGGTAGTTGCTCACCGGGCCCGCGGGCAGCCAATCAGCGCGGCCGCGCCAGATCCGGAGAAAGACTTCCTGCGTAACGTCTTCGGCATCCGGCTTCGAGCGGACGTAGCGAAAGGCGAAGGCGTAGAGCGGTTGCCAGTAGGATCGGTAGAGCGTCTCGAACGCATGCATGTCGCCGGCGCGGATGCGATCGACTAACGCGCGCTCGACAGCCTCGGCCCTGAGGTCGTCGGGGAAGCGCTCGGCCTGATTGGCGAAGCGGAAGTTGAGTGACGTCATCGACGGGCGCACATTCGTCCGACCGACATTAGCCTGCGCCCAATTCCGGACCGGCGCAAGAGCGGCCGAGCCTACACGCGTGTGACAATCTGCTGCAGTGCCCGCTCCGCAGCGAGGAGGGCGTCGAGGAGGGCCAACTGCGTGCGGCCGCGGTCGAGAGTCTGCCCCTGGCGGGCGATGCGGTAATACCGATCGCCGTCCAGGTGATCGATCAGGAAACGGACCGCCCGCTCGAACACGATCACCTGCGCGGCGGGGACGAGCAGCTCCCGTTCGGCCGGCGTCAGGAGCTCGCGAGTGGCGACGACGTAGCCGCGCGCGATGCTCTCGAACAACTCGGGCTCGAGGCGGACGCGGCTCGTGTCGCGCTCATCTTCGGCCGCGCGCGTCGCCATGGACCGCACCAGGTCGCCGAAGTCAAAGAGCGCGAGTCCCGGCATCACGGTGTCCAGGTCCACCACGCACAGCGCTTCGCCGGACGCCGCATCGAACAGCACGTTGGCGAGCTTGGCGTCGTTGTGCACGATCCGCTCGGGCACGGTGCCGCTCGCCGCGGCCTTCACCAGCACGGCCGCCAGCTCGCGCCGGCCGCGTACCTGGGCGATCTCCTCCCGCGCTTCTGCCGCGCGACCAGCCGAATCGCGTTGCACCGCGCACTCGAACGATTCCAGCCGGCGCGGCGTGTCGTGGAAATGTGGGATCGTCTCGTGCAGCCTAGGGGCCGGCAGATCCGCGAGTGCTCGCTGGAACGCCCCGAACGCGCGGGCAGCGCGTTCGGCGTCCGCAGCGCTGGCCATCGTTCG
>QHTY01000139.1:3670-4235 GCA_003220985.1 Gemmatimonadota bacterium
CCCTGGTCGTCGCGGGCGCACGCCAGCCCCTCGCGCGTCGGGACCAGTCGCAGCGGGCCGCCGACGTGCCGCGTCACACGCGCCACGTTCTCCATGAGTGCATCGAGGTCGGGAAACACGTGCCGGTTGAGCCGCTGGAGGAAAAACCGCGCCGGGCGATCACGCGCGCCGCGAGCAGTCACCACATAGGAAGCGTTGATGTGACCGGCCGGTCCTGAGAACGGCTCGACCGCTACGACGGGGGCGTCGATCGCAAATCGCGCCACCACGTCGTTCAGGACGGTCGGGCGTTCCACTCGACTACCCGTCGCACACCATCGCGCAGCGCCACGGTTGGCGTCCAGTCCCAGGTCCGCCGCGCCACCGCCGCGTCGAGGCTCATGCGCCCGATGTCGCCCGGCCGGTCCACCGCGTAGATCGGCTCCTTCGTGTATCCTGTCGCAGCCGCGATTTCGCGACACAGCTCCAGGTCCGAGACCTCGTGTCCCCATCCCAGGTTCGCGACGACGCCCGCAGGTCCGGTCGCGGCGCGGACGGTGGCCTCCACGACGTCCGCCACGTACAC
>QHTY01000140.1 GCA_003220985.1 Gemmatimonadota bacterium
GCGCCGGCACTGACGTGGCCGTGGAGGCGGGGCACATCGTCCTGGTGCGCTCCGATCCGCGGGACGTTCCGAGAATCATGACGCTGTCGCGCGCGACCTACCGCAAGATGGTGCAGAATCTGTGGTGGGCGGCGGGCTATAACGTCATCGCGATTCCCCTGGCGGCAGGCGTGCTGGCCGGCCGCGGTATCCTGCTGAGTCCGGCAGTCGGCGCGGTGTTGATGTCGGCCAGCACCGTGATCGTCGCCGTGAACGCGCAGCTCCTCAAGCGCGTACGGCTCTGATGCCAGCAGTTACATCGCGTGCTCGCGCTGCATCATCGCCTTCACGGTCGCATCGACTTTCTGACGCTGTGCATCCGTCAGAACGGCCTTCGACTGGGCGGCCGCAGCCAGCATCGCCCAGTGCGCCTTCCCCATCGCGGCATGGGCGGCTTGGAAATGCGGCTGCAGCGTGCCAGTGTCGGGCGCGGCCGCCTGGAACGCGTTCGACAGCTCGCCCATGTGGGTCGTGAAATCGGCGGCCGCGGCATCGTGGGTGCCCTTCGCGGCGTCGCGAATGGCGGTGAGCTGGGTGACTTGATCGCTGGTGAGCTTCAGGGAGTCGCGGTGACCGAGCAGATGATCGGGTGTGTAGGCCATGATCGGCATCAGCGGCGCCATCATTTCCCGCATCATCGCCATCATGTCGTCGCCCCGCTGCATCATCCCGTGGGGCGCCGTTCCGGCGCGCGGCCGTGGATGTCGAGCGTGGCTCGTGTCCTGCGCCGCGAGCGGGGCGGCGATGAGACACAGGGCCGCCGTCATCAGGGGAAGCGATTTCATGGTGTCCTCCAGGGAGAAGTGTGTTGCGTTTCGCTCTCTGATACCCCTCTGTGAAGACCCAGGGATGCCGGGAAAGGAAACCATGATCCCGAGGATGCCTTGCGCGACGCGATTACGATGGGAACCTTCCGAGGACTTGACTCGACTCGAGCAATGGATTGCACCGCGCGTCGCGGCGAACGGTGGCGGTGACCCCGCCCGGTCCGCGTTCCGTCTGCTGGCGACGGGCCTCGAGGCGTTCGTCGCCCGCGCCGTCCTGATCGAGCTCGCCGAACGCACGCTGGACCTGCAGTACTACATCTTCCATCCCGACAAGACCGGCTCGCTCATCGTCGATCGCCTCATCGCCGCGGCCGACCGCGGCGTGCGCGTGCGCGTGCTGCTGGACGACTGGGGCACGCTCGAAAAGAAAGACGAATCGGTCGCCGGACTCGATGCGCATCCGAACATCGAGGTGCGCCTCTTCAATCCCTACACGCACCGCTCCGGCCTGTACCGCTTCGCCGAGCTGCTGACGAGCTTCGCGCGCGTCAATCGCCGCATGCACAACAAGCAGTTCATCGCCGACGGGATCGCAACGATCCTGGGTGGCCGCAACATCGGCGACGAGTATTTCGGCGTCGGCGAGCTGGATTTCCAGGACGTCGACGTCCTGGGCGCCGGGCCCATCGCGCGGCAGTCGACCACGAGCTTCGAGACGTACTGGAACAGCCAGTTTGCCGTCCCCATCACACAGCTCGGCAAGTTTGCTCCGGATCCCAGCTTCTTCCCCGCGGCCCGCACACAGCTGCGAGATCGCTGTGAGTCCTTGAGCGACTCAGTCTACGGACGCGCGCTCGTCGAGTCACACCTCGCCCGCGACCTGCGCGCCGACGACCTGCACGTGCATTGGGCCGCCGCCCGCGTGATCGCCGACCCTCCCGAGAAGCTCACGCAACCGGTGGGCGCGCGCAGCGAGACCTACCTCGGCGGCCAGCTGTCCCCCTACGCGCGCGCGGCGCGGGCCGATCTGCTGGTCGTCTCGCCGTACTTCGTGCCGGGAAAGGCCGGTGTCGAATTCTTCGGCAGCCGGCGCCAGGACGGTGTGAGCGTGAGCGTCTTGACCAATTCCCTGGCCGCCACCGACGTTTGGCTGGTGCATGCTGGCTACATGAAATACCGCCGGCCCCTGCTCGAGCAGGGTGTGCGACTCTACGAGCTCCGCCCCGAAGCGGCGGGTGCCACGCGCCCACGTGCTTCCAAGGCAGTCATCGGTTCGTCACGGGCGAGCCTGCACGGCAAGACGTTCGTCTTCGATCGCACGTCGGTGTTCATCGGCTCGGTCAACCTCGACCCCCGCTCGCTCGATCAGAACACCGAAGTGGGCGTGCTCGTCACGAGTGCCGAGCTGGCCGGCGAAGTGGCGGCGCTGTTCGAGCGCTGGTCGAGCCCGGAGCTGGCGTACGAAGTCAAACGTGGTGCCAACGGCGGCCTGCAATGGACCGGCGGCTACACCGATGAGCCCGAGGCGGGATTCTGGCGCCCCCTCGGCGCGAGGTTGTTCTCACACTTGCCGATCGATTCATTGATTTGATCGTATGTAGGGGCGCAGCATGCTGCGCCCCTACCATCCGCCTGAAACCAACGAGGATTCATGCTGACGCTGCTGCTGTTCCTACAGGCCGCCCCACAACGCCCCGCGCAGCTGACTCAATTCCTGGAGCAGAGCATCCGGCTCGACGCCACGCAGCTGGAGGCGATCGAGCGCGGTGAGCCGGTCGTGAAAGTGCTCGAGACGCGAGATCGCCGGGATGTGGCGCTGTTCGGCATCATCACCGCCCCGCGCACGCGCGAAGGCTACTTCCGCGCGCTGCGCGATTTCCCGGCCTCACTGCGTAGCTCCACCCGTCCGCACTTCGGCATCTTCAGCACACCCGCGGGCGAAGCGGATGTCGCCGAGCTCACGGTCACCGCCCGCGACGTCGCGGAGATGAAGGATTGCAAGCCCGGCGATTGCGTCGCGAAACTGCCCGCGACCGACATGCGCCGCATTCATGACGAAACGAACTGGTCGGCGCCTGCCGCCGACGTGCAGGCACAGCTCAGCTCCTACGCGCGGCGCCGTCTCGTCGAGTACGTCACGGACTATCGCCGGCGCGGCGATTCGGCGATGGCGCTGTACGATGATCGCGGCAACGTCACGGTGCGGTCGAGCGAGGCATTCGCCGCGCAGTTCGCCGAGTCGCCGTACGTCTATCAGACCGTGCCGTCGCTCCAGAAGTATTTCGCCGACTATCCCCGTGGCGCCCTGCCGCCCGGCGCGAGCGAGATAATTTTCTGGTCCGAGGATGTGCTGCCGCGCCTCAGGCCGATCCTGAGCGTCACGCACCTGCTGGTGTACACGCCGCCGGAGCTGCCCGGGATGACGCTCGCGGCCGCGAAACAACTCTACGCGAACCACTACTTCGAGACGGCGATCGATCTGACGAGCGCGGTCGATCGCGGCCAGGGCGAGAGCATTTACGTCGTCGTGCTCCGGCGTTACCGCTTCGACAACCTGCCCGGGGGCATCCTGAACATTCGCGGCCGTGCCATCGGCGCGCTGCGCGATCAGCTGGCGGCCGATCTGCGCCGGCAGCAAGGGCAGCATTGAGAGTCCATCTCCTCGACGGCACCTACGAGCTGTTCCGGCATTTCTACGCGATGCCGAAGCAGAGCGATCGCGACGGGCACGAAGTAGCGGCGATCATCGGCGTGCTGGGTTCGGTGCTCGGCATGTTCGAGGGCGGCGCGACGCACCTGGGCGTGGCAACCGACCACGTCATCGAATCGTTTCGCAACGACCTCTGGGCGGGCTACAAGACCAGCGAGGGGACGGGCGATGGGCGTCGTGGTCTGGGCGATGGAGGAGTTCGAGGCGGATGACGCGCTCGCCGCGGCCGCTCACCGCGCCGCGGCGTCGCCTGGTGTCGAGCAGGTGATCATCTGTACTCCCGACAAGGATCTCAGCCAGTGCGTGCGCGGCGAGCGCGTGGTGCAATTCGACCGGCGCAAGCGCGAGCAGCGTGATGAGCGCGGCGTCGTGGCACGCTTCGGTGTCGGTCCCGCGTCGATCCCCGACTACCTCGCGCTGGTCGGCGATTCCGCCGACGGCTTTCCCGGCATTCCGGGTTGGGGCGAGAAGGCGTCCGGCGCGGTGCTCGGTCACTACACGCACCTCGAACGAATTCCGGTGAAGTCGACGGAATGGTCAGTGCCGGTGCGTGGCGCCGCGCGACTCGCGGCTACGTTGGAGGAGAACCGCACGCTCGCGCTACTGTTTCGCAAGCTCGCGACGCTGCGAAACGACGTGCCCGTGTTCCTGGCGTGGACCTTTGCCAGACTTTCAGGGCGTGGCGCAACGGTTGGGAATGCAGGGTCTCTGGGATCGCGCGCGGCGTATCCCTCTCACAGATTAGGCGTCACTCCTCAAGGCCGGCGGCCCAACTGACCGCTGGCCCACAGCCCCGCCTGGACTGAGGTTTCCGCGGTGGGGCCCTCGAACGCCTGCACCCGGATGCCTGCGCGCCCGCCTGCGTTCACGGCAACGAAGTGCAGGATTGCGATGGTCCCGTCGGCGGGAGTGTACTTGAGCCGGAGCTGAGCGCCTCCTGCTTCGCCACCCGAACTCAACGTGATCGCGCCGCCCGCGCGGGCGTTGAACTGGTCCACCCATCGCTGCAACACGTCCATCGCGTCCTTTTGCAGACTCGTCTCAGCCATATGCTTTCCTTTATGAGCCTTATTAGCGGGGCGCCAGACAGTCGAGGAGCATGTCCACGCGACCCGCTTCGAGCAACCGCGCGCGC
>QHTY01000169.1:0-578 GCA_003220985.1 Gemmatimonadota bacterium
ACTTCTCGAAGAGCCGCTCTTCCAGCCCGTCCACCATGGTGTTGAGGTCTTCGACCAGGGGGAAATAGGCGTCCACCGACTGGTCGATGATGTTGTGCATCACCATCTCCGCCCCACGCGCGAGGAGCTCGGGATTGCGCAGCAGGCGATCGCGCACCGTAGCGCAGCTCTTCGACGGCAACGCGTGCACCGTGACCAGGAAGTTCTTGCCCAGGAAGAAATACAGGTTGGACGTGGCGAGGTCGTAGGGCTCGGGCGTGCCTTCGTCGAATCGAATGACGGCCATCACGACGAACACGTAGTGGTCGTATTCCTCGAACTTGACCCGTGTCCCGGGCGAGAGGGTGTCTTCGATGGAGAGCGGGTGGAATCCAAATACCTTCTCGAGCAGCGCGTGCTGGTGCATGTTCGTGCTGTCGATGTCCACCCACAGCTCCCCCGCGCCACTCTGGATGATCTCGCGCATCCGGGAGGGCGAGATGTCCTGCTCGAGCGTCCCGTCGGGCCGCCGGTACAGGCTGATCGGCCAGTTCTTCGATGCTTGCGGCGATTGCGCGGGCGCGGTGGTGACGGTCACG
>QHTY01000169.1:607-4838 GCA_003220985.1 Gemmatimonadota bacterium
AGATCGAGCCGGTAGCCGCCCTCCAGTACGCCGACGACGGGTCGCTTTCCCATGCGCGCGCGCAGCACCTCCATCCAGTGGGTGATGTCGTCCGGCTCGAGCGTGAACTCGCCGAGCGGATCGCCAGCGAGGGAGTCGAAACCCGCAGAGATCAGCAGGATGTCGGGATCCCAGTCGGCGAGTGCGGCATCCACGCCCGCCAGAAAATCCCGCACATACACCGCCCGCGGCAATCCGCCGGGTCGCGGCACGTTGAACACGTTGCCCACACCGCGCTCGTCAGCGGCTCCCGTGCCGGGATACCACGGATACTGGTGCATCGAGACGAACCGGATCGTCGGGTCACGCTCCACCAGTGCCTGCGTCCCGTTGCCGTGGTGCACGTCCCAATCCACGATCAGCGCGCGCGCGCAGCCACGCGGCTGCGCGGGCCGGGGGGCGAGCACGACATTGTTGACAAAGCAGAAGCCCATCGCGCGGTCGGCGAGCGCGTGATGGCCCGGCGGACGCGTCACGCCGAACGCCGTCCCGGTCTTCATTCCCTGTTCCACCGCCGCGAGCGCGACGCCGGCGGACGCGAGCACGCTTTCCCAGCTGCGCGGGCCCAGGAACGTGTCCGCGTCGAGTGCGCCGCCGCCGCGTGCATCCATGGCGTCGAGCATATCGATGTAGGACGCGGGATGGACGCGCTCGAGCGACGATCGCGGCGCCGGTGACGCTTCAATCCAGCGGATTGCCGACGCGAGATCGGGGCGACGCAGCGCCTCGAGCACGGCCTCGAAGCGTTGCGGCCGCTCGGGATGTCCGGCCCCGGCGTAGTGATGCCGGCACGCCGGATTCCAGACGACCACGGTGGGCACTTAGTCTTGGCGGCGGGTGTGCAGCAGCTCGCGCAGCGATTCCACTTCGCGCTTCATTTCCTTCTGCGCGGCGGCCAGCTCCGCCATCGCGCGACGGTAGCGGAACCACCCGACGATCACGAGCACCGCCGCGATGCCGCAAATGATCGCCCACATGACGTGGTTGATCATCACCAACAACACGGCGTTGAGCAGCAGGAAGCCGACCGCCATGATCGTCACGCCGCGCGTGAACGCCCAGGTCGTCATCGCACGGGTTGCCGCCGGCCGGGCAGCACGATGAAGGGGGCGTTGGGAACAGCGCCGAGTGCCCCGAGTGTCGTTGATTCGTCGAGGACGATCGCGCCACGGAACTTGACCACACAGGCCTGCTCGTCCTGTGCCGTCTTCAGCGCCGCGCGCAGGGCGTCCTGCTTCACCTGGGCGACCGACGTGGTGTCATTCACCTGGACCGAGACGGTTTCCCAGGCGGGCGTGACCATCACCCGCACGGCATAGCGTTCACCCACGGCCCCCGCCGGACTCACGCGACCTCCACCTGCGACGCCAGCGGCAAGGTGGAGAAGAAGCGATCGAGCGCCTGATCGAAGAACAGTGTCGACGCGCGCACCCGCGTGACGCTCGTTTCCTTGTCCTCCCAGGCGCTGATCACGACCTCCGCCCCGCCCTGCCCGCGCAGCGTGAGGAAATTGGGTCCCTGCTTCTCCACGAACGCGGAATTAGCCGGCACGCGCTCGGCAAAGAACTGCTGGGCCCGGGCAAGCACATCGGCAGGCGAGAGGGAAACGGTCGTGGTATGGGTCACGGCGTCCGGAGGATCGTGATCCCTGTGGGTTGCCGCGGCACGGGAATCGTGGCGACACGGACCCGCGTCGTGAGGTCGATGACGTCCACCGCGCCCGGATCGATGCCGACACTCTCCTGCGAGATGAACGCCCAGCGCCCGTCGGGTGAGTAGGCGACGCCGTGCGGCAACGGCTTGGAGGTCGGGATCTTGGCGACTTCGGTCAGACTCTGCGCGTCGACGAGCGAGACGCTCTGCGCCTTCTTGTTCGTCACGATGATCCATCGCCCGTCGGCCGAGGGCTCCACGTTGTACGCACCGGTGCCGACGGGAATCTCCCGCGCGAGCGCGAGTGAAGCGGCGTCGATGACCTGGAGGCTGTTGCCGTGGTTACACGCGACGTAGAGCCGCCGGTCATCGGGTGACACTGAGACGAACGTCGGCATGCAGTCGTGCGCACCCGGAGTGGCATGGATGGGTGGTCCGGCGGACGCATGCTCCGGCTGCTCGCCGGTCTTATGGCGGCGGGTGATGCGCAAACTCTGGCGGTCGATCTCGAGAATCTCGTCGGAGTTCATGCAGGAGACGTACACGAACGTCCCGGCATGATTGACCTTCACGCCGTGCGGCATGTCGCACGCCGGAAGATTCGTGAGCGGCGTCATCGCCGCCGTCTGCACGATCGTGACGACGTTCGTCCGGGGGTGATCGCCGTGGAAGTCGGAATTCGCGACGAACGCGAGGGCGCCGTCGGGCGTCAGCGCGATCGTGGTCGGAAACATCTCGAGCGGGGCGCGTCCCAATAGGGAGTCGGTGCCCGCGCTCATTTTCCACAGCGAGCCGTAGGGCGTGCCGTGCGCAATCGTCACGTACCACGCCGAGCCGTCCGGGGCGGCGGTCACGTTGTGCGGGCCATCGATGTCGGCGGGCATGATGCCGACCGGAACGACCTTTACGACGGCCAGCGCCGCGCCGTCCCACGTCAGCTCCGTCACGATGTCCCCGGACTCACTGGCCACCAGAATGCGGTACCCTGGCGCGCCCCGGGGGGGCGCCCCGACGAAGCCGGCCAGCATGGCGATTACGGTGATGAGGCGCATCGGAGAAAAGATAGCGTTGCCAGGTAATGCTGGCAGGGTAACTGCCAAACTCGAGGTGTCAGTTTGTCAAAACGGCAAGAACCTGGCACCGAAATGCGGCATGCTGGTTGCTTCGGGCGGCAGCGTAACCCTTATCTGTGGAGGACAGCATGTTTGTGACCACGCGTAACTACACGAGGGAGCCGGCCACGCTGAGCGACAGGATTCAGCGCGTCCTGAACGAGACCCTGGGCGGTCTTGACTGGCAATACCGTGATAGCGCAGCTGCCTCGTGGGTCCCCGCGGTGGACATCTTCGAAGAGGCGGGCGCCATTCGGATCGCGGCAGAGATTCCGGGCGTTAGCCCCTCGGACATCAAGATCTCGCTCGAGGGCAATTTGTTGACGATTCACGGCACGAAGCAGCAGGAAGCGGAAGAGAAGACCGAGCGGGTTCACCGTTACGAGCGGACCTACGGCACGTTCGAGCGGTCGTTTACGCTGCCGGCCTCGGTCGAACCCAAAGACATCAAAGCCAACTACGACCAGGGCGTCTTAACGATCACGTTGCCGAAGAGCGAGCGCGCCAAACCCCGCCAGATCGCGGTGCAAGTGGGCAGCGACAATGGCGACGAGACCTCGAGTCGTAACGTCGAGGTGACCGAAAAGCGGAATCAGTAACTTGCCACGGGCGGCATCGGGCGCCAGAATCGCCCGATGCCGCTCAAACCCACCGGTCACATGACCCGATGGCTCGTGACCGCGGCGATCGTCGCGGTCGCCTGTTCCGGTTCACCCATCATGACGCACGAGCAGCTCGAGAGCGAGATGCGGCACCTGCGCTCGCTCGACGCGGAAGCGCAGCTGCTCCAGGATGTCGTCGCGGCGCATCACTCCAAGAGCCGCTTTACGCGTGAGCACGCGCGCTATCTGCAGCGCAGCGCGCACGAGCACGCGCACTCGCTCGCGCAGGCCCGGTCTGTGCCGGGCGACGAAGCGGAATTAGAGCGCGTGCGCGCCGCCGCGACGCGGCTCGAAGAGCGGTTCGTCGCGCTCGTCATCGAGATGCAATGATCATCGGTGTTGGGCAGATCGTGTTCGCCATGCAGGCGGGGGCGCTGTTCGGCTACGCGTTGCTCTGGACCATCCTGCTCGGCACGATCGCGACCATCCTCTACATCGAGATGTGCCACCGCGTTGCGACGGTCACCAAAGACGGGGTGTTCACCGTCGTCCGATCGAAGCTCGGCGAGCGTCTCGGCACCGCCACGCTGGCCGGGGCCAATCTCGTGAACCTGATCACCTGTGCCGCCGAGCTGGCCGCGATCGGAATCATGCTGCACCTGCTGACCGGTTGGAACGAGCGGCTGGTGATCGTGCTTGGGGCCGTGGTCCTCGGAGCGCTCGGCTCGTCCGTGCGGTTGCAGTCGATCGAGCGCACCTTGGGACTATTGGGCGGGGGCCTCGTGGTGTTGCTGTTCGTCGCGGCTGCATGGCAGGTCAGCCACC
>QHTY01000169.1:4846-5300 GCA_003220985.1 Gemmatimonadota bacterium
CCCCAGCTACCAGACATCACTGCATGCGTACTTCGCGGTCGGGATCTTCAGCGCCTTGCTGATGCAATACAAAGTCCACGCGTACCCCGCGGGGGGGAAGGCGGCGATCAGCGGCGCCACGCTCGGCGCGCTGGTGATGTGCGCGCTGCTCGTCCTCAGCGCGGTCGTGTTCCTGCCGCGCGGCATCTTTCCGAATCTGCTCTCGTCGCTTGTCTTGCCAGCCGCTCTGCCGCTCGGCCGCACGGCGCTGTGGGTCGCATTGCTGGGCATGCTGGCGTCGTTCGGTGGTGCCGCCGCGCAGACGGCGATGTCCGTCGGCTACAACACGTGCCAGTTCTACGGCATCGATGGTGAGGCGCCACAATTCACCGCGGCATGGGTGAGCACGCTCATCCTCGCGACGCTCATCGTACTCAGCGGCGCGCGGCCGCTCAAACTCGTGCCTTACGCCATC
>QHTY01000169.1:5314-7720 GCA_003220985.1 Gemmatimonadota bacterium
GATGATGCCGCTCACTTATTATCCCATGATCAGGGCGGCCGGGGACCGTGCCCGCATGGGTGAGCGTGCCACGACCCGCGTCCAGCAGGCGCTGGGGTGGCTATTTTTTGTTCTGATTGCTGTTGCCGCGCTGTTGGCGATTCCGCTGATGGTGCTGACCAGGGCCGGCCAGCCCTAGCGCGCCTCGTCGACCACCTCGTAGTGCGCTGACCGCTCGTCGAACCGCCCGAGCAACGCCCGGGCTCTCGGCGGCACGACCGCCTTCTCGTAATCGGTGCCCGCGAATTCGCGCACCGCTGCGAGCGAGTCGAACGTCATGATGGTGACGAACTCCACGCCATCCGGCAGTGAGCGACGCAGCAGCTGAATGCCGCGGAACCCCTTGATGTGGCGCTCGCGAATCCCTACGAAGATCTCTTCCTGAAGCAAGCGCTCGTACGCGTCCGCATTCTCTTGGCTGGTCCATCCATGCTAGATCCGCACGATCATTGTGACGCTCCCCCCTCCGGCCAGTGCTTGTCGGGACGAGTCGGGGGCGGCTGGTCGGCGTGTAAGCGATCGGCCCGAATATCGGCGTAAATGAAGTTCTCCGGCGCCACCGGGGAATCGGCGAGGCGCCGCAGCATGGCGAGCTGGCCGACGTGCGTCATGGTATCGGCGAAGGGGCCCTGCAGTAGTTGCTCCGTGGTGATCGAGCACGGCGCGTCACTCGCAAGCAGATCGCCAACCGCTTGCAGCATGCCGTGGAAGCGATCGACTTCGTCCTTGAACGAGGGCAGCGGATCCGGTTTCGTCGGATATGTGCCGCCCTGGAAGTGGGTGCGGACGTACCCCATCAGCGACGTCATGTGCCGAATGAGCTCGGCCGGGGTCCGCGCGCGGTTGCCCGCGCTGAACGTCGGATAGTGGTCGGGCGCGCCACGCAACGCCTTCTGCGTGCGGTACGCGATAGCAGCGAGAAAATGCCGTAACAGGTGACGGTCTCGATCCATGATATTCCCAGGCTAAAGCCAGGGCTCGGCAATCATTGTCCTTAAGGACAACGCAGGCCGAGCCCACCCTTCAGGGTGGGAATATCTAGCGCCGAAAGACAAAGAACACCGCCCCGACCAAGCACAACCCGGCCCAGAGATAATTGAGCCGCACCGGTTCTTTCATGTAGAAAGCGGCGAACGGCACGAACACGCTCAGTGTGATCACCTCCTGCAGGATCTTGAGCTGTCCGAGTTGCAGCTGGGTATGTCCGATGCTGTTCGCGGGCACCTGGAGCAGATACTCGAATAACGCGATCCCCCAACTCACCAGCGCGGCAACGATCCACGGCCGCTGGCTCAGGTGCCGCAGGTGGGCGTACCAGGCGAAGGTCATGAAGATGTTTGAGAGGATGAGCAACCCGACTGTCTTGGCGACCACCGGCATGCGCGAGTCCTGGGAAGAGTCTCTCTATTGTAGCACGCGCACTACCTCCCGGGCGGCGCGTTTCCCACTCGCCAGCGCCCCCGCGACGGTCCCGATCTCGGCGCCGTTCGTCGCCTCCCCAGCGAAGAAGAGCGTGTCTTCCACCGGCCGGCCGAGCGCACTCGGCGCGCCGATTCCGTTCACGCCGATGTAACTGTAGGCGCCCCGCGCGAAGGGGTCGGCACACCAATCGTGGGTGGCCCAGGCGTCGAGATTCCCCTCCAGCTCGCGCCGTGGGACCGCCAGCACATTCGACAGCGCGACCAGGCTGCGTTCGACCCGTGACTGCTGCTCCTCGGCGAGCAGCGTCTCGGCGGCGACCCCGCCGACCCAGCCGGTGAGCAACGGCGCCCGCACCGGCAGTTGGGTCCACCACGTCGGCACTTCCACGCCCGGCGCGTACAGGAAATTCATCCCGGCGCGGGCGCCGGGGCCGTTGCCGCGCCGCTCTTTGAGGAAGCTCCGGTCCTCCCAGAAGGCTTTACGGAAGCGCAGGATGATCTTGAAGATCTGACCCGTTTCGATGCCGCGCAGCGCTCGCTGTTTGGTCGCCAGGGCGGGATGGAACCGCGGCGTGCCACCGCGGAGGAGCGCCAGCGGGACAGTAATGAGCGCCGTCCGTGCCCGCAGCACGTCGAGCGGCGCCCCGTCTCCGCCGACGCATTCGACCGCGACGTCGCCGCGCTTCCAGCTCACGGTCTGGGCGACCGTGCTCATGCGCACCTCGGTGAGATCCGGATCCAGTCCATCCCGCAACCATCGCATGAGGGCATCATAGCCATTCACGATGCGGAACTGGTGGCCTTCGACACCTTCGTCGTGCTCCACGTCCGCGTCCGCCGCGACCGACTGCGCGCTCAACCGGTCCGGATGCGCCGCGTAGAAGCCTTCCACGAAGCCCTGCAGCAGCGAGCGCTTGAGCGCCGACAGCTTCGCACTGGCCAGGTA
>QHTY01000169.1:7951-17317 GCA_003220985.1 Gemmatimonadota bacterium
ATGGCGGGTGAAGATGCGACCGCCGATGCGCGGTCGTGCTTCAATGACGGCGAGGTGGAGACCGGCCTGAGACAGATCGCGCGCGGCCGCGAGACCAGCCGCGCCCGCGCCAACGATCAGGACGTCAACGCGCTTGTGATCCGAGGGCATCGCGCAGCGCGCTCTCTACTTGGGAATTCGGCACCGCGCGCGCACCCAGGTCCCGCGCGGCTCGCAGCGCCGCGGCATCGACGTGCGAGCCGAAGGCCAGCACGGCGACGCCGCGCTGCACCAGCTCGCGAATGCGTGTTTCGGCGTTGGGGGGGGAGTTGCCCAACTCGATGACGGCCATGTCGAACGGCTCATCCCTGACAGCTTCGGCCCCGGCTCCGCGAACCACTTCCTGCAGTTTGCCGCGGAAGAAAAGATCGCGGCATTCAATGAGAACGCGGCTCACCCCGCCAGCTTTTGCGTCAGGTACTCGACGAGCTTACCCGCGGCGACGCGATCCTGCTTGAGCGTGTCGCGGTCGCGCACGGTCACCGTCTGGTCCTGGGTGGACTGGCCGTCGATCGTGATCCCGAATGGTGTGCCGGCTTCATCCTGGCGCCGGTAGCGTCGGCCGATTGATCCACCGTCGTCGTAAAACACGTTGAAGTGGCGGCGCAGGTCGTCGTGAATCCGATGCGCCAGCTCGGGCATGCCGTCCTTGTTCACGAGCGGAAAGACGGCCGCCTTGAGCGGCGCGAGGGACGGTTTGAGCTTGAGTACGACCCGCTGCTCGCCGCCTTCTGCCGCCTCGTCGCCGCGCACCGCTTCTTCTCTATAGGCGTCGCACAACACCACGAGCGTGGTGCGATCGGCGCCGGCGGATGTCTCGACGACGTACGGGACGAACCGCTCGTTCGTCTTCGGATCGAGATAGTCGAGCTTCTTGCCGGCATGCTTCTGGTGGTTCGAGAGGTCGAAATCCGTGCGGTTGTGAATCCCTTCGAACTCCTGCCAGCCGAACGGAAACTCGTACTGGATGTCGTAGGCGTCTGTGGCGTAGTGCGCCAGCTCGTCCTTGCCGTGCTGATGCCAGCGCAGTTTCTCGGCGCGAACGCCGAGGCCTTCCACCCACTTCATCCGCTCCCCGCGCCAGAACTCGAACCACTCGGTTTCGGTGCCCGGCTTCACGAAAAACTGCATTTCCATCTGCTCGAACTCGCGGGTGCGGAAAATGAAATTCCCCGGCGTGATCTCGTTGCGGAACGCCTTGCCGATCTGCGCGATGCCGAACGGGATCTTTTGCCGGGAGGACTGCAGCACGTTGAGATAGTTGACGTAAATCCCCTGGGCGGTCTCGGGCCGCAGATAGATGACCGCGGCCTGCTCCTCCACCGGACCCATGAACGTCTTGAACATGAGGTTGAACTGGCGCGGCGCCGTGAGCGTGCCCTTGCTGCCGCACACCGGACATTGCGCGTCGGGCTGCCCGGGCGTGCCCTTGATTTTGGGATCGTCGGCGCGGAAGCGATTCTTGCACTGCTTGCAGTCTACCAGGGGATCCGTGAATCCGGCGACGTGTCCCGACGCTTCCCAGACTTTGGGATGCATCAGGATCGCCGCATCGAGGCCCTCGATGTCGTGCCGCTCGTGGACCATCGAGCGCCACCAACGCTCTTTGATGTTTTTCTTGAGCTCGACGCCGAGTGGCCCGTAGTCCCACACCGAGCCGAGACCGCCGTAGATCTCGGAGGATTGGAAGACATAGCCGCGGCGCTTGGCCAGCGACACGCGCTTGTCCATGATTCTTTCTGCGGTTACGGGCGCGGGCATAGGGAGCCGGAAGTTAAATGTGCAGCGCCTCGCGCGCGACCTGTTCCGCCATTTGGGCGAGCGCCAGACCGTCGAGCATCCGACCGTCCCCGTCGCCACCGACGGCGTGCACCCCGATCATTCCCTCGACCCGAGCGGCGACGACCGCCACTTTCTTTCTGGCCGCCTGGGCGCGCCGCACGACCTCGCCGGGCGCTTTGCCGACGAGCGACGTCTTGTCGAACACGCCTTCCCCAGTGATCACGAGGTCCGCTTTGGCCAGCGCGGCATCGAACCCCGCACGCTCGAGCACCCACGCCGCGCCGTTTTTCAACTCGGCCTTCGCGAAGAACGCGAGTCCTGCCCCTAAGCCGCCGGCGGCGCCGCCCATCGGCACGCTCCCGAGCTCCGGACGGCCCGCCTGGCTCCACAGCTCCGCGAGCCGGGTGAGGCCTGCGGCGAGCTGCGGAATCTCCTCGGGGCGCGCGCCTTTCTGTGGTCCGAACACGGGCGCCGCACCCTCCGGCCCGAGGAGCGGCGTCGCCACATCCGCCAACGCCACCACGCGCGCCGCGATGCCCCAGCCTGACCCGAACGACGCGAGCTCCGTCAACGCGCCGCCGCCATCGGGGAGCGGCTCCCCCCGGGCATTCTCGAATGTCCAGCCAAAGCCGCGCGCCGCGCCCGTCCCTCCATCCACCGTCGCCGTGCCGCCCAGGCCGACGACGATCGTCTTGGCGCCGCGGTCCGCGGCGGTCCAGATCAACTCACCGACGCCGCGTGTGGTGGTGCGCATCGGATCACGGTCTTCGGGCTCGACCAGCGCGAGGCCGCAGGCCGTCGCGCTTTCGAGGATGGCGGTTTCGCCGTCGATCCAGCCGAGCTCGGCGGAAACCGACTCGCCGATCGGCCCGGTGACGGGGAGCCGCTCGCGCGACGCGCCGGCCGGAAGGACAACCTCCAGCAAGCCGTTGCCTCCGTCAGCGACCGGACACTCGAGCACCGTCGCGCCCGGGACGGCGCGCCGCACGCCCGTCGCTAATGCTTCCGCCACTTGCCGTGGGCCGAGTGTGCCTTTGAAGGCCGCGGGGGCGACGAGGACAACCAGTGCCATGATGGTGCCAAGATAGTGGAAACGAGAAACCCCCTGAGTTGCCCCAGGGGGTGATCGCCTGCCACACACCGTGCGCCCTAGAACCCGATGTGAGCGAAGCGAACAACTTCTCGCAAAATCGGGCGGCGCAGCGTTGACTCTGGCAGCCGGGCTGTCTCGAGGAGACCCCTAGCTTTGCGCCCCGCCGTCGCCGGCGGTTTGCCCTTTTCGAGAGTTCTGCCCAATACACAAGCAAAAACGGTGCCCAGTTGTATCGCCTGTCACAGCAACAGCAAGTCAAATGACCTAGGGAAAGTACTTAACTGTTTTCTGCAAGATAGAATGCAGAATACGTCACTACGAACTAAGAAGACGTTAAGGCGCTAAGGCGCCAATTGGTAAACCTTCAGATCTCGAAACAACATGAGCCGAAGGTATCACTGCGAGGCTCGTCACCATCACCGGAAGGACGCACGAAGGGGCTTTTCTACCAACGGGGTGCTGTCCTCAGACCTCGATGATCTGGTCCCTGCGCGTCCCCACGCTTACGTACCGTACCGGTGCGCCAGCCAGGTCTTGCAGGCGATCCACATAGGCCCGGGCCGCCGGCGGTAAATCAGCCAGTCGCCTGACATCCTTGAGCGGTTTTTGCCAGCCGGTGACCGTTTCATAGATCGGCTCAACGCGACTGATCGTCTCGACATCAGCCGGCATGCTGTCAATCACCTCTCCGTCCAACCGATAGCCCACTCCTACCAGCTTCGTAACCGCCAATCCTGTGAGCCCATTGACCCGCACCGCATACCTCACCACGACCGCATCAAACCATCCACACCGCCTCGGCCTCCCCGTGGTGGCCCCGAACTCCCCTCCGAGCTCGCGAATCCGTTCAGCAACGGCCGGTTCAGCTTCCGTGGGCAGCGGTCCATTGCCGACCCGCGTCGTATACGCCTTGACGACGCCGATGACGGCGTCGATCGCGGTGGGGCCAATCCCGACGCCGACCGCGGCACCGCCGGCGGTTGTGTTCGACGACGTGACATAGGGATAGGTGCCATGATCGACATCGAGCAGTGCCCCCTGGGCCCCCTCGAGCAGCACCGACTCGCCGCGCTGCAACGCATCCCAGACGACTCGCCCCGCATCCACGGCCAGCGGCAGCAGGCGAGGTGCCAGGCGCTCGAGGAGATGGACGTGCTCCTCCGCACTCGCCCGCTCCGTGTCCTTTAGGGCCCCGCTGCCTGCCCCCAGCATTCCCAGCATCTGGTTCGCCGCATCAACGCGCGCGCGGACCACGTCCTGCGCACGCGTCAGATTGCGCAGGTCGCCGACCCGCACGCCGCGCCGGCCGTACTTGTCCTCGTACGTCGGGCCAATCCCCCGCCCCGTTGTGCCGATCTGCTCACGTTTTTCCCGCGCCCGATCCAGCAGCTTGTGATACGGCAACGTCAGATGCGCGCGGTCGGAGATGTGCAGCTTGTGCTCCGTGCGCACCCCGCGCCGCTCGAGCGCGTCGAGCTCCGCGAACAACTGTTCGGGGTCGAGCACCACGCCGTTGCCGACCACGCAGACGGCGCCCTGGAGAATCCCCGACGGGATCTGGTGCAGGACGAACGACTTCCCCTCGCCCGTGTCCACCGTGTGGCCGGCGTTGGCGCCGCCCTGGTAGCGCACCACGAGATCGGCGCGCTCGGCCAGGACGTCGACGATCTTGCCTTTGCCCTCATCACCCCACTGGGCACCCACGACAACCACACACTGGGTCTTCGGTCCGAACACGCTCGATTCTCCCGATGGCAACAAAAAAGCCCCCGCGGCGGGGGCCAAAGTGCCGGGGCCATGCCCCGGTATCCTCTGTGGGAAGCTATCCAGCGCGCAGGACGCGCGCCAGCCCTGCCGCGACGTGCGCGGCGCCATCGAGCCGCAGCCGGGCGATCGAGTCGTGGGGCCGGTGCACAACCCGCATCGTGCGCCAGTTGCCCTTCATGATCGTGACACATTCCCTGGCAACGCGGCCGAGCGCAATGCCGTCGACAATGACCGGCAACCAGCGCCACCGCCGCGCGTTCACGGCATGCGCCACCGCGACACCGAAGCGGCCAGGCCGATGCACGAACGCAGTGGCTCGACCGGTATCGTCGAGGCTGTCGAGGTTGATGACGCTGGATTGGGAGAACAAGTCGCGCCGCTCGAGGGCTAGCGCGCGGGCGCCCACGAGGCCGTACTCCTCCGCGTCTGGGAAAATGACGCCGACCAGCGCGCCGGCCGGCAGCTGATCGATCGCCATGAAAACCGCGACGAGGGCAGTCGCGTTGTCGAGCGCGCCCGGCGAGATGTCGTTCACACGATTGAGCAGTGCGATCCCGGTCCCCAGGGCGAGCAACGCGATGCCGAGCAGCGGCACCAGGAGAACGACCAGCAATCCGATCAATAACGCGGCAAATCCCAGCAGGCGCATGGCCATCGAGATCGGCTGACCTTTGGAGTCGTAATGTGCGACGAGCCAGACCGGCGGTCGGGCGGTCGGGCGGTCGGACGGTCGGCGTGCGATCAGGTTGGTACCGCTGACGATCCGTGGTGCGCCGATAAGAGCGCGCGCCGGTCGGCCGCTGAAGACATGCTCTTCGACGGTGAATCCGCGCGCGATCAGCTCGCGCTTCAGGGTCTCACGAACGCGTTGATGATTGGATGTGCCCACGAGCCGCGGAATCGCCAGCTCGCGAAACAGCACGGCGTAGTCAGTCACCGCGTACGAGCGCACTCACGCGCTCGCGATCGTTGTCCGAGAGTGGCGCGAGGGGGGCGCGCACCGGACCGCCGTACAACCCGACGGCGTCCATCGCGGCCTTCACGCCGGCGGGGCCGAGCTTGCCGATGATCTCCTTGTCGAGCGGCGTGATGCGCTCCTGGAGCGCCCCGGCGGCGTCGCGATGTCCCTGCTCGAACTCGCGCAGCAGCTGCACGCACAAGCCCGGATGAAAGCACGCCACGCCGACGATCCCACCTTGACACCCCAACTCCAATGCCGTGAGCAACAATGATGCACCACCGACGACGATGGTCCATTGCGGCACCGCCTCGCGGTAGGCCGCGACATTCTTGGCGTCGCCCGACGAGTCCTTGACGCCGATGATGCGCTCGTGCCCGGCGAGCTGCTGCAAGAGGCCGGGCGCCAGCGAGATGTGCGTGTACTTGGGGATGTTGTAGATCAATACGGGCACCGGGCTCGCATCCGCGACGGCGCGAAAGTGAGTCACGAGCGTCGCCGGACTCGCGGCTGCCGAAAAATAGGACGGTGGACGCACCAGCACGGCATCGGCGCCCGCAGCCGCCGCCGCGCGGGTCAACGCAATCGTCTCGCGGGTCGATTCGCCGCCCGTGCCCGCGATCAACCACGCGCCGTCGGTCATTGCGTCGCGCGCGATCTCTACCAGCCGGCGCTGCTCATCGGCATCGAGCAATGCTGCCTCGCCGGTGGACCCGGAGACGACGATGCCACTGACGCCCGCCGCCAGGAGGCGCTCGATGTTCTGCCGGAACGGGAGCGCGGCGATGTCGCCGCTCGCGCGGTCGAACGGCGTGGTGATCGGCGGGAAGACTCCTCTCACGATGGCAACATCTCCGAAAGGTCGTCGGTGAGGCCGGCGGGCTTGGCGTCGGCCCGCGCCGCTGCCGGTTCCGTCTTCGGAGCCACGCGCGAACGCCGGCGCAGCGTCCGCACCTGCAGCTGGAAGTCGGATGGATTGGACGACGCCGCCAGCGCGGTTTCGTAGGTCACGATGTCGTCGGCCACCAGATCCATGAGATGCTGATCGAAGGTCTGCATGCCGTACTGCTCGCGCGACTCTGTGATGTAGTCGTGGAGCGACGGCGTGCGCTTTTTCTCGCGGATCATGTCGCGCGCAGTGCCGGTCGCGAGCAGCACCTCGAGGGCGGCCGCGCGGCCACGCCCATCCGCGCGCGGCAACAGCCGCTGCGAGACGACGGCGTGCAGTGCCTCCGAAAAGCGCAACCGCGCGATCTCCTGCTCTTCGGGCGGAAACATGGACACCACACGGTTCACGGTCGTCACGGCATCGGGCGTATGCAACGTGGACACCAGCAAGTGGCCCGTCTCGGCCGCTTTCATCGCGGTATCGATCGTCTCGGCGTCACGCATCTCGCCGATCAGGATGACGTCGGGATCCTGGCGCAACGCCGCCCGCAGACCGGTGCGGAAGTCGTCGGTGTCCACACCGATCTCGCGCTGCGTCACGGAGCAGTTGATATCCCGGTGCAGGAATTCGATGGGGTTTTCGAGCGTGAGAATGTGGCGGTGCTGGTTCTGGTTGATGTGATTGATGATGGCCGCCATCGTCGAGCTCTTCCCCGAGCCCGTCACGCCCGTGACCAGGATCATCCCGCGTTCGGCATTGGCGACCTGCGACAGCACGCCCGGCAGTTTCAACGATTCGAAGCTGGGGACGTCGAACGGAATGACGCGCATCACGATCATGAACGACGAGCGCTGCCGCAGGATGTTCACGCGGAACCGGCCGATGCCGGGCATGCCCCAGGAGCAGTCGTAGTCGCGCAGCTTGTCGATGCGCCCGCGATCCTCGTCGTTGGCGATCAGGCGCTGCGCGATCGCCTTCGTCTGGTCGGGCGTCAGGCGTTGCTTGGTGAGCGGGACCAGTTTGCCGTCGATGCGGGCGCGGAAGACGTCACCGGCCTTGATGTGCAGGTCGGACGCCCCACGGTCCACCGCGGCCTTGATGATCTTTTCCATTCAGTACCCAGCTTCCAGGTCAACGACGTTCGTGAGGGGCGCCCCTGCAAGATAGCGCCCGATGTTGTCCACAATGAGAGCCGTTTCCCGCTCCCAGAATCCCCGGGTGACCGCGCTCACGTGCGGGCTCACGAGCACGCGCGCGTGTCGCCAAAAGAGGTGCTCGGGCGGCAACGGCTCCGTGGCAAACACGTCGAGCGCCGCCCCGCGCAACCGGCGCAGCTCGAGCAACTCGAGCAGTGCCGCCTCATCGAGCAGCGAGCCGCGCGAGACATTGACGACGAGCGCGTGGAGCGGCAGCCGCTCGAGCACGCTGCGGTTGACGGCTCCGGCCGTTTCCGCCGTGTGCGGCGCCGCGATGACGAGCACGTCACTCCCGCCGGCCAGGCGTGGCAAGTCGGCGAGCGCCCCCACCCATTCCACGCCCCGTGGTCCGCCGCGTTCCGGATGCCGCCGTACGCCGGCGACCGCCATGCCGAGGGCAAGGGCCCGCCGGGCGACGGCACTGCCGATCCCGCCGAGCCCGACGATCCCCACGCGCAGCTCCCGGAACTCGCGCATCGGGATCGCGCCATCGGTGAAATCCTCTCTGGCCCAGCGTCCCTGCCGCTGCGCGGAGACCATGCGGTCGAGACCACGGGCGAAAAACGCGATCGCGGCGATGACCCAGTCGGCCATGGGGTCGGCGTGGATGCCGGCGGAATTCGTGAGCACCACGCCGCTGCCGGCTAGGTGCGCGAGACTCGAGCCGACGCCGGCGGTGGCGGTGTGCGCCCAGCGCAGCGTGTCCCGGCCCACGGCGGCAACGCCCGACGGCACGCCGTAGCCGAGATAGACCTCGGCGCCACGAGCCGCGGCGATTGCTTCCGGAGAACCCGCTGCGCCATCCCCATCCGACATGGCGGGCGCTTTGACCTCAGAGACTTCCCATCCCTGACCCAGCGCCCTCGTGATTTCGACCACGCGGTCCCGTGGAATGCGCCAGACCGCGCGTGGCGAAGCGAGATCGATGACGAGACGTCTCACTCTCCCGTCGACACCGTTCTGACGTGGTTATGGTGCAGCAGCGTGATGACGGCTTGATCGTAGAGACGCTTCGACCCCCGCAGCTCGAAATCGATCACCAGATCCACGTTCTCCTGCCGATTCGAGACGGTCAGCACGTCGAGCCCGCTGCGGCGCACCAGCGTCTCCAGATCTTCCAACACCGTGGGCCCGGTGTGCGCGTGGACCGTGATCGTCGATCGCATCGAGTGACTCTGCACGATCTTCTCGATGCGTCCCAAGCCGGCCAGGACGATGATGACGGCGAGTGTCGTACCGACGCCTTCGAGGTAGTAGCCGCTGCCCAGCGCGATCCCGATCGCCGCAACGACCCAGATCGTGGCGGCGCTGGTCAAGCCCACGACGGCGCCGCGCGCGTGGAGGATCGTGCCCGCGCCGATGAAACCGACACCGGTGACGATCTGTGCGGCCACGCGGGTCGTGTCCGTCCCGGCAGGAATCACCCCAGTACTGGCCGTCAGCATCGCCAGGGAAAGGTGCGTATACAGCACCGAGCCGATGCAGATCAGGATGTTAGTGCGAAGCCCGGCAGGTTTGCTCTTGAATTCGCGCTCCAAGCCGATGACGCCGCCGAGCAGGGTCGCGAGACCGAGCTGGAGCATGAGATCGAGACGAAAGATCTCGACCATCCGGGTGAATGCATCACGCATGGAGGAATCCC
>QHTY01000169.1:17330-27895 GCA_003220985.1 Gemmatimonadota bacterium
GAGCTTCCGAGCTTTGTCAGCTCCGGTACGAAGCCATTCCATCACTCCTGCGGGATTCTGCTTGTAACTCTCCGCGCGCTCGCGTATCGGCGCGAGCGTCTTGATCATGTTGTCCGCCAGGACGCGCTTGCAGTCGAGACAGCCCCAGCCCGCGGTACGACACTTGTGCGCGACGTCGTTCACCGTCTCGGGCGGCGAAAACCCCTGATGCACCGTGTAAATGTTGCAGATTTCCGGCGTCCCGGGATCCTTGCGCGTCTTGCGTGCCGGATCGGTGGCCGCGGGCTTGAGCTTTTCCCAGATCGCTTCGGGGGTCTCGAACAACCCGATCGTGTTCCCCAAGCTCTTGGACATCTTGGCTTTGCCGTCGAGTCCCACCACGCGCTTCGTCTTCGTCAGCAAGGGCTGGGGCTCCGGGAAAAACCCCCCGGCATACCGCGCGTTCCAGCGGCGGGCGATCTCGCGCATCAGCTCGAGATGCTGGACCTGATCCTCACCGACCGGGACGAGGCTAGCTTTATACAGCAATACGTCAGCGGCCTGCAGCACGGGGTAATTGAGCAAGCCGGCTGAAACGCTCTCCTGCCGCTGCGACTTGTCCTTGAATTGGGTCTGCCGCTCCAGCTCGCCGAGCGGGGCGACCCCGTGCGCGTTGAGCAGCCAGTTCAGCTCGCTGTGCTCCGCAACGTGTGACTGGACGAAGACAATGCACTGGTCGGGGTCCAGGCCGGCGGCGAATAGACTCCGCGCCATGTCCAGCGTGCGCTGCGACAGCTCGGCCGGCTCGTACGGCTGCGTGATGGCGTGCAGGTCGACGACGCAGAACAGACAGTCGTACTCGGTTTGCAGGCGCACCCAATTCTGCACAGCGCCGAGGTAGTTGCCGATGTGCAGTTCGCCGGAGGGCTGGATGCCGCTGAAAACGCGCTTGGCAGTCACGGGGCAGCAAGGTGCGTGATTACAACGACTTAGTCAAGCTCGCCGAGCACGCCGCCGTGCGCGCCGCGGACTATTTGCGCACCGCGGCCCGACCCGCGCTGCACACCTGGACGGAAAAATCGCAGCACGACTTCGTCACCGAGGTCGACCGCGCGGCCGAAGCGATGATCGCCGAGGAGATCGTCCGCGAGGCACCCGAGTCCGTCATCATCGGAGAGGAGCTGTCACCACGGGGCGGTCTTCGCGGCGACCTCGTCTGGATCGTCGATCCGCTGGATGGGACGACGAATTTCCTGCACGGTTATCCGCAGTATGCGGTCAGCATCGGCTGCGTCGCCGAGGGCAAATTGGTTGCGGGGGTCGTGCACGACGTGTGCCGCCGGCGCACGTACAAGGCGACGCGGGGCGGTGGTGCGTTCGAGGAAGATACTCGGCTGAGCGTGTCCGCCGTGGGCGAGCCCAGGCGCGCGCTCATCGGGACGGGGTTTCCTTTCAAGGCGTTGAAGGTGCTGCACGTCTATCTGGCACAATTCGCGGCCGTGACCGGCGCGGCGAGCGGCATCCGGCGCGCGGGCGCCGCCGCGCTCGACTTGGCGGACGTCGCGGCGGGGCGGCTCGACGGCTTTTGGGAGCTGCAGCTCGCGCCGTGGGACATGGCGGCCGGTGCATTGCTGATTCGCGAGGCGGGCGGCATCGTGACGCGGCTCAATGGCGCAGCGGACGTGTTGAGCAGCGAGAGCGACGGCTCGGTCGTCGCAGGCAACGCCGCGATCCATAAGTGGCTCATCGATCTGCTGAGGAGAAGCTGATGACGGCGCAGCTCGTCGAATGCGTACCAAATTTCTCCGCAGGCCGCGACCCTGCGACGATCGACGCGCTCCGCGCCGCGATGACCGCTGTGCCGGGCGTGCAACTCCTCGACGTGCAGACCGACGCCTCGCACAATCGCTCCGTGTTCACGTTCGTGGCCCCGCCCGCCGCCGCCGTAGACGCCGCGTTCGCGGCGATGCGGGTCGCGACGGAGCGGCTCGATCTGACCAAACACAGCGGCGAGCATCCGCGCATGGGTGCGACGGATGTCGTGCCGTTCGTCCCGGTTGCCGGCGTCACAATGGACGACTGCGTCGCGCTGGCGCGGCGGCTCGGTGAGCGTGTGGGGAAGGAGCTGGAGATCCCGGTGTTCCTCTACGCGCGTGCCGCAACCCGCTCCGATCGCGTGTTGCTTCCCGACGTGCGCAAGGGCGAGTTCGAGGGAATGCGCGGGCGCATGCTGGAACCCGACTTCGGCCCCAACCGGGTCCATCCGACCGCCGGCGTTACGGCCATCGGCGCGCGACCGTTCCTCGTCGCCTACAACGTCTACCTCGACACGCAGGACGTGACGATCGCGAAAGAGATCGCAAAGCAGATCCGCACCTCGAGCGGCGGTCTGCCCGCGGTGCAGGCGAGCGGCTTCATTGTCGACGGTCTCGCGCAAGTCTCCATGAATCTCCTGGACATCGACATCACGTCGCCTGCGGTGGTGTTCAACGCGATCAAAGTCCGGGCGGAAAAGCGGAGCGTGGCGGTGCAGAAGAGCGAAATTGTGGGTCTCATTCCGCAGCGCGCACTCGTCGGCGCAGCCGAAACGGCGCTGCGATTATCGAATGCGGCCAGTCATGTGCTGGAAACGAAGATCCGCGCCGCCGCGCCCTTGGCCGACCACGCCCCGGCTCCCCCTCCCAGCGCTGGACCTGGCCTCGATGCGTGGATTGACGAGTTGGCCAGCGGATCCCCGACGCCGGGGGGCGGCAGCGCAGCGGCGCTCGCCGGAACGCTCGCCGCGGCATTGGTAGCCATGGTGGCGCGCCTGACCGTTGGGCGAAAGGCCTATGCGGCAGTCGAAGCCCAGGCCCGCGAGATCCTCGCCGAAGCGGAGCAGCTGCGCGGCGAGCTCCGACGGCTGGTGGATGAGGACGCGACCGCCTACGAGAGGGTCTCGCGCGCGTACAAGATCCCCAAAAATGATCCCGGCCGCGCTCACGCGATCGACGACGCGCTGGTGGCCGCGGCCCGGCCCCCCGCGGCAGTCGTCAAGGGCGCCCGCCGCGTGCTGGCGCTTGCCCAAACCATCGAGCACATCGGCAACAAGAACGCCACCAGCGACGCGCGCGTGGCGGCGATGCTGGCGCGCACCGCAGTCGATGGGGCCACGGAGAACGTCAACGCAAATCTGGCTGGGATGTCGGATCAGGCGAGGGCAAAACAGTCCGGCGTAGGCTGATCAGGCGGCGGTCAGGATGCGTGGCGGGTCCCCGTTCTCGCCGATCGCGACCGTATGCTCGAAGTGCGCCGACAACGACCCGTCCTGAGTCACCACCGTCCATTTGTCGTCGAGCGTCCGGATTCCCGAGCCGCCGATGTTGATCATCGGCTCGATCGCGATCGTCATGCCCGGGACGAGCCGCGGGCCGCGCTTCGGTTTGCCGTAGTTCGGCACCTGCGGCTCCTCGTGAAACGAGGTGCCGATGCCGTGGCCGACCAGCTCGCGGACGACCGAGTACCCCGCTTGTTCCGCCACCTGCTGCACCGCGTGGCCGATGTCGCCGACGTGATTGCCGGCGCGTGCCTGTGCGACGCCCGCCGCCAGCGCCTCCTGCGTTACCGCCAGCAGGCGCGTCACCGCCGGTTGGACGTCCCCGACGGGGAACGTGGCGGCGGAATCGGCATGCAGCCCTTCCAGCCACACCCCCACGTCGATGCTCACGATATCGCCGTCATGCAGCACCCGCTTGTGTGACGGGATGCCGTGCACGATCTCCTGATTGATGGATGTGCACAGCGTGGCGGGAAAATCGTACAGCCCCTTGAACGACGGCTGCGCTCCTGGATGGCTGCGAATGAACGACTCGGCGAGCTGATCGAGGTCTTCGGTGGTGATGTCGGGCCGGATACTCCGCCCCACCAGCGCCAGCGTCTCGGCGACGATGCGGCCGGCGGCGGCCATCGTCTCGATTTCCCGCGGCGACTTGATCGTGATCATCGCCCGATGATCCGCTTGATGTCTCCGGCGATCTGGTCAACCGTCCCGGTGCCGGGGACGCGGTGCACGATGCCGCGTTGGGCATAGTGCGCGATGAGCGGGGCCGTGTCGCGTTGATAGACCTGCAGCCGGGTCGCGATCGCCTCCGGGGCGTCGTCCGCGCGCCCTTCGACCTGAGCCCGCGCGCTCATGCGGCGCACGAGCTCGTCTTCGGTCACGTCGAGCAGCAGGATATGGTTCAGCCGCTGGCCGCGCTGGCCGAGCGTCTTGTCGACGAGCTCCGCCTGGGCCGCCGTGCGGGGAAAACCGTCGAGGATGGCGCCGTTCTTCGCCTCGGGACGGTCCAACTGCTCTTTGATCATTCCGAGAATGATACTGTCGGGCACCAGCTTGCCGTCATCGTAGAACTTCTTCGCCTCGAGCCCGAGCGGCGTGCCTTCCTTCATGGCTGCCCGGAGGAGGTCGCCGGTGGTGATCTTGGGCACGGCGAGACGTTCGGCGAGGATTTTCCCCTGCGTCCCCTTCCCCGAGCCTGGCGCACCCAGGATGAGAACGAACACTTACAGTGCAGGCACTAGCGGCGGAAGCGAACCCGCGAGGTGCCGCCGCCGGGGCCACCACCCTTCATGAAGCCGTCGTACTGCCGCAGCAACAGATGCTGCTGCACCTGCTGGACCGTGTCGAGCGCCACGCCGACCACAATGAGCAGCGCCGTGCCGCCGAACCCGAACGGCATGTTCAGCGTGGTCGACACCACGATCGGCAGCAGCGCCACGAACGTGAGGAACAGGGAGCCGGGCAGCGTGATCCGGGTCAGCACCTCGTCGATGTAATCCGCGGTCGGGGCGCCCGGCTTTACGCCGGGGATGAACGCGCCCTGCTTCTTCAGGTTCTCCGCGAGGTCCACGGGGTTGAAGATGATCGACGTGTAGAAGTACGCGAAGAACACGATGAGCACGGCGCTCGACACGATGTACCATATCGACGTCGTGTTGAAGTACTCGGCGAAGTTTTTCAGCCACGCGATGCCGCTGAACGTCGCGACCGTGCCCGGCACGATGATCAGCGATTGGGCGAAAATGATCGGCATCACGCCCGCGCTGTTGATGCGCAGCGGAATGAAGGTCTTCTGCCCCTCCCGGATGCGCCCACGGCCCATCACCTTGCGCGGGATCTGGACCGGTATCCGTCGCGCCGCCACCGTAATGGCCACCGTGCCCGCGACGACCAGCACCATGATGAACAGCACGATGAGCAGCACGGCGAAGCTGAGCGTACCGGTCTTCAACGCCTCGAACGTGTTCACCGTCTCGGGCAGAATCCGCTCGATGATCGAGAAAAAGATGAGCAGGCTCATGCCGTTCCCGATGCCGCGCTCGGTGATCTGCTCGCCGAGCCACATGACGAAGACGCCCCCGGTCGTCAGGGTAAGCACGGTGGTCATACGGAAGCCCCACCCCGGATGCGCGACGGCGTTGGGCAGCTGCTCGGTGAAGATGCCGAACCCGTACGCTTGGAAGAGGCAGAGCACGACGGTCACATAGCGCGTCCACTGCGTGAGCGTCTTCTTGCCCTCTTCGTCGCGCTGCATCTTCTCGATGACCGGGAACACCGGGCCGGCCAGCTGGAAGACGATGCTCGCCGAGATATACGGCATGATGCCGAGCGCGAAGACCGTGGCGCGGCGCAGGCCGCCACCCGAGAACAGATCGTAGAGCCCGAAGAGCGTACCGGTGCCGCGGGTACTCATGAAGTCGGCGAGGGCGTCGACGTTCACGCCCGGCGTCGCGATGTGTGCCCCGATGCGGTAGATCACGAGGCACAACAAGGTGAAGAGGAGCTTTTCCTTGAGCTCCGGGACCTTGAACAGATTGGGAATTGGCGCGGTCACGCGATCGTTCCGCCCGCCTGCTCGATCTTCTGTTTCGCGCTTGCCGACACCGCCACGCCCTTCACGACGAACTTCCGCCCCGCGACGTCGCCCGTCCCGAGCAGCTTGATCGGATGATCGGGACGGCGCACCAGCCCGGCGCCGAACAGCGTCTCCGGCGTCACCTCGACGCCCTCGGCCAGCAGCACCAGATGACGCACGTTCACGACCTGCGCCGGCTGCTTGAACGGATTCGTGAAGCCGCGCTTCGGAATGCGCCGGATGAGCGGCATCTGACCGCCCTCGAATCCGGGACGAACGTGGCCGCCCTGTCGCGCCGTCTGGCCTTTGCCACCGCGGCCGGCGGTCTTCCCGATTCCCGACCCGGGACCGCGGCCCTTGCGGATGCGCGCGCGATGCGAGCCCACCGGGGGCTTGAGATCGTGCAGCGCGAGGCGAGGAAACTGGAACTCGGAGCCAGGAGCCTGGGCTCTTGCCCGCGACCTCGGCTTCCTGGGGGTCTTCGCTTTGGCCTTAGCTCTTGGCATCTGCCTTCTTCCCTCTAGGCTTCTTGTCTTCGCCCTCTGATCCTGTCGCCGGCGTCACCTCGACGAGGTGCCGCACCTGCTGGAGCATGCCGCGCAGCGCGGGATGATCCGCGTGCACGACTTCATCCTGATGATGCTTCAGGCCCAGCGCCTCGAGCGTGCGCCGCATCCGCTGCGGATGCCCGCTGCCCGACCGCACCTGCTTGATGCGCAGTTTTCCCTTGCCCGCTGCCGGCAATACCGGGTCGCGGCCCGATTTGCGTTTACGGTATTTCCGAGTCGGGGGGAGCCTACCCACGGCTCACCGCCGTAGGAACGGCCGACTCCTGGCGTGCGCGATACGGAATGGCCTCCGGCTCGATCCCGCGCTCGCGCGCAACGCGCCGTGCGGTCGTGAGACGCTTCAAGCCATCCATCGTCGCCCGCACCATGTTGTGCGGATTCGTGGAGCCGAGGCTCTTCGTCAGAATATCGCGGATTCCCGCGCACTCGAGCACCGCGCGCACCGGACCACCCGCGATCACGCCGGTCCCCGACGCGGCGGGCTTGAGCAGCACGCGGCCCGCGCCGTGCTTCCCCACGATCTCGTGCGGAATCGTCCCACCCGTGAGCGGGACTTCGCTCATGCTGCGGCGCGCCGCTTCGACCGCCTTGCGCACGGCTTCGCTGACTTCGTTTGCCTTGCCGGTCGCGATTCCGACCTGCCCCTTGCCATCGCCGACGGCGACGAGCGCGTTGAAGCTGAAGCGCCGGCCGCCCTTCACAACTTTCGCCACGCGATTGATCGCGACGACGTTCTCGACCATGCCGTCGCTGTCCCGCTGCCCGCCGCGGTCGCCGCCCTCGCGCCGATCTCCGCCGCGTCCTCTGCCCCGGCCGCGGCCGCCACCACCACCCTGGCCTCGAGGCCCACGCGCGGGACGTCGCTCGTCCGGCGTCGCAGGGGTGGGGACGTCGGCCGCCGGCACCTCGGCCGCCGGCACCTCGGCCGCCGGCACGTTGGCCGCCGGCACGTTGGCCGAGGCTGCTTCGTCTTTCGGATCTGCCATTAGAACTCCAATCCGCCCTTGCGCGCGCCGTCAGCGACGGCTTTTACGCGACCGTGATACTGATAACCACCGCGGTCGAACACGACCGTGGCGATCCCTTTCTCCTTCGCCTTCGCCGCGATGAGCTTCCCGACCGCGAAGCTCCGCGCCACCTTGCCCTTGCCTTCGACCTGCACGCCTTCCGACGTGTCCGCGGCGCCGGCGATCGTGACGCCACGCTGGTCATCCACCAGCTGCGCGTAGATGTGCTTGGACGAGCGGAACACGACGAGGCGCGGCCGCTCGGGCGTGCCCTCGACCTTCTTGCGGACACGCAGATGCCGGCGATAGCGGCTATGCGCCGCGGTTTTGATCTTTCGAATGGAGCGCATGGTTATTTCGCCGCCGCCTGGGCCGTCTTGCCCGCCTTGCGCCGGACCTGCTCGCCCGCATAGCGAATGCCTTTGCCCTTGTATGGCTCGGGCGGCCGTACGTTGCGCAGCTCCGCGGCCACCTGACCCACGAGTTCCTTGTCGATGCCCTCGACCTTCACGAGGACGTTGTTAGTCACCGTGATCTTGATGCCTTGGGGCGCGTGGTAGGGAACGGGATGCGAGAACCCCACCACGAGCTGCACGCCGAACGGCTTCGGTTCGGCCTTGTAGCCGACGCCCTGGATCTCGAGCGACTTGGCGAACCCCTCCGTGACGCCCTGCACCATGTTCGCGACGAGCGTGCGCGTCAGGCCGTGCAGCGCCTTGTGCTGCGACTCGTCGGAGGGGCGCTTCACGACCACCGTGCTGTCTTCGAGGGCCAGCGCCATGTCCTCATGCAGCGTGCGGCTGATCTCGCCCTTCGGTCCCTTCACCGTGATCTTGTGCCCGTCGATCTGCACCGTGACGCCCTGCGGCAGCGCAACAGGCTTTCTTCCGATCCGTGACATCCTAGCTCCTAGCTCCCGACTCCAGGATTTACCACACCACCGCGAGCACCTCGCCGCCCACCCGGGCGGTGCGCGCTTCGCGGTCGGTCATGAGTCCCTGCGGCGTGCTCAGAATCGCCATGCCGAGGCCGTTCTTGATACGCGGGATCTCGCGCGCCTTGACGTAGCGCCGGAGCCCGGGCGACGACACGCGATGCAGCTCCCGAATGACCGGCGCGTCGTTGTGGTACTTCAAGTACAGCCGCAGCAGCCCATGCTGCCCATCGTCCAGGACCTTGAAGTCCTGGACGTAATGGTTGTCACGCAGAATCGTGGCGATCGCGACTTTCAGCTTCGACACCGGCATGTCGACCCGGCGGTGGCCCGCGAGACACGCGTTGCGCACCCGGGTGAGCATATCGGCGACGGGATCAATAACGCTCATCTCGTGTCCCCCGTCCTACCAGCTGGCTTTGCGCACGCCGGGAATCTCCCCGCGCAGCGCAAGCTCACGGAAACAGATGCGGCACAGCTTGAACTTCCGGAGCGTGCCGCGGCTGCGGCCGCAGCGCTGGCAGCGGTAGTAGCCCCGCACCTTGAATTTCGGACCCCGCTTCACCCGCTCCATCCACGCCTTCTTCGCCATGAAGTCTCCTAGGCCGCTACCGGGGTTTCCACCCGGAACGGCATGCCCAGCTCGCGCAACAGCGCCAGCGCGGTGTCGTCCCGCCCGGCGCTCGTTACGAACGTGATGTCCATCCCGTGAATCCGCTCGACCTTGTCGTAGTCGATCTCGGGGAAAATCATCTGCTCCTTGATGCCCAGCGTGTAATTGCCGCGCCCGTCGAAGCTCTTGGTCGGCAGCCCGCGGAAATCGCGCATGCGCGGTACCGCGATCGTGATGAAGCGATCGAGGAACTCGTACATGCGGCCGCCGCGCAACGTCACGGCGCTTCCGATTGCCTGGCCTTCGCGCAAGTTGAAGTTCGCGATGGCCTTTTTGGCGCGCGTCACCACCGGATGCTGGCCGGTGATGGCCGCCAGCTCGGCGACCGCCGCCTCCAGCCCCTTCGGATTCTTGGACGCGTCCCCCATGCCGACGTTCAGCACGATCTTCTTGAGCCGCGGAATCTGGTGCGGGTTCTTGAACCCAAACTGCTGCTGCAGCTTGGCCCGCACCTGTTGCTCGTAGAAGTCCCACAACCGGGCCCGCGGCGCGGGCTCGACCGGCTCGGCGGGAACGGCCGCAGCCTCCGCCTTCGGCGCACCCTCTTCCTTGGGAGCCTTGGGCTTCTTCTGCTGCTTCTCCTGCTTGGGCTGCTTGTCCTGCTTCGGCTGTTTTTCTTGCTTCTCTTTTTCGTCTGCCATTTTTTCCTCCCCGGGGACATGGCCCCGGGGTTGGGTTACCGCACTCGTGGGATCGGCTGGCCGGATTTCACCGCGATCCGTTCCAGCTTGCCTTCCTTGTCGTGACGCCGGCGCACTCGCGTCGGCGCGCCCGACTTCGGGTCGAGCAGCATCACGTTCGACGCCGCTAGCCCCGCGGGAAACTCGATGATCCCGCTCTCGCCCTGCGGCGTCGTCGCCCGCTTGTGCTTCTTCACGATGTTCACGCCTTCCACGACGACCCGAAACTTCTTGGGATAGACGTGGAGGATCTTGCCTTCCTTGCCGCGGTGCTCGCCGCTGATCACGCGCACCACGTCGCCCTTGGCCACGTGCAGCTTGTGCCGCTCCGGAACCGTCCCACGCTCGCGCCGGGACTTCTTGTAAACGAGCGGCTTCATATCAGATCACCTCCGGCGCCAGCGACACGATCTTCATGAACTTTTTCTCGCGCAGCTCGCGGCCCACCGGGCCGAAGATGCGCGTGGCGCGTGGCTCGCCTTCGTCGTTGATCAGCACCGCCGCGTTTTCATCGAAACGGATGTAGGAGCCGTCCTTGCGCTTGGTCTCCTTGGCCGTGCGCACGATCACCGCCTTCACCACTTCGCCCTTTTTGATCTGACCGGTGGGGATGGCGTCCTTGATCGTGACGACGACGACGTCGCCGAGCCCGGCGTAGCGGCGCTTGGACCCGCCGAGCACGCGGATGACGAGCGCGCGGCGCGCCCCCGAGTTATCCGCGATCTTGACCTGCGATTCTTGCTGCACCATGGCTATTTCGCCTTCTCGATTATCTCGACCACCCGCCAACGTTTCCGTTTCGACAAGGGCCGAGTTTCCACGATGCGCA
>QHTY01000170.1 GCA_003220985.1 Gemmatimonadota bacterium
GCACGGGCTCTCCGAGCAGGCCGTGCGCCGCCAGGTTCGGAAATACCTCGACGAAATCATACCGTATTTCAACGTGCTGTCGTACTACAAGATCGGCTATAACGCGGCGAAGATCCTCGTGAATCTGTTGTACAAGGTGAGCGTCGATTACCAGGATGAGCCGGCGCTCGAGCAGATCCCCAAGCGGGACGTCGTCGTGTACCTCATGAATCACCGCTCCAACGCCGACTACGTCGTCGTGGCCTACGTGCTCGCGCGCGGCGTCCATGTCAGTTACGCCGTCGGCGAGTGGGCGCGCGCCTAGCCGCTCGAGTACGTGTTCAAGTCGTTCGGGGCGTATTTCATCCGTCGCAGGTTCCGCGAGCCGCTGTATCACACGGTGCTGGAGCGCTACGTCCAGCTCATCACCCGGAACAGCGTGACACAGGGCATCTTCCCTGAAGGCGGGCTGTCACTGGACGGGAAACTCCGCCCGCCCAAACTGGGGCTGCTCGACTACATCTGCCGCACGGTCACCGATCCCACGTTCGATCGCGACATCTGGTTCGTGCCGGTCGCGCTGAACTACGATCGCGTGCTGGAAGACCGGTCGCTCATCCGGGAGCTCATCACGGCAGGGGACAGGCCGAGCCGGCTCGCCCAGCTCGGGACGGTGGTGTCATACCTGATCAGCAACACGGCGCGGTTGCTCACGGGACGCCTGAAACGGTACGGCCGCGTCGCGGTCAATTTTGGAACGCCGTTGTCGCTGCGTGGCTGGCTCAAGACGGCGCCGGCAAACGTGCTCGCGTTGCCGAAGGAAGGGCGACTGCCGGAGCTGGAGCGCCTCGCGCGCGAGATGCTCACCCGCGTTGGCGCGATCATCCCGGTGACGCCGGTGCCCCTGGCGGCTGCCGCGCTGCTCTCGTTCGGGCAAACGGTCGTCACCAAAGACGCGCTGCTCGAGCGCATGGATCAGTTGCGGGACCGGCTCACGGAGGTCAACGGCAAGGTGGTGCGCGGTGGCGCGCGCATCGCCGAGGTGTGGGATCGAGCATGGCGCATGCTGCGAATGCGTCGGTTGGTGCACGCGGATGGCGATTCGTTATTGATTCTGCCGAAGGGCAGGCCGTTGCTCGAGTACTACGCGAACTCGATTGCGCATCTGATTCCCATTCGCGGACCCCGTCCCGCATTCCATAAGGCTCACGAAATCGAGACAGATCTGCCTAAGCTTCTGCCTCGCTCCTAACGGCCCCTCAGCCGCTCAGCCTCCAAAAAAAAACGAAGCCCCCGGGACGGCTCTATAAGCGCGCCCGGGGGCTCCGACACATTGGCTACCCGGAGTCGAGGGCTTGCGCCCTTCGTTCTTCTCTCTGCTGCCACCCATGGACTGTTCATCCAGGTTGGGCACTCAGAGGCTCCGGCTTCCATCCCTAGGCAACCCCGTCGGGTCGCCCAGTTCACCAATGTGGGTGCTACGGGTCAGATCAGGTCGCGGACCGATCCTCCGCACTGCACGTCGAGGCACCATTTCGACGTGGCTAGGGCAACGCGACTGGCCCCAGCTGTCCGACCCGGTGAGCCGCTCCCGGATCAACGAGCGCCTGAGCCCTTGGTTGCATCGGCGCCCTCCCCGGAATTTCCGTTCGGACCCGACTTGAAGGCGTTGTTGAGACGCCAGGTCCCAACCCTTCCCTCCAAGCCGCGTGGGATCAATATAGGGGCATCCAAAAACCGCGCAAGTGCCGATGTTTCTTCGGGTTAGCTCACTTCCGTGTGCATCGTCTGTGGAGAGTAACGACTGGCTTTACAACTTCTTCCGGGCCTCGTCCACATGATGTGGAGTTGTGTATCCACAGCGAGCACGTTCCCACATCGGGGTGTTTACCCCTCGACCGCCACTTCACAGTAGGCAAACGGCTCTTCGGAGTCGGCGGGAACGAACAGAAACCCGGCGCCACTGGTGGCAAACCAGCCGGCGAGCAGCTGCGTCGAGCGACCGACGGCGGGTTCCGCGAACAGGGCCTGCGTCCAGCGACGAATGTGACGCAGCTCGGGCGCGCGACGTGACAACAGACTCAACGCGGCGCCGAGTCCGTGCGTCGCGCGGAGAAAATGCGCCATCGCGTGGCCGCGCTGCGCGAAAATGTACGAGCGCACTCCCGGCTCATCGTACAGCAGGGTACCTTCGTAGGGATCCGCGGGTGGCGCATCCATGCGCGGGCCGAAGTAGACGAACACGTGGTTGTCGCCTTCGCGACGCTCGACAACGATCGCAGCGGAATCGGGACCGAGCCGCGCCGCATGCACGAGATCTTCCGCCGCGAGGATGCCGACCTGCGCGGTCCACTCCAGCGCCGCCAGCGCCTGGTCGAGCGGCAGGCCGATGGCGTCGTCGTAAGCGATGAGCCGCGGCGCTTCACCGGCGCGCTGAAAGAAATGCGCGAGCGCGTCGGCGCGATCTTCAAAGGTCCGGAGGATCCGGGTAGTTGCGGGAACCGACATCTGAGGATAATAACGGAGCAGGAATTCAACTGTTAGAGGAGTTGCCGGGATGCTCGCGGGAATAGTGACGGTGATCACGATGGCGGCGTTGCCGCAGCAGGCGCAGGATACGGCCGCGCGCAAGGACACGGCGCCCCCCTCGCCGACGGCGACGCCGACCATCGAACAAATCCGCTACCTGGAAGGGCTGAAGACGGCGACGCGCGGCGTCGCACAGATCCGCGATGGACTGAACCGTGTGGCCCGCACACAACGAGCGGATTCGCTGACACGCCGCCGCGCCGCGCGCCGGCTGGGCGGGCTGTGCGGCACCGCCCGGTCGTTCATCGTGAGTGGCCGACCGAAGATGCAGCCGAACGCCTATGCGGACTCGATGCGCATATTGGCGAAACAGCTCACGACGCGGCTGGACTCGCTGACATCGGTGCTGCCGACCTGTGAGAAGACGGCGGGACGGGACCCCGTTGTCGCGACGACACTGACGACGCGGCTGAAGAACTACGATGATGCGCTGCTTGCCTTCCGAACGGCGCTAAAACCCGACAGCACTAAGACGGCCAGCCAGCAGTAAGGCAGAGACGCTAAGTGGTTGGCTGGCAACCACTTAGCGTCTTGGCGGCTAAGCGTCTTCTACGGAACGGGTTGCTGCTTACTCTCCAACCGCAATATCCAGAGCCCCGTGTTTATGTCCGGCACAAAGATGTTGCCGTCCCGAACAACGGCCCCCCACGCAAACGGCGCTCTGCGATGTCCCAACGAGTCGACCGTCAATATCCAGCTCATCTCCCGCCCCTCCCGCAGCAAATCACCCTTCAACTCGCCTGAGATATCGACCGCGCGCGCGCCCCCCTGATAGTTGCCCAGATACAGCGTATCGCCCACGACCCAGACATTGTGCACGCCGCCGTCGGTGGGCTCGTACCAGGCGACCTCGCGTGGTTTCGTGATGTCTGAAACGTCGATCACGTGCAGTCGCCCGAACGTCAGGTTATTGCCGTCCTGCAGACCCTTGTACGGATGCGCCGCGTACACCTCGTCGCCGACGAAGACATAGCGGCCTTGCCGCCAGGCCGTGTGGGTCCCCCGCACGAATCCCTGCCCGAACAGCTGCCAGACGCGCGCGTACGTGGCGGTCAAATCGTACTTGAACTGAGAGACGAACTGCGGATTCGTGGGACTGCCGCCGCGCATCCCGTTGCCGACATCGAGGATCACGAGCCCGTCGTTCCAGTACGCGAGATACGCAAGCCCGTCGACGACCATGACGTCGTGGAGATACCGCCCCGCCTCAGTCTGCTCGGTCTGCCAGCGGGCGACCTCCTTGGGGTGTAGCGGGTCCTGGATGTCGATCACGCGCAGCGACCCAGTCGCGTCGTCGGTGATGTACGCGTGTCCCTTGTAGACGTACGAGCTGTGCACACCGCCGGACACGGTCTGGGTGTACTCCGAGACCGGTTTGGGATGGCAGGGATTGCTCGCATCGAACACGACGATGCCGTTCTTGCGGTCGGACGCGCCCTCGCGCGAGAACACGCCGTACCTGCCATCCTCCGTCGTCATCACGTCGTTCACGATGCGGGCATTCGTCATCATCGAATCCACGATCGTCGGATGCGTCACATCGCTGACGTCGATCGCGTAGACGCGATCCGCGATCGTCGAGAGGTAGGCGCAGGTGCCCGACGGGTGCACCCAAACCTCGGCTGCGCTCATCTTGATCGGAACGCGACCACGCACCTCCATCCCGCGACCCACCTCTCGCGGCGCCACGTGCACGATCGCATCGGCTTGCTTCCCGCCGATCGCTGCGGTCACGGTATAGTCCCCCGCGAGCTCCGCGACGAACGTCCCGCTCGGATCGATTTCCGCTACGCCACGACCGGCGCTCACCGCCCAGTCGACCGCGACCTCTCCCACCGGACGGCTGGCGACGCCGCGGGCAGTCGCCGCGAATTTCACGACATCGCCCGTGCGGACGTTGGACGTCGCGGGTTCGACCGCGATGCGCGCGATCGTGTTGGGCAACACCTGCAAGGCGAACGTCTCTGTCGCGGGACCGGACGTCGCGGTGATCGTCGCGCGACCGGCGCTCACAGCGCGCAGCCGTCCGTCGCTCGTCACCGTCGCCACGCGCGGATTGCTCGAAGCAAACGTCACGGGATCTGTCCGGCGGTCGCCGTGCCGCGAGAATGCCGTCGCGGACACGGTCAACCGCGAGCCCGCAACGAGGCGCGTAGGACGGGGATCGAGCTCGATCCGAGACGGCGGCTCGGGCATCACGTGGACGAGCGCTGTACCGAAGACCTGGCTTCCCTGGACGCCGCGAACAAATCCGACGGCCGTCACCCGGGCGTAGCCTTGATAGCCACCGGTGAACTCGCCGGTCGAATCCACGGCGCCCACGTCGCCGCCGACGAACCACCCGATCTCGGCACCCAGCACAGGCTGGCCAGACGCGTCGAGCGCGCGAGCGGTGAACGTCATTTTCCCGCCGATCGGGACCTCACCGCCCGAGGGTTGGACCTCGACCTTGGCGATCTGGGATGGTGGTGCCGTGGTGCTAGTGGATTGTTGGAGGACGACTAACGACAGTAACGCTGGCAGCAACATGAGCGCGCTCCATCTGACGGCGGGTAAAGGGGAATTGAGAGATTACAGGGCGAGCGGCTGGTCCGGAAGTGTTGTAATAATGTCGCAATACTGCTTGTGAGACTTATCGGCAGTCGTGATTGACAGACCCAATGGCGCTCCATACTTTTGCCCGCGGTTCAAGCATACGTAGCAACCGTCACCGGATGTCTGCGCTTCCGCGAGGACCACATGTCTCGCGGTTTTTGCTTTGAGCCCGTCCCATGCCGCGGTGGCCTGGGTCGTTCCAGTCCGGGGCAGCGCCCCATTGTGCTGAGGTAGAACAGTATGGCAAAGGGTAAGGTGAAGTGGTTCAACGACGCGAAGGGCTTTGGCTTTATCGCGCAGGAGTCGGGTCCAGACGTGTTCGTTCACTTCACAGCGATCCAGGCGGAGGGCTTCCGGAGCCTCGCCGAGGGTGACAACGTCGAGTTCGATGTCGCCCAGGGTCCAAAGGGGCTGCAAGCGCAGAACGTTCGGAAGGTCTGAGCGACGTTGCTCAGACGAAGCGGGCCCGGGTCACACCGGGCCCGCTTGCTTTGCCTATATTGGCACGCATGACGGCCGCCCTCGTGCTACTCCTGTTCGTCCAGGCGCCGCGCACCGCTCCCGCCGCCCGTCCGTTTGCATATCGGGGATTCGCCCCGGGGATGGCGTATCGGGATTTCGCCGCACGCGCGCGCGGGATCGCGCAAGGCGACAAAGACATTCTCATCTGCCAGACGATGCGTAGGACGGCTCAGGTGATGGATTGCGGCGTGCAGGTGCGCGACCCTGTCGACAGTGCCCGATTTTACTTGAGCGCGAATGTGATCGAAGGTCGGACGTCAGTCATCTCGCTCGTCGACTCGGGGAATGTTGCGGTCGTGCAGCGCTGGCAGAACGACATGCGCCAGGGCCTGGGGCCTCCGCAGCGCCGGGAGCGCAGCATGTGGGAGTGGACCAAGGGACGACGATTCATCCGCCTCAACTGGCGGGGTGGTCGCGGTTGGCGCGTCGTCTCGGTCACGCTCAACGACCGCGACGTCATGAATCGCATTGCGAACTACGTCCCCAAACCCAAATCGCGTACGCCTTAAGCGCCTCGCACGAGATTCTCCGCCAGTTTCGCGATTCCCTGGGCCCCGACAAGCTGATCCACCCATCGCGGCGGCAACGCCACTTCGCCATATCGTGCGCCCAGCAACGCGCCCGCCACAGCCGCGTTGGTATCGGTATCGCCACCCGCCTGTACGAGATAGGTGAGCGCTTCCTCGAGGGTCCGGTCGTGGGCGACGAACCAGAACGCGATCTCGACGCAATGCACGACATAGCCGGCTTCCCCCGGTACCGCGATCGGCAGGGTGGATTCCTGCTCCCGCGGCACGCGATGGATGGCGTCGCGCAGCGCCCGCGGCGCGCGGTCGCCGATCTTGTGCAGCACTTCTTCGATGAAGTAGATGTTGCCGTGCAGCAGCTCGCGGGCGGCGAGATTCACCGCCGCTGCGCCCCAGGTGCACCGCTCGTCGGCGTGCGTGATCGCGGCCTGTTGTGTCGATACCCGAATCAGGCGCTCGACGCTGTCGTGGTAGCGCAGCGCGACGGGAATGCAGCGCATCACGCTGCCGTTGCCGGCCGAGCGGCCCGGATTCTCCTGATTCGCGAGGCGGCCGGCCTCGAACGGCTCCTTACCGCGATCGATCAGCGTGAGCGCCCGTCTCGTCGTGACGCCGATCCCGCGGCCATCGACTTTCATCCACTTCACCCAACGGCGCGCGACGTCGGCGGCATCGAAGTCTCGAGACGCGAGCAGCGATTCGCCGAGCAGCAGAGCCATGGCTGCATCGTCATCGTAGGGAGAGTTCTTGGGGGGCGGCGCGAGATCGACGACGCCGGCGGGAAAGGCGTTCCGGATCGCCTCGGGCGTCCCCAGGTGCTCGGTCGGAACGCCCAGCTGATTGCCTGCCACAAGACCAAGCAACGCGCCCCGGGCGCGCGAGATGAGCTGTGGGTCGCCCATTGGGCCACAAATTAACACCAGCCATGGCCATCGTTTTGGGAATCGCGGGGGTCTACGTCGTTCTCTGCGTCGTGTTGTGGACCTTCCAAGAGCGCATCACGTTTCCGGCGCCAAGCAGTCCGCTCCCGGATCCGGGAAAGACGATCGGATATGGCGAGCGTGTTGAACTGACGATGCACGATGGGACACGGCTCCTGGGGTGGTATTTGCCGCCCCTTGGGCGCCCCACGCCGCCCTTCGCCGCCCTCCTTTGGTTCTACGGCAATGGCGAGACGATTGCCGCGATTTGGCCGATCATCCGCGATTTTCGACCGCCGCACGCTGCGCTCCTGGTCGTCGATTATCCGGGATACGGGGCAAGCGGGGGCCGAGCGACAGAAGCCGCGATGAACGAGGCCGCTGACCTCGCGTATGCAGCTCTTGCCGCCCGTCCAGCGACCGATCGCCACCGCATTTACGTCTACGGGCGCTCCCTCGGCAGTGCGGCGGCCACGCACACGGCCGACACCCACGAGGTCGCGGGTGTGATCCTCGAGTCACCCTTCACGAGCGCGCGGGGGATGGCCGCGCAGCACTACCGTATCTTCCCGCGCTTTCTGGTGCGGCTTCAGCTAGACAACATCGGCAGAATTCGGCGAATTCGCTGTCGGCTCCTCGTCCTCCACGGGACCGCAGACATGCTCGTTCCGATGAAGATGGGGCGAGAAGTTGCCGCGGCCGCCGGCGGCCCGGTGGAGTTCGTGATGATCGAGGGTGCCGGGCACAACGACACATACGACAGGGGAGGGGAAGCCTACAAGGAAAAACTGGCGGCGTTCGTCAAATAACGACGACGGGCTCCAGGCGGTCCTTCTCCTCCTCAAACAGGCGCTGCGCTTCATCGAGCGCGTGGATCACATTCGGCTCCTCGGGATCCAGAAATTTGCTGCTGGCAGCGACCCGTCCCGTCAGCTTTCGCACCGCGACCAGTGCGCGGGTGATTTCGCAGCGACCGACGTCCCGGTCGGTGTGGCCGGCGATGAGCAGCTCCTCGTACAACGGGAGGGCGGCGGGATCACCGAGGACGTACAGCGACTCCAGAATCTTCGGCGCGAGAAAGCGACGCAGCATCTCGTCGCCGCGGATCCGCTGGAAGAGCGCGATTACGTCGGGAGCCTGGCCGGGATAGTAGCGCGCGGCTTCAACGGCGGCCGCGACGAATGCATGATGGGCTCCCGGCGTCTGCAAGTATTTCGCGAACAGCGGCCACGCCTCTCGCGGGTGGCGCTCGGCGAGCGCGAGAAACGCGAAATAACGGCGGCCGAGCGGGGCCTGCGTGTCGGCGATGACCGTGCGGAGCCCGGCCACGCCCCACCGCGCGCCAACCAGTGCGGCGGCGGCCGCGTGTTGCCACCGCTCGAGCTCCGGCACGCGGAAGGTCACGATGTGCGGATCGAGAAACGCCCTGCAACGCTCCAGCACCGCGAGCAACCGGCGATCGACTTCGGCCAGCGCGGGCTCGAGCGCCTCCGTGTTCGCGCGGCGCGCGAGCGCGAGCGCCTCCCATCCCACCTGACCGAGATTCTGCTCGCTCCAGATCGCTTCCAATTCCGCGGCGCCCGAGGCCGCCAGCAGGCGCTCGAGTCCTGCGGCGAACCCACAGAGCCGGCGAATCGGATCCATGCACGTAATGTGGAAAGCGCGTGGATATTGCGCTATCCCATTCGCAGCCTTAACCTTGCCTCGCTCATGCGCAGGTGCCGGGCTCTCCTCACCGCGACTCTCCTGCTTACCGCCTGCTCTGGTGCCAGCAGCGGACCGATCGTTCTCGGATTGGCGGGTCCGTTTGCCCAGCCGCGTGGCGTCTCGATGCGGCGCGCCGCGGAGCTGGCGGTCAAGGAAATCAACGCGCGCGGGGGGGTCCGCGGGCGGCCGCTGGCGCTGCGGATCATGGATGACAGCGGCCGCCCGGATCTGGCGATTCGCATCGCCCAGCAGCTGGTCGACGATCCCGCGGTCGTCGCGGTGATCGGCCATCTCAACTCGAGCGCTTCCCTCGCGGCGGGACGGATCTACGGCGAGGCGCGTCGACCCGTCGTGATGATCTCGCCGTCGGCATCGAGCCCCGATTTGTCCGGCATCAATCCGTTTGTGTTCCGGGCCTGCCCCAGCGACGTGAGTCACGGCGCGCAGCTCGCGCGCTACGCCCGTCACATGCTGAACGCGCGGCGCGTCGGCGTGATGTACCTCGACGACGATTACGGGCGGGGTCTGCGACTCAGCTTCGTGGGTGAGTTCAAGCGGCTGGGGGGCGAGGTAATCGAAGAGGACCCGATGCTCTCCACCACGCCGAGCCTCGAGCCGTACGTCACGCGGCTGCAGCAGTCTGGTGGCGTCGATGCCCTCATGCTCGCCACCGATCTCGGGGGTGCACAGCTCGCGCTGCGCGAGATGAGCCGCGCCGGGGTGCATTGGACGACACTCGGCGGCGACGCCCTCAGCGGAATCGAGCAGAGCGGCCCACTAGCCGAGGGCGTTCGGATGTCGGTCGCGTACCTCGTGGACCAGGCCGGTGACCGGAACGCGCAGTTCGTGGCCGCCTATGCACGGGCGTATCCAGGCGAGCGACCGGACCATCGGGGCGCCACGACCTACGACATCGTCCACCTGCTCGCGACCGTTCTCAGAGACGCCGGTCCCCAGCGCGGCGCCGTGCGCGACCGCGTGGCGCGGGTCGGTCGCGATCTGCCGCCATTCGAGGGCGTGACCGGTAGAATCGCGTTCGATGACCGCGGTGATGTCCCGACCAAATCCGTCGTCATTGGAACGGTGCGCGAGGGGCGAGTGGTCACCGAGCCCGGCCAGTGACGTCGCTCGACACGATCCGCTGGCGGATCATCCTGGGGCTTTCGGGCTTGCTGGCCGGGCTGGTGGTAGCCGCCATCGTGGGCGTGACGGCGCTGGGCACGCTGCGGCAGTCCCTGGCGCTGGAGATCGAACACCTCCGCGCGTCGAGCGAGATCGGCAACGGGCTGGTCATGGCCGTGTTCGACGAGATTCGCGCGGCGGAGCAGGCGCGTGCCGAGTTTCCTAGTGCCGCCGATACCGCCTTCAGTTACCAGAAGCGGCTCGACGCGCTTCCCGGACTGAGCGAGTCCGAACGCATCACCGTCAACCGTATCAAGCAGCTGCAGTCCGTGATCCACGTGGACTACTCCCTCGCGCACGCCGAGCTCGATGTGGGCCACACGCGTGACGCGCAGGCGCTGATGCTCGGCCTCCGCGCCCCGGCCGCGGAGCTGACTCGGCTCATGCGCGACCTGTCGGCACGGCAGTCCGACAAGGCGGCCGCCGCAGGCCAGCGACTGGCCGCGCTCGCGCGCCAGCGCCAGATCGTGCTCTGGCTTGTCCTGATCGCGACGGCAATCAGCGGCGCCCTCGCCGGCGTCTTTACTCTGCGGTGGGTGGAAGGTCCGCTGATCCGATTGGTCACGGCTGCGGAGCGGTTCGGGAGCGGTGATCTCCGCCCCGTCACCACGGGACGCATGCCACGCGAATTCCAGGTTCTCGCCGACGCCATGCGGGTCATGGGCGAGCGGTTGCGCGGCATCGTTGCCGAAGTCGTGACAGCGGCCGACCGGATCGCGGCCTCCGCGAGCGATCTCTCGGCGATCAGTGAAGAACTGGCGGCGTCATCGAGTCAGGTGTCGAGTGCCATGTTGGAGATTTCGAGCGGCGCGGAGAGCCAGCGCAACGAGCTGAACGCGACCCAGGCCGCACTGGAACAGCAACGCAAGGCGACGGCCGAGATGGCCGACGCGGCGTCGCGGGTTGCCCGGCTGGGCGAGGAAATCCGCACGGTCGCAGACCGTCATCGCAATGACATCACGGCGGCGGGGAACACGCTCCTCGATGTGCGCGAGGTCGTCCGCACCACCGGCACGGAAGTGACTCACCTGGCCGAGCAGAGCACCGCGATCGACGACTTTGTGGACCTGATCAAGCGCATCTCGTCGCAGACCAACCTGCTGGCCCTGAACGCGGCGATCGAGGCGGCGCGTGCCGGTGAGCACGGGCGCGGATTCGCCGTCGTCGCCGAGGAGGTACGGCAACTGGCGGACGAATCGTCGCGCGCCGCCGAGGACGTCGCGCGCACGACGCGCGTGATTCGGGAGCAGGTCGAGGAAGTCACCGCGACGATGGCGGTCGGCCAGGCGAAGGTGCGGGGGATTGCATCCGTCGCCGAGGGCGCTGCCCGCGGGCTCACCGAAATTGTCGGGGCGATCGAGCAGGTCGAACAGGCCGCCGCGCGCGTTACGCATGCGGCGCAGGAGAATCGCAGCGTCACCGAGCAGCTGGGCTCACAGGCGCAGCAAGTCGTCAGCCGGGCCGTCTCACATGCGTCGAGCGCCGAGCAGGTCACCGCGGCGACCGAGCAGCAGGGCGCATCGACCCAGGAAATGGCGGCGGCCGCCGGCGTGCTGCTCCAGGCGGCCGAGAAACTGCGCGGGTTGGTCCGCGGGTTTCGTATTTAGCGGACGGCGACCGGCTTCTTCTTGCGCAGCCCTTCCTGCACTTCCGCGAGGACGCGGTCCCCTTCGTCTGGCCCGATCAGCCCACGCCGCACTGCGTAGCGCACCAGCTCCTCCGCGTCCTCAGGCGTAAAGTCGGCCAGACCGGCGGCGCCGCGCATGGCCTTGATGAGCGCGTCCGCCACCGGACTGCGCAAGACGCTGGCGATGCCGGGAAGGGCTTCGAGCAACGACGAGATCTGTGAACCACCGAGCTCGGCTGGCATGACAGGGGGGTTAAGGTGGCGCCAAGGTACATTCCCCCCCCCGGAAGCGTCAAGAATTCCCCCGTTTCGACCCTGCGGCCGTGCCGGGGTAGTATAGATTTCCGATCAGAGGGGAGAGGCCGTGGGCAGACGGGGGATCAAGGAATACCGGGCGCCCGAGGCGCTTGCGCTCATCGCGGCAGACCGGGCGCATGAACCGCTCGTGTGCCCGTCTTGTGGGACCCGGACGATTCAGCGCTCACCTCGACGCCGAACGTCAAGGCTCGGCGAGCTGTTCATTCCGGAGCGGATAAGCCTGACGTGCGCGGCGTGCAGCCGGCACGCGTCCTATATCACGCGGGGCATGGAGCAACCGCGGGATGTCACGATGGATCCCAGGAGCTTATGAGCGAGCATGCACGTGGCTGGTGACGCCATACAGATGATGGGAACCGTCACCGAAGTCCTGCCGAACACGACGTTCCGCGTAAAACTCGAAAATGGACACGAAGTCTTGGCCTACGTGAGCGGCAAGATGCGGAAGAACTACATCCGCATTCTACAGGGCGACCGCGTTGCGGTTGATTTGTCGCCATACGATTTGACGCGCGGGCGGATCACGTATCGTTACAAGTAACCCCTAAGCACTCGATCCTCAAAACCGCTCGGCCTCTCAGCGTCTCAGCTCGGGTGTCGAAAGAGCCTGTTCCAGCGAATCCGAAACGGGTGCGTCGCGATGCTCATGTAAATGAACAGTGGACGGCCACGGATGTGGGCGCGCGGCAGGAATCCCCAGAAACGGCTGTCGTAGGACTCGTCGCGGTTGTCCCCCATGACCCAATAGTGTTGGAGTGGTACGACGATCGGCCCCCAGTCGTGCGTGGTGGGGTGGTAGTGATCGGGATCCCGGCCAATGTATTGCGCCAGCTGTAGGGCTCTGATCTGGCCACGGTACTGCTGATCGTCCGGAGGGGTCAGCGCGGTGTGCAACGCATACGGCTCTTCCAGGCGCCGGCCATTGCGGATCACGGTGTCGTGAACCATCTGCAAGGTGTCACCGGGCATCCCGACCAGGCGTTTCACGATGTTGAGATCGGGGGTGGAGTCCTCGACCGATCGGAACACGATCACCTCGTCGCGCCGCGGCGTCCCAAACGCCGGGAGCCGGCAGCAATGAATGCCGATGAGCGGAATCTCGAGCTCGCCGCCGAATACTGCCTTGTTGACGAACAGGAAGTCCCCAATGAGGAGGGTGTTCTCCATGCTCGCCGAAGGAATGCGAAACGCTTCCACCAGGAACGACCGCAGCACGATCCAGATCAGCAGGGCCGTTCCGATCGCCTTGAGCCACGCAATTGCCTCTTCCTTCGCCGTCTTCGGCGGAGGTTTTGGAGGGTTGGTGGAGGTTTGTGGAGGTTGTGAAGACGGTGCTGGACTCACGGGTGCTCGACCCAGTCGGCGATGAAGATGTTCGTCTCTCCCTGAACCTTCCCGTGGCGATTCGAGGCCCAGACGAGCTGGCGCCCGTCAGGGGAGAACATCGGGAAGGCGTCGAACTCGGCGTTCGTCGTGATCTGCTCTAACCCCTCGCCGTCGGCGTTGACCAGATAGAGGTCGAAGTTGCGGGACCGCGGGTTCTTATAGTTCGACGCGAAGATGATGCGCCTGCCGTCGGGATGGAAATACGGCGCGAAGCTCGCGCCGCCGAGACTCGTAACCTGGCGCTGATTCGAGCCATCAGCATCCATCACCCAGATGTCCATGCGCACGGGTCGTACCAGGTTTTGCGCGATGAGGGCACGGTAATCCGATGAGTCGGCGGCGGTCTGGGGGTGATAGGCTCGGTAGCCGATCTGTTTTCCATCAGGCGAAAAGAACGGCCCGCCATCGTAGCCGAGCGTGTGCGTGAGCCGCTTCAGGTTCCCGCCGCGCACGTCCATCGTGTAGATGTCCAGGTCGCCATTGCGCAGCGACGTGAAGACGATCGTTTTGCCGTCCGGCGAGAGCGTACCCTCGGCGTCATAACCGGGGTTCGTGGTGATGCGGCTCGCTCCCTGGCCGTCGGCGGTTGCGACGTAGACGTCGTAGTTGTACAGCGCCCAGACATATCCTTTGGAATAGTCGGGACGTGGCGGGCACGCCGCACCGCCATGCTCGGTCGTGGAGTAGAAGATTCGGCGGTCGTCGTCGAAGAAATAGCCGCACGTCGTGCGGCCCTTGCCGCTCGAGACGCGATGCAGCCCGGTCCCGTCGACGTTCATGACGAACTCCTGGTCGCATCCCGAGTCCGCTTCTTGGCGCTGAAAGATGATCTGGCGGCCCGAGCGCGAGAAATACGCCTCGGCGTTCTGCCCGCCGAAGGTGAGCTGCCGGATGTTGCGCAGGTGCGCCTCGCCCGAATCGGGTGAGACAGTCTGCAACATTATCGGTAGCAGGATGAGGATCATCGGACTCGCAAGCTAGAGGCGAAGGGTAGGGTCTGCAATGCATCCCACCCTTTGGGGTGGGTATTAGATTTCTGACTCCAATGAACGATCCCAAAGCGCCACGCCCATCGCGGCAGCCGTTGCTCGACGCGCTCGGCCAGATGTGTACCGACGGCAGACAAACGGCCGAGTATCTGTGGCAAGTCCCCAAGGACGCCGCAGCGCGGCAGCGGATCCTGGATCTGCTGACGCAAATCGGAACGGAAAGCGCGAAGCAGGGGCGGAGGGAGATGCCGAAGCTGGTCGAGGAATTGAAGATCGCCGCACAAGCGTCGCCCTCGCCGCAGCAAGTCGAGTTGCTGGTGGACGGATTCGATCGACTGACCAAGCTCTGGCAGGCAGCCAAGTCCGGATTGCTATGACCGAGACCGTCACGCGCGTAGGGCATGAGCTCGACCAGCTCTGCATCAACACGGTTCGCGCGCTCGCGATCGACGCCGTGCAGCAGGCCGAATCGGGCCATCCCGGCACGCCGATGGCGCTGGCGCCGCTCGCGTATGTCCTGTGGCAGCGGCATCTGCGATACAATCCCGCGAACCCCGACTGGCTGGACCGCGATCGCTTTGTATTGTCGGCCGGTCACGCCTGCATGCTGCTGTACAGCGTGCTCTATCTCACCGGCTACGACCTGACGCTCGACGAGATCAAGCAGTTCCGGCAATGGGGCAGCCGCACGCCTGGACACTCCGAGCACGGCGTCACACCGGGCGTCGAGGCGACGACGGGACCGCTCGGCCAGGGTGTTGGCAACGCGGTCGGCATGGCGATCGCCGAAGCGCAGCTCGCCGCATTGTTCAACCAACCCCGCCACGCGATCATCGACCACTACACCTATTTCCTCGCGTCCGATGGCGACCTGATGGAGGGCGTCTCGCACGAGGCGTGCTCGCTGGCGGGTCACCTGCAGCTCGGCAAGCTGATCGGGTTCTACGACGACAATCGAATCACGATCGACGGGTCCACCGATCTCGCCTTCTCCGACAACACCACGCGGCGGTTTGAATCCTACGGCTGGCATGTGCAGAAGATCCGCGACGGCAACGATCTGAAGGCGCTCGACACCGCGATCGCGCAGGCGAAGCGCGTGACCGACCGGCCCTCGCTCATCATCGTGCGTACGCACATCGCCTGGGGCAGCCCGCACAAGCAGGATACCGCCGAAGCCCACGGCGCACCCCTGGGGGCGGACGAGGTGAAAGCGACGAAGCAGAACCTCGGCTGGCCCTCGCTCGAGCCGTTCTACGTTCCGGACGACGCGCTCGAGCAATGGCGCACGGCCAAAGCGCGCGGTGCGCAGCTCGAGGCCGACTGGAAGAAGAAATGGGATGCGTACCGCCCGGCGCATCCGGACCTCGCCACCGAATTGGAGCGTCGTCTTGCGGGCCGCCTGCCGCCCGCGTGGGACGCGGCGTTGCCGGTGTTCGGTCCCAAGGACGCGCAGGCGACGCGTGCCGCATCCGGCAAGGTGCTCAATGCGATCGCGGCGCAGCTGCCGGAGTTGATGGGCGGATCAGCGGATCTGACGGCGTCGAACAACACGGAGATAAAAGGCGGCGGGGTCTTTGCGGCCGGTGCACGGGCGGGCCGGAACTTCCATTTCGGGGTCCGCGAGCACGGCATGGGTGCTACGCTGAACGGAATCGCGCTGCATCGCGGATTCATTCCGTTTGGCGGCACGTTCTTGATCTTCTCCGACTACATGCGGCCCGCGATTCGTCTCGCCGCGCTCACCCAACTCAGGCCGATCTATGTCTTCACGCACGACTCGATCGGCCTGGGCGAGGATGGGCCGACCCATCAGCCGATCGAGCAGCTCGCCACACTGCGCGCAATTCCCAATATGACCGTCATCCGCCCGTCGGACGCCACCGAGGTCGTGGAGGCGTGGCGCGCGGCGATCATGCATCGCACCGGACCGGTGGCGCTGATCCTCACACGCCAGAAAGTCGCCGTCGTGGATCGCACCAAGTACGCGCCGGCAGCGGGGCTGCATCAGGGCGGCTACATCCTCGCCGATTCTCCCAATCCCGACGTTGTACTGATGGCCACGGGCTCAGAAGTGGAGCTCATCCTCGGCGCATACGAGAAGCTGAAGGCCGATGGCCGACGGCCGAGGGCCGTGTCGATGCCGTGCCTCGAGTATTTCGCCAGGCAGCCTGAGTCCTATCGGGAATCCGTGCTGCCCGCCGGGGTGCGGCGCATCGCGGTCGAGGCGGCGGCGCCACAATCCTGGTACCGCTGGGTGGGGGAGAACGGCGTGATCATAGGGATCGAGCGGTTTGGCGAATCCGCGCCGTATCAGCGGATCTATCAGGAGTTCGGACTCACCGTGGAACGGATAGTTGCCGAAGCACAAAGTCGCGCCTAGGTTTCGCCTACAATGAAGGCACTCACCATGCTGATGTGTTGCTGCGTCTGCCGCCCCATGTGTTGTACGGGGAGCGGACGGTCAGGCGCGCATCAGCATCTGGGAATGACATGAGGTAGGTAAGGGGACACAGCCCCACCCATAGCGATGCACCATGACCGGCCGCGACTCCTCGATTCGAGTCGCGGCCGATCGCTTTTTGGAGGAGCAAACGTGTCGACGCCAGTTATCGGATTGTCGGGGAGCCCCAACACGAGCTCGCGCTCTCGCGCGCTGCTCGAGCTCGCACTCACAGCGCTGGAGCGACCGGGTGCCGGGGGAGGCCCATCCCGGCTGATCGATCTCGCCAAGCTTCCGTCCGACGGCCTTCTTGGCCGGCGCGAAGACGCAGATGTGTCGGAGGCTATCCAGAGCGTGCTGGACGCGGCAATTATTGTGGTGAGTACACCGATCTATCGCGCCACCTACAGCGGCCTGCTCAAAGTCTTCTTCGATCTCCTCCCACAAGACGCGTTGGCGCGGAAAGTCGCGATCCCCATCGCCACCGGCGGTGGACCGGGGCATCTCCTCGCGGTCGATCACGGCCTGCGACCGTTGCTCGCGAGCGTGGGCGCGCTCGTGGTCGCGACGGGTGTCTACGGGACGGACGCGCAGTTTCGCGCCGGTGTGCCCGAGCCGGCGCTGGTCGAACGGATCGAGCGGGCGGCGCTCGAAGCGGCCGCGCTGGCCGCGGGGGTGACGACATGATCGGGATCTACTACGAGCACCCGCACTGGTTCGGTCCGCTCTTCGCCGAGCTCGATCGCCGCGGCACGCCATACACCAAGCTGCATGCCGAGCAGCACCGCTTCGATCCGGCGAGCCAGCCTCCCTACGATCTGGTGTTCAACCGCATGAGCCCGTCCGCCTGGCAGCGCGGACACGGGAACGCGGTGTTCTACACGCATCAATTTCTGGCGCATCTCGAGCGCCACGATGTGCGGGTCGTGAACGGCACGCGGGCCTTCCAGGCGGAGACGTCAAAGGCGCTGCAGCTGTCGATCTTGCGGGAGCTCGGTCTTCCCTACCCCGCGGCGCGCGTCATCAACGATCCGGCCGACGCACCGGCGGCGGCCGCGGAGCTCGAGTTTCCCGTGGTCGTCAAACCCAACGTGGGCGGCAGCGGCGCCGGAATAGTGCGCTTCGATACGCCCACGCAGCACGACGCCGCGGCCGCAACCGGAGGGCTCGAGCTCGGTCCCGACCACACCGCCTTGGTACAGGAGTTCATTCCGTCCGCAGAGGGCCGCATCACAAGGGTCGAGGTGCTGGGGGGCCGCTTTCTGTACGCGATTCGTGTCTACTCGTCAGGCGAGACCTTCAATCTCTGCCCCGCCGATGTGTGCCAGACGACGGAGGGCGCCGAGCTGGTCCGCAGCGCTTGTCCCGTCGATGCACCGCGCAATGGCCTGCGCGTCGAGGGCTACGAGCCGCCGTTGCAGATCGTGCGCGACGTGGAGCGCATTGCGGCGGCGTGCGGCATCGAGGTCGGCGGGATCGAATATGCGATCGACGAGCGCAACGACCGCCTCTACTACTACGACATCAACGCGTTGTCCAACTTCGTCGCCGATGCGCCGCGTGTCGTGGGCTTCGACCCATTCGCGCGGCTCGTCGACTTTCTGCAAGAGGAGACCCGCTGATGCGCTTCGGATATTGGTTGCCGGTATTCGGCGGGTGGCTGCGGAACGTCGAGGACGAACGCATGGAGGCGGAGTGGTCGTATGTCCGGCGGCTCGCACGCGCGAGTGAGCGCGCGGGGTTCGATCTCACGCTGATCGCGGAGCTCAATCTCAACGACATCAAGGGACCGGACGCGCCGGCACTGGACGCCTGGTCGACGGCCGCGGCTTTAGCGGCGGTGACCGATCGGCTGGAGCTGATGGTGGCGGTACGACCCACGTTTCATCCTCCGGCGTTGCTCGCGAAGCAGGCCGCGAACATCGACCACATCTCGGGCGGCCGGCTGTCGCTCAATGTGGTGTCATCGTGGTGGGCCGAGGAAGCGAAGCAATACGGGGTCGAGTTCGACACCCACGATGCGCGCTACGCGCGCACGGCCGAGTGGTTGACGGTCGTCGATGGTCTGTGGTCGCAGCCGCGCTTCAGCTTTGCCGGCAAATACTACCGCGTCGAGAATGCGATTCTCGAGCCCAAGCCGGTGCGGCGGCCACGGCCCACCCTCTATGCCGGAGGTGAGTCGCCCGCGGCGAAATCGTTGATTGCGCGCGCCTGCGACGGCTACCTCATGCATGGCGACCCGCCGGAGCGCATCGCGGCGAAGATCAACGACATGCAAGCGTTGCGCGAGACGAACGGGCTCGAGCGTCTGGTCTATGGAGTCGCGGGCTATGTCGTGTGTCGCGCCACCGAGGCCGCTGCCCAGCGTGAAATCGAGCGGATCACCGACGTCCGCCAGAACGCGGCCGGCTACGCGAATTACGAGCAGTGGCTCGCCAATACCCAGCTCGAGCAGCGGGTGAGCTTGGAGGACTACTCGGTTTCCAATCGCGGCCTGAAGGCGGGGCTGACGGGAACGCCCGACCAGGTTGCGGAGCGCATCCGTGAGTTCGAGCAGGCGGGAGTCGATCTGTTGCTCCTGCAATTCAGCCCGCAACTCGAGGAGATGGAGCGGTTTGCCGAAGAGGTGATCCCGCTCGTCAACGAGCCGTCAGCTGTGCGATGAGCAGGCCGGCCGCGCGTCCCGAGCGGACGCACGCTGACACGCCGGCCCCATCGTACCCGGCGCCCGCGATGGCGATCAGCGGGAGCCGCCGCAACCGGCGGCGAACCTCCTCGAGATGTTCTCGATGGTGCGCGCGGTAACGGGGTAATCCGCGCGTCCAGTAGAACGCCCGCGACCACAGCGGCGCGCCGCGGATGTTGAGGATGGCGGCGAGTTGCTGATGCGCCACGTGCGCGGGATCACCGTCGATTGGTGGCAGGTAGGCACGCAGGAGAACGTGGTCGCCGGGGGCGCGGCCGGGGAATTTCTGGGACGAATAGGTGCAGGCACGGAGATGTAGGGGCGTATCGTTTGGTAGGCGCGCAGCATGCTGCCACCACAAACCCTGCCCCATTCAACGGCCCCGTGATCTGGTCCGCCCGATACGCCAGCGACACCGTGATGCTCGGCACGTAGACGACCTGGGCCAGGCTGCGCGCGTGCGTCACTCCTATCGTCTCCAGGAGCCTGCCGGCGGCGTACGCGGGGAGCGCGAGCACCACCGCGTCCGCGTCGTGCGCCGACCCTCCAGTGACCGCTACGCGCCAGCCCCTTCCCGCGCGCGTCAGCCCTGCGACACCTTGCGCGAACCGTAGGACGCCGGCGAGCCGCTGGCTCAGCGCCGTCACCGGTTCCTGCATACCGCCGGCAAATGTCCGAAAGCCCGCGGTGACTTCGTTCGTTGATGCGTCGATGCCGAGCAGAGCGGCGGCTCGGCCCTCTTCGATCCGGACGAGGTTCGTGCCAGTCCACAATGACGTTCCGCGCGAGAGCTGACCGACGAGGCGGTCGTCGATGCCCAACTCGTTCGCGAGGGCCGGGAGCTCCGGTTCACCCGCCAGGAAGCCGTCGGGTCCACCTTCGACGATGAATCCATCCACGCGCTCCGTCGCAATGATCCCACCAGCGCGGCGCTCGCTCTCGAGAACCGTTATTTCGAATCCCGCGACGCGAGTCAGCTCCCACGCAGCCGCGAGTCCCGCAATTCCGCGTGACGGAGGACGTCTGCGACAACCGCGATCAACCCCGGGCTGTCATTGAGCGAGTCAGTGCGCTCGATAAGAACGCCCACCCGTTTCGCGAGCGCCTGGTACTCGATGTCGATGTCGTAGAGGATCTCGACGTGATCACAGACGAAGCCAATCGGCACGAGCAGTACGCTGTCACTCCCTGCTCGGGCCAGGTCGGTAATGACGTCGGCAGCGGCGGGGCCGAGCCAGGGGTCTGCCGTAGCGCCGGCGCTCTGATAGGCAACGTGCCAATCCGGCAACCGCAGTCGCCGGGCGACCGCTTCGCAGCTGTTGCCGAACTCGACGGTGTAGGGGTCACCCGCGGCGAGAATCTTCTGCGGGAGACTGTGCGCCGTGAACACGACCTGCACGTCCTTCGGTCGCGGGAAGCGCTGCAGGGCCTGCGTGACGTTCTGAGCGACCGCGTCGAGGAAACTCGGATTGTCCCACCAGCTCCGCACCAATGCGGTTTCGATCGGCGGTTCACCCGCTATCGCGTCGAGGAGCTTCTTCTCATAGGCTCCAACAGACATGCTCGAATAGTGCGGGGCCATCACAACGCCGACGAGACGATCGTGCCCTCCCCGCCGGATCTCGTCGACCGTGTCCTTGATGTACGGATGCCAGTGACGCATGCCGACATACGTACGAAATCCCTTCCCGAGTACGCGTCCAACGCCCGCCGCCTGCGCGCGCGTGTGCCCCAGAATGGGCGAGCCGCCGCCAATGCGCGCGTAGCGCGTGCGAATCTCCTCTACGAGCTGCGGTTTCGTCGCACGGCCGCCGCGGACATCCATCAGATACGGCTCGACGTCGGCGAGTTTCCCTGGGCCACCGTAGGCCATCAAAAGGACGGCGATCGGCGTGATGTCAGCCGCCATGCACGAGATCCACCACCGCGCGCACCGCCGCAACCTCGGTCTCGGGAAGCACACCGTGGCCCAGATTGAAGATGTGACCAGGGCGACGACCCGCGCGCGTCAGGATGTCGCGCACCTGGCGCGTCCGCTCGCCGGCAGGAGCCAGCAGCGCCGCGGGGTCGAGATTGCCCTGGATGGCCCGATCGCCGATCCGTGACCAGGCGGCGTCGAGCGGAATTCGCCAATCCACGCTGATGACGTCACCGCCGGCGGCGGCGAAATCCTCGAGGAACGTCGCCGTGCCGGTTCCGAAGTGAATGACCGGCACGCCGGCTTCCTTCGCGAGCGCCAGGGCTTTGTGGCTGTGCGGCTGCGCGTACGTGCGATAGTCATCGGGCGACAGGCACCCCACCCAGCTGTCGAACAGCTGCAGTGCCTGCGCGCCGGCCTGCGCCTGAGCAGCCAAGTACCGGCCCACGAGGTCGGCGAGTTTGCCCAACAACAGGTGCCAGGTGTCGGGTGCCTGGTACATCAACCGTTTCGTCATGGTGAACGTGCGGCTGGCGCCGCCTTCGATCGCATAGCTCGCCAGAGTAAACGGCGCGCCGGCGAACCCGATGAGCGGAACGTTTGCCGGCAGCGCGCGACGCGCCAGCCGGATCGCCTCCAGCACGAAGCCGAGCTCGGGCTCGATGCTGAACGACGGCAACCGCTCGACATCCGCGGCCTCGCGAATCGGGCGGTCGATGAGCGGTCCCTCGCCCTCTGCAAAGCGCAGCCCGAGGCGCAGCGGCTCGAATGGCAGCAGGATATCGGCAAAGATGATCGCGGCGTCGACGCCAAGCCGCTCCACCGGCTGGAGCGTGACGGTGGCGGCGAGCTCGGGGTTATGGCACAAGTCGAGGATGGAATGACGCCGGCGAAGTTTGCGGTACTGCGGCATGTATCGCCCCGCCTGCCGCATGAACCACACCGGCGTGACGTCGGTGCGCTCCCGACGGCACGCCTTAAGAAATCGCAGCTTCCCGAGCCCCCCCCTCGTGGGCGATCAGGATCGTGTCACCGTCCAGCTTCACTTGGTACGCGGCCACCGGGTGCACGGGCGGCCCGCCGAGGACGTGGCCGGTCTCGAGCGAGAACACCCCTTCGTGCCAAGGGCACGTCACCCTACACCGCACGGGATCGACGGTACCTTCGGACAGGCTGGCACGGGCATGCGTGCAACGGTTGGCGATGGCGTACACGGTGCCGTTCACGTTGAAGAGCGCGACCGCCTCGTTGGCCGCATAGACGCGTTTGGCGGTCCCCGGGGGCAGCTCCGAGAGGTTGGCAACCGGTGTGAAGCCGTCGGCTCGCGCGGGACGCCGCGCCACGGCTTGTGCCGAGCCGGCGCCACCCAGCGTGTCGAGCATGTCCCAGAGCGACATCTGAACGCAAGTGAAGGTGGGCGTGTCGCGCAACGTGTAAGACGACGCCTCGCTTTCGCGCAGCTCCATCACCAGGTCGAGAAACTCGCCGGGATTGTCGCCCTCGAACGCGACGATGAACTCCTGGTCGTCGAGGCCGTACGAGTACGTCGTGTTCAGCCGAATCGCCGGGTATTTGCGCCCAACAGAAACGTGCTCGTCCATCATCCGCTGGCGCTCCGGCTTGGGCAGCGCGTACCAGGCGCGCGTCTTGATGAACGGATAGACGAAGAGGTACTTCGCCGCGCTCGGCCGAATAACGAGCCGCTGTTCGTGCGCTTGATCGGTAACGGCTGGAAACTCGTAGATCGAGCGCCGTGTCATCGCCAGGTAGCTGTAGGGAATCGAGAGATAGCCGCCGAGATCGGTGCGGTTGAGAGCGGTCTGGAGCTCGACGAGGGCGTCCAAATCTTCGGCGACCTGCCACAGCAA
>QHTY01000340.1:0-536 GCA_003220985.1 Gemmatimonadota bacterium
CGGCACGTATCAGGTGGCCTATCTCAGCGGCGTCACCGAGCACGGAAAGTTCCTGGAAATCCGGCGGGGTGAAAGGGATGGGCGCTGGCTCATCGTCGCGGACATCTTCAATTCGGACGTACCAACTACAACATCGTCACGATAAGGCGTCTAACAAAAACGTCGAACGAATCCGTCACGGGTTCGCTCGACGTTTCTGTTCGACGTTTCTGTTCGACGCCTTTTGTAATAGCAGGGGTGGGATTCGAACCCACGACCCCGGCATTATGAGTGCCGTGCTCTCACCAGGCTGAGCTACCCTGCCACAACGCTGTGCTAGTTCACGCCGACTCTGCCCTGGACTGACGCGATCAACTTCGCAGAATCGTAGCCGACCCCGTCCTTAAAAACAATCGTGGGACTGCGAATCACAGACGGATTCGTCGTCAGGTCGCCGCGCAGCACGACGAGATCGGCCAGCTTCCCCTGCTCCACCGTCCCGAGCGTCTGCGCGACGCCCAGGATCTTCGCGCCGTTCAACGTCATGATCTGGATCG
>QHTY01000340.1:568-1147 GCA_003220985.1 Gemmatimonadota bacterium
CAGCGCGCCGCCGATCCCGGTCGGGTCGACGCCGGCGGCCATCAACCCACCCGCGTCGACGAACGCCCGCTCGAACGCCATGGCGTTCTTGAAGGCCTGCGGCGACACCCAGCCGGTGGCGCTCGAATCGATCTGCTGGCGCATCTTCATGTAGGCGTCGCGGACTTCCGGATCCATCGCCTGCAACGTCCGCTCGTCTTTGGTGGGACGATTGGCCACGAACGGCTCGTACACGGCGAGGGTCGACGTCATCGAGACATGGTGCTGCACGAGCGAACGAATCGTGGCCTGCCCCGCGTCACCCTTGGGATCCGAAGCACTGATCTGCGTCATCAGATTGACGGGGCAGATATCCGCCTGCTTGCCCGTCGTGAAGTCCGACGCGGTGAGCATGCCGTGCTCGAGATTGTCGATACCCAACGCGACCGCTTCCTGGAAACTCACCGAGCACAGATGTCCCGTGACCTTGATGCCCTTCCGATGCGCTTCCTGAATCGCGGCGCCGAGCTCGGCGCGGCGAATGTCGGTGTACGCCTTGATCCACGTCGCGCCTTCTGCGGCCCAGTAGTCCACGAAGCG
>QHTY01000340.1:1208-2073 GCA_003220985.1 Gemmatimonadota bacterium
ATGCGCGGGCCCGGCGACAACCCATGGTCGATCGCGTCCTTCAGATTGATCTCGGCATAGGGCGCGCGGCTGCCCGTGGTGCGAATCGTCGTCACGCCGGAGCCGAGGTAGAGGCGGGGGCCAGTGTAGCCCATCTGCACGGCGCGGCCGCCGGCCGCGGTATAGAAGAGATGGTCGTGCATTCCGATGATGCCGGGAATCACGGTCGAGCCGCTCATGTCCAGGACGCGCGCGCCCGCCGGCACCGGCACCGACGCCGCGGGGCCCACGGCGGCGATCCTCCCGGCGCGAAGCACCACTGTCTGGTCGGTCTTCGGCGCGGCGCCCGTGCCATCGACGAGCAGGACATGCGTCAACGCAACCACGGAGGTATCGACGGTGATGTATTCACGCACGCCCGCCGCAAACGAATCCGGGCGCTGCGCGACGAGCGTGAGCAGGAGGGTGAGGGCGTACATGAGGACTCCTCGCTAATTCACGGTGAAGTGCATCATCATCCCGGTCGAGAGATGCTCGGCGATGTGACAGTGGAGCATCCAGTCACCGGGATTCGCGGTATCGAGCAGAATATCCACCACCCCACCGGCCGGCACCAGCACGGTGTCCTTCCACGCGAGATTCTCGTTCGGAATCCCGTTCACCGCCAGGATGAGAAAGCGCTGGCCATGCAGATGGATGGGGTGTTGCATCCCGTGAAATGCGCGGCGCTCGTTGACGAATCGGATCTTCACCGGTGTCCCGCGCGGGAAGTGCCACGCGATATCCATATTCTCGCGTCCTGTGGCTGGATCCTTCAGCACCCAGCGCACCTGCCGCCCGGTAGACGCCCAGTTCATCATCGGCATCGTCCCGCCCCATTCGACGG
>QHTY01000095.1:0-627 GCA_003220985.1 Gemmatimonadota bacterium
CCCTTCCCCGGCTCGACCTCCCGAATCGCTGTCACGTCCAGGCCCCGCTCCTCAGCTGGCCGGAAGTAGCGGCGCAAGAGCTCGATCGCCTGCGAGCGGCCCAGCGGTGACGAAGGATCGGCACCAGGGATCTGGAGCACGACGTTGGAGCTCGAGCCGACCAAGGCCTCGGCATTATGCGCGGACAAGGCCTGCTGCGCACGGCGGGCGGCATCGGACAGCGTGCTTTGGCCATACGCGGGCAGCGCGGGCAGCGCCAACAGAGCCAAGAACCAGAGCTTCCACATACGGCTGCTTGATACCCTCAATCGAGCGCTTCGACCAGACGCTGGTACGCCGTCACCGGGTCGCGAGCGAAGGTGATCGGCCGGCCAACCACCAGGTGCGTGGCGCCACGCCGGACTGCTTCCGCCGGTTCGACGGTGCGGACCTGATCGCCCGCCGCTTCCCCGGGCGCGCGAACGCCCGGCACCACGATCCAGGGATCAGGGCCGAGCGCCTCGCGCAGCAATCCAAGCTCCTGGCCGGACGCGACAACACCGCGCAGCCCGGCGTGCAGAGCCGCGCGCGCCAGGCGCTCGGCCTCGAACCCCACGTCGGGTACACCACGCCCCAAGATACCTTCGA
>QHTY01000095.1:648-1471 GCA_003220985.1 Gemmatimonadota bacterium
CGTCGTGCGAGGTAAGGACGGTGACACCGATAACCGCAAGGTTGGTGTCACCGCCAGCCGCGTGCGCCGCGGCCGCCAGCATCGCGCGTCCTCCCAGGCAATGCACCGTCGTCATCGCTACGCCCAGCTCGCGCGCCGCGGTCACCGCACTCGCCACGATGTTGGGGATGTCGTGCCACTTGAGATCCAGGAACACGCGAATGCCGCGCTGGCTGAATTCCTTGATGAGTGATGGCCCTTCCCGGTTGTACAGCACGGGGCCGATCTTCGCCCAGCGTAATCCGGAGAGACGCGCCGCGAGCGCCAAGGCGTCGCGACCACTGGGCACATCGAATGCGACGATCAGCTCAGCCATCCATCAGCTCCTGCGCGATACGCGCTGGGACGCGAGGATCGGCCAGTGCGGCGGTCCCGATCGCGACCAGCGCCGCACCCGCTGCAAGATACTCCCGCGCGTCGGCCGTCGTCCGCACGCCGCCGACGCCGATCACCGGCATGCCCACCTGCTCACGCACGCGGCGTGTCGCCAGGACACCGATCGGCAAGAGCGCGGGACCGCTCAAGCCACCGCTGCCGTTGCCAAGCCGCCGGTCGAGCAATCCTGGCATCGTGTTCACGAGCGTGACCGCTTCGGCCCCGGCATCGCGCGCTACGCGTGCCATCGCGGGAATGTCAGGCAGGACTGGAGACAGTTTGACGGTGAGCGGCCGAGTCGAGACCTCCCGGCACGCCCGCACGAGCTCCTCCAGGGAGCGCGGCTCCGCGCCGAACTCGAGGCCACCGGCACTGGTGTTCGGACAGGAGGCGTTGATCTCAAAAGCGG
>QHTY01000095.1:1595-5208 GCA_003220985.1 Gemmatimonadota bacterium
GTGACACCCGGATTCGCGAGACCCACGGCGTTCAGCATGCCGCCACGAAACTCCGCGACGCGCAAGGGCGCGTGTCCCTCTCGAGGCTCCGGCGTCACCGCTTTGGTGACGATGCCCCCCAGGAGATCGAGATCGATCACGTGATCGAGCTCGCGCCCGAACCCGGCGGTGCCAGCAGCAAGCAGAATGGGATTTTGGAACGTCGTGCCGAACAGCTCGATCGCACTCAAGGCAGCGGGCCTCGGCGTCCCGGCAATGGGACTCCGAACCTCGGTCCGACCGGACTGGAGGTGACTCGCGCCGTCGGTACTCCAAGTGCTTTGGCCAGTGAGTCCTCCGCGGCGGCGTAGGCGAGGCTCGGTTCGCCGTGGAACGCGCGCGTGTACGGTGACTCGACATAGCGCGAGTCCAGCACGGCAACGATAGAATCGCGCCGGTCGGGCGAGATCGCCAATGCCGCGATCAGCGCTTTCGCCGCATAGAGCGAAGCCGGTTCGCGGGCAGCGGCGTCCAGAAACATCCGCGCGGCCAGCGCAGGTGCGTGGAGCGAATCGCGCGCCACTTCGGCGCCGTGGAAGCGCGCCGCCGGGGTCTCCGCGACAGCCATGACTCGCGTGAGCAGCGACAGCAAGTGCGCCGCCTCATTTCCATGGTCCGCGCGCAACTCTGCGGCGACCTGTGAGAGGTCGTCGGGTGTGCGAGCCTGAGCCACGCGCAGCAGGAACTGGCTTGCGAGAGCCTGCGCGCGCGCGGGTGCCTCGGACGAGCGACGGAAATGCTCTACCGCGCCCGCGTAATCCGTTCGGAACATGGCAGCTTGGCCCGCGAGGTATTCGGCACGCGAGCGGCGCTCGGCGTCTCTCGAGACGAGGGACGCGGTGAGCACCGCGTCCGCCTCCACCGGGTTACCTTCCGCGAGCGCGCATTCGGCCGCGGCAAGATCGAGGCGCTCGCGCAACGCTCCCGCAGGCACGCGCGCGCGCGCGCGCCCAAGTGGCTCAGCCGCATTCTGACAGGCGCCCGAGCGTGCCAGCGCTTCCACCTGTAATACCAGTGCGTCGTCGGCCCAGCGGCTGCGCGGATGACGCAAAGCCACGACTTCCGCTTTGCTCGCGGCTTGCGTCCATTCCGCGCGCGCCTCAGACGCTTGGCCGCGCGCCTCCAGACGCCGCGCCGCACTGGCATGTTGCTCGGCGCTCCACATCCCGTTGTAGTACGCGCACCCGCTCGCTGTCGCGGTCGCCATGAGCACTACCCAGCGACGCCCGCTCATCGCGCTTGTCCGCTCCCTCCTCCAACGCCGGCAAGCTTCCGCTCGAACTCGAGCAGGTAGCCCACGATGGCATCCGCGATCGCCGCGGCGATCTTGTGCTGCCCCGTCGCCGAGGCGAGGAACGCACCGTCGGAGCGATTGGTCGCGAAGCCCGCCTCGACCAGAATGGCCGGGCGGCGGGCCGCGGCCAGGACGAGGAACGGGCCCTGCTGCACACCGCGGTCCTCGCCGGGATGGATTCTGGAAACTTTCCCCTGTACCAGCTCGGCGAGCCGCGCCGACTCACGGAGATACTCGTTGAGCTGCAAATCGCGGAGAATGAATCCGAGCGGCCCGTCCACGACCGGCGTCGTCTCGAACCGCAGGGCATCGTTTTCCATCTGCGCGACACGCTTCTGATCTTCCGTCTTTGCGTCGGACAGGAAATACGTTTCGACGCCGTTTACTGCCGTCTGCCGTTTGCCGGCAGGCATCGCATTGACGTGAATGCTGACGAACAGATCGCAGACCGCCCGGCAGAATGTCGGACGACTCGCGAGCTCGATGAGCGTGTCGGTCGATCGCGTGAGGACGACGTTCAGTCCGCGTCGCACCAGCTCCGCCCGGAGCAGCTTCCCAATGCCGAGCGTGATGTCCTTCTCGGTCAGCCCCCCAGGGAAGTTCAGACCGGGATTCCCCGGGTCGATGCCGCCATGCCCCGGATCCACGACGATCGTATGGGGCAGTCGTAAACCCGTGATCGGATTTGGAGCGGCCGATCGCGGTGGCTGGGGAACTGGGGCGGGTAGTGGTGGGGGTAGTGGCGGCGGTGGGGGGGGGGCGGCGATCGGCGATGGCGGGACAGGCGCTGTCGCCAGAATCGGAGCCGGCTGCTCGTCTAGGCGCGCCAGCCATGGATTCCACCGGTACTTGTTGGGCAGCAACCGGGGCACGTGGCCGGTCAGCCAATGGAGCGGCAGGAACAGCGTATCGCGCGCGACGTACGGCGCACCCACGAGCGGGTACGTGGCGCCATCGAAACGGAAAAATGGCGATCCGACATCAAAGTCGAACACGCGCGAATCCAAGGTGACGCGAACGGCCGAGCCATCGAGGGACACCGTAAGTCCCAGTGGCCGCGCGAGCAGCACCGCGGCGACCGCGGCGGCGCCCGTCTCGTTGGAGACGGGGATACTGGCTTGACCGCGCGGCGTCGCGATGAGGACCTGTTGCGGGATCAGCGACGCCAGTAACAGCAGGACCATCATGACCGTCTTCCCTTCACAACGCGGGCCATCTCTCGCTCGGCGACGCGCCGTTTCAGCTCCTCGCGCTTGTCGTGCGCCTTTTTCGCTTTGGCGAGCGCAATCGCGACCTTCGCCAACCCGTCCTTGAAGTAGAGCTCGAGCGGCACCACGGTCAGCCCCTTCTGCGTCGTGGCGCCGAGCAGTTTGCGGATTTCACGTTTATGGAGGAGGAGTTTGCGGGAACGAGCGGGCGGCGGATTGTTGTAGCTGCCCGGCCCGTAATGCGAAATCGTCATGCCCTCCAACCAGACTTCCCCATTCCGGACATGGGCGTACGCCTCATTCAGGCTCGCCTTACGATCACGCAGCGATTTTACCTCGGTCCCTGTAAGCACGAGTCCCGCCTCCCACGTCTCCAGGAGATGGTAATCGTGCCGGGCTTTCGGGTTCCTGGCGATGGAGATTTTTTCCACGCGTCGTCGGCAAGATACGCATTGACTTGGGGTTATACAACGTTCTAGATTGCCGTTCCTCAAAAACCGTCGCCGAAGTGGTGGAACTGGTAGACGCGCTGGCTTCAGGAGCCAGTGGGCGCAAGCCCGTGGGGGTTCGAGTCCCCCCTTCGGCACTCAGTACCTCGGCACCTCGGCATCGACTTCTCGCGACCACGCGTCGATCCCTCCGGCCAAGCTCCGCACATGCTGAAACCCGGCGCCAACGAGAATCTCTCGAGCCTTGAGCGATCGCTGACCGTGATGACAGTGAGTCACGATCTCCGCATGGGACGGCAGTTCGGCCAACCGACTCGGCAGCTCGCGTAACGGGATCAGGCGCGCACCTTCGATACTCGCGATTTCCGCCTCGCGCGGTTCCCGCACGTCGAGCACGAGGAGGTTGGGCTTCGAGGCGCGCTCGCGCAGCAAGTCTCTCGCGCTGATCTCGACGCCGTCCCCCATCTCACCTCCCCCGTCCCCGACGCCGCAGAACACTTCGTAATCGATCAACTGGGTTACCGTCGGATGCATGCCGCACACCGGACAGTCAGGATCCTTTTCGAGTGCCAGCTCGCGGAACTGCATGCGCCGCCCGTCAAACAGCAGCAGCCGGCCGATCA
>QHTY01000096.1:0-2278 GCA_003220985.1 Gemmatimonadota bacterium
GCGTTGAGGACACCGCCGAAGCCGGCTTCCGCATCAGCCACCAGCGGCACGTACCACTCGATCGAATGATCGCCGTTCATGTGGTGGATTTCGTCGGCGCGCCGCAGCGCATTCTGAATGCGGCAGATCAAGTTGGGCACGCTATCGGACGGGTACAGGCTCTGGTCGGGATACATAGTCAGCGCGCAGTTCGCGTCGGCCGCGACCTGCCAGCCGCTGATGTAGATCGCCTTGAGACCGGCGCGGACTTCCTGCACCGCCTGGTTCCCCGTGACGGCCGACAGCGCCGCCACATACGGTTCCTCGCGCATCAGTTTCCAGAGTCGCGCGGCACCGTGACGTGCCAGCGTGTGCTCCATCGGGAGCGTACCGCGCAAACGGTAGACATCTTCGGGCGAGTAGGTGCGCCTGATGCCTTGCCACCGTCGCTCGCTGCGCCACCGCATGTCGAGCTCCGACACAAATCCCCATCTGTCGACGCCGCCGTTTTGCCTGCCGTTAGTCGAGATGTTCATACGCCACCACCGTGAGGAATTCGGGAAAATCGGAACCCGTCATGAGCTGATGGAACAAGCGCGTGGCGAGACTCTCTCTTGGGAACAGCTCGTGGATGAATTGTTGCACCAAGCGCTCCGTCACCACACGGCCATCCGCCAGTCTCGCCCCGTGACGCATCCATTGCCACACCTGCGACCGTGAGATCTCAGCCGTCGCCGCGTCTTCCATGAGATTGTAGATCGGCACGCAACCCGAGCCGCGGAGCCAGCTCTCGAGGTACTGGATCCCCACGTCCACGTTGGTTCGGAGGCCGGCCTCGGTGATCTCGCCTTCGGGAACGGCAAGCAAGTCCGAAGCGGTGACGCGCACGTCGTCGCGCGCGACGTGGAGCTGATTGGGGCCGGGCATCCCGGCGTCGAACACCTGCGCCGCGACCGGCACCAACCCCGGGTGCGCGACCCATGTGCCGTCGTGTCCGGCGCGCACCTCGCGCAGCTTGTCCTGCCGGACCTTCTCGAGCGCCGCCTCGTTCGCCGCCGGGTCGTTCTTGATCGGGATCTGCGCCGCCATCCCTCCCATCGCGTGAGCGCCGCGGCGGTGGCAGGTCTGGATGAGCAGATCGACGTATGACTTGAGGAAGTGCCGATCCATCGTGACGCGCACGCGGTCGGGCAGGACGAAGCCTGGGCGGTGCCTGAACTTCTTGATGAAGCTGAAGATGTAGTCCCAGCGGCCGCAGTTGAGGCCGGCGGAGTGGTCCTTCAGCTCGTAAAGAATCTCGTCCATCTCGAAGGCGGCGAGGATCGTCTCGATCAACACCGTCGCGCGGATCGTGCCGCGCGGAATCCCCAGCGCGTCCTGCGCGAAGTTAAACACGTCGTTCCAGAGGCGTGCCTCGAGATGGCTCTCGAGCTTGGGCAGGTAGAAGTACGGGCCCGTCCCCTTCGCGATCAAGGCTTTGGCGTTGTGGAAGAAGAAGAGCCCGAAGTCGAAGAGCGCGGCGGACATCGGGCGCCCCCGCCCGTCCACGGTGACGTGCTTCTCGTCGAGATGCCAACCGCGCGGCCTCACCATCAGCGTCGCCGTGCGCGGCGCGAGGGCGTAGCGTTTCCCCTCGGGGCTCGTGAACGAGATCGTGCCGCGGATGGCGTCCCGCAGGTTGATCTGCCCCTCGAGGTTGTTGCGCCACGTCGGGGCGTTCGAGTCCTCGAAGTCCGCCATGTAGACCCGCGCGCCAGAGTTGAGGGCGTTGATGATCATCTTGCGGTCCACCGGCCCCGTGATCTCGACGCGGCGGTCCGCCAGATCGGCGGGGATCGGCGCGACGCTCCAGCTCGCTTCGCGGAGGCCTCGAGTCTCGGGCAGGAAGTCAGGCAGCTCGCCGGCGTCGAGCCGTCGCTGCCGCTCCCCGCGTCGCGCGAGCAGCGCCTGGCGGCGCGGCTCGAAGGCGACTGCCAACTCAGCGAGAAACCGGCGCGCCTCGGCGGTCAGGATGCCGGCAAATCCGATCTCGCCAGGCGCGTGAATCTCGAGCCCGCTGATCGTCACGACGGTCAATCTAGCGCTCCGGTCACGGACGGACTCCCGGGGAAAGAAGCGGGGCAAGCTGGGATGCCGCGCGATTGCCGCGCAGCGCTTCCCAGCCGCCCCCTTATGCCCCTCCAAGTAGTGGGGGGGGCCGCAGCGGGCGTGCACTCCCGCTGCGCAGCCGGCGCAGCGCCAGCTTCTACCTGGCTCCGCCTTTGCCGGCTGTCTTCCCCCCGAAATCCGCGTACTGCGT
>QHTY01000096.1:2322-5913 GCA_003220985.1 Gemmatimonadota bacterium
CGTTTGACCCACCGGAATTGTAGCGGCCTGTGCACCCGGTGCGGCGCTTTCTGTGGCAATATTACCGCACATGTCTTCCACGACTCCTCAACCTGCCGTCGGTCGCTCGGTCCCCCGTCGCGAGGGCGCCGACAAGGTGGCTGGACGCACCCGCTACACCGACGACATCGCCGTCCAGGGAGCTTGGTACGGGAAGACGGTCCGGTCGACCCTGCCCAAGGGGCGAGTGCGCTCCATTGCTCTCGACCCGGCGTTCGATTGGGGGCGGGTCGTCGTGGTGACTGCGGACGACATCCCCGGTGAGAACGTCGTCCACCTGATTCGCGACGACCAGCCGGTCCTCGCCCCGAACGAGGGCGAGATCAGGCATCGTGAGGAGCCCATCCTGCTGCTGGCGGCTCCTGATCGGGCCCTGCTGGACGATGCTGCCCACCACATCCGGATCGAGTACGAGACCGCCGAACCCGTGTACACGCTCGACCAGGCCACCGAAGTCTTCAGCACGATCGAGATCAGAAAAGGCGAGGTTCCGGAGGACGTGGAGGATGTGGAGGCTGTGGTAGAGCGAACCTTCCAGGTTGGTCTGCAGGAGCAGCTCTACATCGAACCCCAAGGAGCGATCGCTATTCCGGAACCTGATGGAGCGATCAAGGTCATCGGCTCGCTCCAGTGCCCGTACTATGTCCACCGTGCCTTGAAACGTGCCCTCAACCTGACCGATGAACAGGCGATCGTCGTGCAAGCCGAGACCGGCGGCGGATTCGGCGGGAAGGAGGAATACCCCTCGATCGTGGCGATTCATGCGGCGCTGCTCGCCCGCAAGGCCGGGCGGCCCGTGCGGCTGATCTACGACCGCCATGAGGATCTCGCCGCCACCACGAAACGTCATCCTGGAGTCATCCGGCACCGCACCGGCGTCAAAAAGGATGGAACACTGCTCTTCCAGGACATCGAGATCGTCCTGGACGGCGGCGCCTACTGCACGCTGACGCCCGTCGTGTTTTCGCGCGCCGCGATCCACGCCGCCGGAGCGTATTCCTGCCCCAACGTCCGCATCCAGGCGCGGGCGGCTGCGACGAACACGCCGCCCAATGGCGCATTTCGCGGTTTTGGTGCGCCCCAGTCGCTGTTCGCCGCCGAGCTGATGGTCGAGCACGTGGCAGAACGACTGGGGATGTCGAGTGTGGATCTGCGCCGTAAGTGGATGTTGCGCGTCGGCGACACTACGGCGACCGGCCAGAAGCTGACCGAGAGCGTTGGCTCTGAACTGGTGTTGGATGCTGCGCTCAAGGCCGCGTCCACCGTCCAACCGTCCAACCGTCCAACCGTCCGACGCGGTCGCGGCCTGTCACTTGTTTTCCATGGTTCCGGTTTCACCGGCAGCGGCGAGAAGAAGCTCCAGGGGACAATCGCGCTCGAAGCCTTGCCCGACGGCACCTTCCGCATCCTCACGGCATCCACGGAAATCGGTCAGGGTACGAAGACGATCTTTTGTCAGCTTGCCGCGGATGCGTTGGGAGTCGGGTTGGACCAGGTGGTCCTTGCCCCGCAGGACACATCACTCGTTCCCGATTCCGGCCCCACCGTTGCCTCGCGCACCGCGATGATCGTCGGTCGCCTGGTCCAGGATGCGGCGACTGCGCTCAAGCAGCGGCTGAAGCGTGAGGCGCCACCGCTCCGCGTCGAAAAAGCCTACATCCAGCCCGATTCGGTCCATTGGGACGAGACCACCTACCGCGGCGACGCATATCCGGTGTACGCGTGGGCGTGTACGATCGTCGATGTGGACGTGGACACGACCACGGGCGAGGTACATGTCACCGATTTGGTCACCGCCGTCGACTGTGGGAAGGCGCTGCATCCGGTGATGGCGGAGGGCCAGATCGAGGGTGGCAGCCTGCAGGCGGTCGGCTGGGCCACGATCGAGGAAATCAAAGTGAAAGACGGCGGCTATCAGAACGACCGCCTCGCGACCTACCTCATTCCAACCGCACTCGATGCCCCGCGCATTCGTACGATTCTGGTCGAGAACCCGTACTCGCGCGGCCCGTTCGGGGCAAAGGGAATCGGCGAGTTGCCGATGGATGGCCCAGCGCCCGCGATCATCGCCGCGATTCACGATGCGACAGGCGTCTGGCTGGACGAGATTCCCGCGACTCCAGAGAAGGTCCTCGCGGCATTGAACGGGACACGAGAAACGGGAAACGGGAAACAATCGTGACGGTGCGATTCACGCTCAATGGCGTGCCTGTAAGCATCGAGAGCTCCGGATCGCGGCGACTTCTCGATGTGCTGCGCGAAGACCTCGGCAAAACCGGCACGAAAGAGGGCTGCGGTGAAGGGGAGTGCGGGGCCTGCTCGGTGCTGATCGACGGCGAAGTCGTCGACAGCTGTCTGGTTGCCGTCGGTCAGGTCGAAGGTCGGAACGTGCTCACCGTGGAAGGACTTGCAGCGCCCAACGGCGAGTTGTCGCGTCTGCAGCAAGCCTTCATCGAGCACGGCGCGGCACAATGCGGGATCTGCACACCCGGCATGTTGCTCGCGGCCCATGTCTTGCTACAGCGCGCGACACAGCCGACCGGAGATCAAGTTCGGGAGGCTCTGGCCGGCAACCTGTGCCGATGCACCGGCTACACGAAAATCATCGAGGCGGTGCTGTCGTGCACGACGTGACATATCTCCGCCCCACAGACCTGAAAGACGCAGTGCGGTTATATCGATCGACGCCCGAATGCCGCCCGCTCGCCGGCGGCACGGATCTCATGGTGATGCTCCACGCGGGAACATTTCGACCCGCTCCGCGGGCCGTGCTCGATGTGTGGTCGATCCCCGAGCTCAAGGGCGTGCGGCGGACGCAAGGGATGTTGGAAATCGGCGCCGCCGAGTCCTACACCGGCATGATCCGGTCGCGTGACGCGCACGAGCATGCGCCGGCGCTCGTGGCGGCGGCGCGCACGATCGGCGCCGCCCAGATCCAGAATCGCGGGACGCTCGGCGGCAACCTCGCGAACGCCTCGCCGGCCGGCGACACGCTGCCGGTGCTGCTCGCCTACGATGCCGTCGTGGTGACGGATCGGCGCGCGATTCCGATCGATCAGTTTTTCACCGGGTATCGGAGGACCGCGCTGCAACCTGACGAGCTCATCGTGGCGGTGCGCATCCCGCTCGGCCGTCACGTCGCGTTCCGCAAGGTGGGGACGCGGGCGGCGCAGGCGATTTCGAAAGTGGTCATGGCCGTCAGCCGTTCGCCCGCGCGTGTCGCGATCGGGTCCGTCGCCGAGGTGCCGCTGCGCGCGGCGCGGGCGGAAGCGGCACTCGCTCGCAACGATGCTGCGGGTGCCGTCGGCGCCGTGGCGGACGACATCCGCCCCATCAACGACGTTCGCTCGACGGCCGCCTATCGGCGCGCCGTGACGCAAAACGTGCTCCGCGAGCTTCTGCATGCACCCCCGCGCCCGTGAGCTGTTGAACACCCTCGGCATGCGCCCGCATCCGGAGGGTGGGCACTATGTCGAGCAGTTCCGCTCGGCGCAGCGCGTCCGGGTGCTCGACCGGAAAGTCGAACGGACCGCGCTCACCACGATCTATTTC
>QHTY01000097.1:0-2928 GCA_003220985.1 Gemmatimonadota bacterium
CATCCTGCGGCAGAGCTCGGGTCCGTCGATCTCCGGCATCGACCAATCGGAAATGACGATCGGGAAGTAGCCGAGCTGTAGGTTGGCCAGCGCTTCGCCGCCGTGCTCGGCTTCGGTGACGTCGTAGCCCAGTCCCTTGAGCACCGCGCTCAGCGTCATGGGCGCGACGGTATCGTCTTCGGCGAGCAGGACGTTCATGGGATGCGCCCGGGAGGATTCGAACCTCCGACCAACAGCTTAGAAGGCTGCTGCTCTATCCACCTGAGCTACGGGCGCCAGACTCGCGCAGTTTACAACTTAACGCCGCACTGCCGCCCGCCAATGCCGCGAGAACGCCCTACCCCGTTTTTCAGCCATATCGTAGCATGTAGCACGCATGGCGACCGCCCTCGCAAACGAAGCGCACCCGGAAGACGCCGTCGCGACGGACGAACGCATCCGGACCGATCTCGCCCGGCTCCTACAGGCCCGCCTCGTGCGCGAGAGCACGCTCGGGGTCTGGGTCCATCCCGTTCTCATCGCGGTCGTCGTGGCGCTGGCCTGGCCCGATGCGCCGCACAATCTGCTGATCGGCTGGGGCAGCGCCGTGGTGATCACCACGCTGGTGCGCGGTGCGTGGCTATACGTCTCTGCGCGGCGAGCGCTGAGCGAGCAGGCGGTGCGCACCGGCGTGCGTTCCACCGTGACCCTGGTGGCCATCGCCTGGGGCGTGGGGGGCGCGGTCGTGCTGCCCCTCGTGCCCTTCGAAACCACCGCCCTTATCCTCGTCATCCTGGCCGGCCTCATCGCCAGTGCCCTGACGACGCTCGCGGCCGATCCGTTGAGCATCCGCGGATTCCTCGCGGGCATCGCACTCCCTGTCTTCGTAGCCCTGGCGACCAGCGATCAAAGCCACCATCTCGCGGCCGCCATCATCGTGGCCGTGTTCACCTTGGGGATGGCGATTGTGGCGCGTCGCGCGCATCTCACGCTCGTCGACCACCTGCAAGTGACGGCGCGCTTGGCGGTCAGCGAGGAAGCCGCGAAGCGCGCCGAAGGAGTCATGCGCGAGGCCCGCGACCTGGCCGAGCGCGTCGCCCGGGCGCGCTCGGCATTCCTGGCCAACATGAGCCACGAGATCCGCACGCCGATGAACGCCGTGCTGGGCTTCGTGGAGCTGATTCTCGATACCGAGCTGACCCAGGAGCAGCGCCGCGCGCTCGAGTTGGTGCGCTCGTCGTCCGAAGCGCTGCTCATGATTCTGAACGACATTCTCGACTACTCCAAGATCGAGGCGGATCACCTCGAGCTCGAGGCCATTCCCTTCGACGTCTCAAAAGTGGTGCATGCGACGGCCAGCCTGCTGGCCGTGCGGGCGCGCGAAAGACACCTCGAGCTCCTGGCCGAAGTGACACCCGAGGTGCCGCGCGCGGTGCGTGGTGATCCGACGCGGCTGCGTCAGGTCCTGATGAACCTGATCGGCAACGCCATCAAGTTCACCGAGCAGGGAGAAGTCGTGGTCTCGGTCACGACGGCGCTCGCCGCTGACGACGTGGTGCAGTTGCGATTCGCGATCCGCGACACGGGCATCGGGATCGCACCGGAGCACCTCGGCTCCGTGTTCCGAGAATTCACGCAGGCCGATTCGACCATGACGCGCCGCTACGGTGGCACGGGGCTCGGCCTCGCGATCTCCCAGCGCCTCGTCCGGCTCATGGGCGGCGAGATCACGGTCACCAGCGAGGTTGGACGCGGCAGCGAGTTTTCGTTCACACTCCCCTTCCCCGCCGAAGTCGCAGCCCCCCGCGCGGCGGGGCTGGCAACGCTCGGCGGCCGGCGCATGTTGATTGTGGACGACAACCAGACGAATCGGCGCATCTTGCGCGACATGCTCGCAACTGAAGGCATCAAGGTCGACGAGGCATCGACCGCCGGCGAGGGGCTCGAGGCAATCCGTGGAGCCGCCAAGAAGCACGCGCCCTACGATCTCGCGATCCTGGATGTGCAGATGCCTGACATGGATGGGTTCCAGCTCGCGACCGCCGTCCGCGCCGATCGCGGGCTCGCGCGGACGCGACTGTTGATGCTGACGTCCGCCGGCCAGCGCGGTGATGGCGAGCGGTGTCGCGAGCTGGGCATTCGTGGCTACCTCACGAAACCGATGTCCCGCGCGGATCTGCTCGAGGCGCTCGGCACCGTGCTCGCGGGGCCCGAGGAGACCACCACGCCCGAAGTGGTCACGCGCCACACCATCGCCGAATCACGCCGTGCGGTCCGCGTGTTGCTGGCGGAAGACAACCTGGTGAATCAGCAGGTGGCCGTCGCGATGCTCGTCAAACGCGGCCACGAGGTGCATGTCGCGGGCAACGGTCGGGAAGCGGTGGATGCGATCACACAGCGGGAATACGACGTGGTCCTGATGGACATCCAGATGCCGGAGATGGATGGCTTCGAGGCCACCCACGCGATTCGCGCGCTGCTCAAGGGGAAGGATCTGTCGATCATCGGCCTCACGGCCCACGCCCTCTCCGGCGAGCGCGAGCGCTGCCTGTCGCACGGCATGACCGACTACCTCGCCAAGCCGTTCAAGGCGCACGAGCTGTTCGCGCTGGTGGAGGGCACTGCGGAGCCCAAACGCCCGGCACCGCAACCGCTCACCGCCGCGCCACCGGTGGACCTCGAGGGGTTCCGTGCCACGCTGCGCGAGGCAGGAGCGGAGAGCGCGCTCTATTCCATTATAGACACGTTTGTCCGGCAGGCACCCGACCGGCTGGCGGCGCTCGCCGGGGCGGTCGCGAGCGGCACCGGTACCGAGATCGCGAAGGCCGCGCATGTGTACCGCGGTGCCGCGGCCACCATCGGCGCGCGCGAGCTCGCCGAGCTGCTCGAGCGGGTGGAAACGACAGCCCGGGCCGGTGACATCGAGCAGGCCCAGGAAGCATTCGAAGG
>QHTY01000097.1:2992-6870 GCA_003220985.1 Gemmatimonadota bacterium
CGCCGGACGAGCGCTGACCGCGATTCTCACCGCGCAGGGCCACGAGGTCACGGCCGTGGAAAACGGCGTGGTTGCGTGGGGATTATGGAGAGTGGCCCGCCACCGGGTCATCGTGTCCGACTGGCTGATGCCGGCCATGGACGGCATCGAGCTGTGCCGCAAGATCCGGGCGCAGCCGCCCGGCCCGTACACCTACTTCATGATGCAGACGATCCGCACCGGCCTCAGCAACTTCCTCGAAGCGATGAAAGCCGGCGTCGACGATTTCATCACGAAGCCGATCATCCCCGAAGAGCTCGTCGCACGGCTGGACGTGGCCCAGCGAATTCTGGGGCTGCGCGAGGAGCTCATGACGCTCGAAGGGCTGCTCGCGATGTGCAGCTACTGCAAACGCATTCGCGATACCGACGGCGCCTGGACGCCGCTCGAGCGCTACGTCGAGGCGCGCTCGGCGGCGCGGTTCAGCCATGGCGTGTGTGACGACTGCTACGAGAAGTACTTGAAACCGCAGGTGGACGGGTAGCCTATCGGAGGATGTGCACTACTCCGGCAGCCCACCGCCGCCGCCGGGGCTGCCGGGCCGCAGCACCTTGATGCCCTCGACCACCAGAAACGCCGCGGCACCCGCGATGGCGAGGGCGACGGCGACGGTCTTGCTGCGCTGCAGGCGACGGATGTCAACGCGCACCACGTCCCGCGGGGTCACGCCGATCCGCTGGTAGAGCGGTTGCGAGCCGAGCGTCCGCGAGCCGACACCGGTGCGCACCGACAACAGCAGCCGATTGTTCTGACGGTCGACGAGCGTCCCGTGCAGCGGCCTGAGCTCAACTCCGAGGGAATCCCGGAGGGCCAGCTCGGCATCGGTCGAGAGCAACGCCCGGACCTCGGTGCCGACGGGCACGACGTCGAGCTTTGACGGGACGTAGGCGTAGCATCCCAGCGTGAGGGCCGCGCCGGTGACGACGAGCACGGCCCTCGATCGCGACATCATGGGATGTTGGGGTTTGTCTCGCGCTCGTTCCGCCCGACCGGGAAGCACAGCGCGCGCGCCGTGGGCGCGGTCATCGTTTCGAGCGGCGTCGCGTGTAGGATGTCCGCCACCGAGCCCCGGTAGGTGCCATCGATGTACCCTCCGGGAACGTTGTTGTCGATCCAGCGACGCAAGTCGCCGAGCCGTCTGGCCTCGAGCCACAGCTCGATGGCGCGCTCGGTCTTGAGCGCCGTCCAGCCCTCGTCGAGCGTTGCGACCACCAACGTGTCCAGTGTTTTCGCCAGCGTGGTATCGGCACGAAGCGCGCGGCGATGTGTGTTCATCTTGCCTTGCGCAGTCGTCAGATCACTGGCGACGAGCGCCGCCTCGGCTTCGAGAAGGCGCATCTCCCAGCCGCTGGATAGCCGGACGGGCGTGGACGTGGTCGCGTACTTCGCTTCCGGCCAGAACGGCACGCGCCCGCCGAACTTCGCCACGGCCGCGTCGCCTTGCAGTGCGGTCGTATCCCACCGCACGCGGGGATCTCGCGTGGTCCCATAGTAATTCTCGTAGAAGGTGCCCCACGGGGTGTGCGACCGGAACGACTGATTGGCCCGCGCCCAGTAGAGGTAGTTGTACTGGTCGGGGGAGGTCGCTGCGTACGGCACTTGGAACACCGCCGTGTTAGGGACAAGCACCGCGTCAGTGAGCACGTCGGCCCACTGCGCGAGGCCATACGTGGCGAGGTCCGCGCGCACCGACGCACGTCCCGCGTAGGCGGCCCGCAGGAGGCTCGTGGTCCCGGTGTCCGTCAACCCACTCGCGATGAACACCGCGATCGCATTCGTGAAAGCCGTGTCCGCCCGATGGAAATACAACGTCTGGGGACCCAAGCTCCCGGGACCGAGCCGGTATTGGGTGGGGTCGGGAATCTCGACGGGAATCACCGACTGGCAGAAGTTCTCCCCCAGCAGTCGGTTCGCGAAGCCGGCGTACAGGTAGGCTTGCCCGACGAACAGCGACTTGGCGAACAGCGTGTCGGGCATCACGCGCCGGAAGCGAAACACTGCGGCCTCAGGCGTGTACCGCGCGATGTTCGACGACGTCCAGTCGGCGTTCATTGTCGCGTCGGTCGGAAGCCCCGTCTGCACGTCCGTCGGAATGCCATAGCTGCCGGTGGATCCCGCGGGGTTGATCTCGAAGCTCACCGCGGCGCCCCAGTACAGCAGCTGCCCGCCCGTGGTCCCGCTCGAGCCGATGGCGTCGGCCAGCGCGCGACGCCCGCCGAGCGCCACGGCCGACCAGGACTCGGGTTTGTCGAGGGCATCGTCGCCAATGAGGCCCGGGTTCGTGACGCTCGTATCGCAAGCCACGATGAGGAGGAGCGTCGCCGCTGTCGCTAGCGTTGTGGTATGCATCGCTGGGCTCCTTTCCTCAGAAAGCCACGCGGAGGTTGACGGTGATCACCGCGGGCGGGGGGATGTGCTCGGCAATGTCGCGATTCTGTGAATCCAGCGCGTCCCGGCCCACCATTTCGGGATCGAAGAGACGCAGCTGGTCGTTCACCCATTTCAGGTAGTTTTGCGCCGTAATGATGAGCGTGGCCGACGTTGCCCGATGGATGGCCCAACCGACGGGAATCGTGAGTGTCACGTCGCGGAGCTTCCAGAAGTCCTGGGGGAACCAGAAGGTGTCCAAGTTCGTGTTCGCCGGCACGCACTCCTTGCGCTCGCGCGCCGTGAGCTGCGGGATGTTGCCGGTGTGGAGCGAATCGTTGGACCCTCCGGGATAGAGGATCGGGTAGGCGCGCGAGCAGGTCGGCCACCGCACCGAGCGGCTAAGCGCGTTGAACGACGCCCCGTCCTGAATCCACCCGCCGCCCTGATACTCGCCGCGCGCCGAGAGGGTCACGCCTTTTGGGAGCCGAACCGTCAGCACTTGACCAAGGACGAGCGTGGGCTGCTGCGGGCCGAAGATATGGTATCCGTCGGCGGTGCACGACGACCGGCATACCGTATCGGGTGCCGCGATTTCGTTCGGGTTGTTGATGATGATGCCACGTGCCGCCATCGGCGCGAAACCGACCTGCACCCATCCCCCGCCGGCGGCGAACGGCACGGCGCCACCCAAATCGCGCACGATGCCGTGGTTGGTGTACACGCTGCCGCCGATGTCGATCCCCCAATTGGGCTTGTTGACTACGATCGCGTCGAGGGACACCTCAAAGCCTGTATTGGACATACTGCCCACGTTGGACCGCTGCTGGAACGGCCAGCCCTCCGAGGGGATTTGGCGGATCGCGAACAACGCGTCGGTCGTGAGGCGATGGTACCACGTGGCCTCCACTGTCACGCGATTGTTCACCAGCGCCGCATCGAAACCCAGCTCCGCCTCGCGCGTCCGTTCCGGACCCACGAGGGTGTCCCCCACCTGACCGGGCAGGAAACAGGACTGCGCCGCCGAGACGCACGGCCGCCAGCTGCGCACCGCGTCGAAGGCGCCGGGCGCCCGCCCCGCCCAACCGAGCGCGCCACGCAGCTTCACCTCACCCCAACTGGCCGGCCAGAAGGGCTCGTCCGAGATCACGTACGACCCGCTGATTTTGGGGTACACCTGCAGCCCCAGGGACCGTCCGAACGCGCTGTTCCCGTCGAAGCGGACGCCGCCGGTCAGGAAGTACCGGTCGCGGAACTTGAAGACGTTCTGCACGAAGAACCCCGCGTTGATCACGCGAAGGCTTGTATCGCCCGCGAGTTGCACACGGGCCGCGCTGACGACCGGTACACCGGGCCCGGGGAACCCCTCGCCGTATGCGGTCGCGCGGCCTTCCTCCGACGTCACCGCCTGCCCACCGGCGGAGAGAGTCGAGGTGAGTTGCGGGGCCAGCCGGAGGTCCATACTCCCGACA
>QHTY01000098.1:0-5370 GCA_003220985.1 Gemmatimonadota bacterium
AAAGTGCACCTCGTCCATCGCCGCGACGAATTCCGCGCCTCACAGCTGCTGCAGGAGCGGACCTTCGCCAATCCGAAGATCGAAGTCATCCGGAACACGGTCGTGCCGGAAATCGTGGGGAACGACCGCGGGGTCACCCATGCCGTGCTCGAGAACAAGACCACCGGCGAGCGCGCGAATCTGGATGTCGGCGGCGTATTCATCTTTGCTGGTTTCAAGCCCAACACCCAGCTCGTGGACGGCCACGTGGACCACGATGCCGGCGGCTATATGATCACGGATAACCGCATGATGACGTCGATGGCGGGACTCTTCGCGGCGGGAGATGTGCGCAGCCAGGTGACGCGGCAGATCACGACGGCGGTGGGAGATGCGACGACGGCCGCGATCGCGGTCGAGAAATACCTCAAAGCGCTCCGGGAAGGCGACGGGAAGGGCAAGAAGTGAACATCGTTCCGATCCCCAACGGCATGTTCGCCGAGAACTGCTACCTCGTTGTCGACGAGCAGGCGCGCGCGTGTGCCATTGTCGATCCGGGCGAAGACGCCGGTCTGATCATGCATAAGGTCGAGGCAACCGGAGCGAAGCCGGTTGCGATCTGGCTCACGCACGCGCACGTCGACCATGTTCTCGGGGTGTCCAGGATTGCCGGCGAAACCGGTGCCCCCGTGTGGTTGCATCCCGCCGACCGGCCGCTGTATGACGCCGTCCCCGAACAGGCCGCCTGGTTCGGACTCGCGCCTCCTGGACAACTGCCGGCGCCCGATCGAGAGCTGACGCATGGTGCGCGGCTGGCGGTCGGCGATTTGCGCTTTGCGGTGCGGCATGCGCCCGGTCACTCGCCCGGCAGCGTGTGTTTGGTGGGACCCGGAATCGTCTTCAGCGGCGACGTGCTGTTCGCGGGATCCATCGGGAGAACCGACCTGCCCGGCGCTGATTTCGAGACATTGATCGCGAGTATCGAGCGCGAGTTGCTCCCGCTTCCCGACGATACCATCGTGTACAGCGGACATGGACCCGAAACGACCATCGGACGGGAGCGCCGCACGAATCCCTTCCTCACCGGCGTCGACCGGATCGTCTAAACCGAAGCCCCGCTGCCTGCGCTGCGGAGCCGAGGTTCAGCCCAAGCCCTGGGGCTGCAAGAATCCGTGCCCCAATTGCGGATTCCTCTATCCGCTCGGCGACTGCTCCGATTGAATCACGTCCTCGCGATTCTGCTGCTCGCGGTCGATTGCGCGGCCCGCGCGTGGCGCATTCAGCTCGCGACCTGGGCGGCCGGCGGCCGGCTTAGCTTTCGCGATGCGTTGCGGCTCAACCTGTACGGCGAGGCAGCCTCCACCCTTACGCCAAACCGCCTTGGCGGCGAGCCGGCGCGCTTCCTCGGCATGACCTGGTCCGGACTGCGGGTCGTGCTGGCGCTGGTCGCCCTCGGCGTAGAGGTCGCCGCCGAGTGGCCCGTGTTCGGCGCCATGGCTGTCGCGTTGGCGGCGTACTACGTGCCCGACTGGAGCGAAGCCGCGGACCGGTTTCTGACCCACAGCCTCGCGCGCGATTTGCTGGGTTTCGAGCTCATCGCGCTGGTGGTGCTGCTCGTCGTCTGGACGTTGCAACGGCTGGTGCGACCCGGCGCCATTCGTCACCGCGTGCGGCGCCAATGGCGCGTCGCGCTGGCGCACGTGCGACGGGCGCCGTGGTGGGTCTTGTTGGTCGGTGCCCTCCTCACCCTCATCAGTCTCGCCGCGCGCGCCCTGATATTGCCCGCCCTGGTCTGGGGTCACTCCGATGCGCCACCCTTCGCGATGATGTTCTTCGGATCGCTGGCGCTGATCCACGCCCCCCTCGTTGTGCCGCTGCCCTCCGGCGGCGGCGGCATCGAAGTCGCATTTCTATCAGGCTTCGCGGGTGACTTCGGCGCCGGCCACCAACTCACGATGCTGCTCCTGTGGCGCTTTTACACGACGGTTCTGCTGACGGTACTCGGTGTCTACCTCTTGATCCGGACGCACGGTGCCGCCGCCGCGAAGGAGCTGTTCACGGTCGGCTGGTTCCGGCGCCGCTAGCGCGGACAAATTGTATGGGCGATTCTTGGCTCGACACGAATGGCGATCGAACCGCGGGAGGAATGGTGGCCGCAGTGAATCAGACCCGCATTGAACGGGATCCCCTGGGAGAGCTTCCCGTGCCCGCCGAGGCGCTGTGGGGGATCCAAACCGAACGCGCGCGGCAAAACTTCCCCATTTCCAATCTTCGCCCCCATCCTGCCTTCGTCGATGCCGTCATCTGGATCAAGAAAGCCGCCGCGCTGACTCACAAATCAACCGGCCGCCTCGATGCGAAGCTCGCCGACGCGATCGTCCGGGCCGCCGATGAGGTGCTCACGGGCCGCCATCGTGAGCAGTTCGTCGTGGATCCCTACCAGGCGGGGGCCGGCACGTCGCACAACATGAATTGCAACGAGGTGCTGGCGAATCGCGCCAATGAGTTGCTCGGCGCCAAGCGCGGCGACTACAAGCCGGTCCATCCGAACGATCATGTCAACATGGCGCAGTCCACGAATGACGTGATTCCGACGGCAATCCGGCTGAGCGCCCTGTCGCTGCTCGCGGCATTCACGGAAGCGCTCACACGACTCGCGCGCGCCTGCGCCGCGAAAGGCAAGCAGTTCGACAACATCGTCAAATCGGGCCGCACGCACTTGCAGGATGCGACGCCGATTCGGCTCGGCCAGGAATTCGCGGCCTTCGCGCACACGGTCGAGCGGAATCGCGACCGGATCACTCGCGCCGCCGACGATTTGCGCGATCTCGGGATCGGGGGAACGGCGGTCGGTACGGGCCTCAACGCGGAGCCCCAGTATCCCGGGCTGATGGTGAAGCACCTGCGCGCCATCACCGGACTCGATCTCCGAGAGGGTAAGGATCGGGTGCAGTTGATGCAGTCGATGGGGGATGCGGCCGCATTCTCGGGGGCGCTAAGGACTTATGCCGTGGATCTCGGCAAGATCGCGAGTGATCTACGGCTGCTGGCCTCGGGGCCGCGCACCGGGTTGGCCGAGATCGTGTTGCCGGCGGTGCAGCCGGGCTCGAGCATCATGCCGGGGAAGGTGAATCCCTCGATCGCCGAAATGGTGAATCAGGTCTGCTTTCAGGTGATCGGCAACGATGTCACAGTCGCGACCGCGGCGGAGGCGGGGCAGCTCGAGCTCAACGTGATGATGCCCGTGATCGCGCACAACCTGTTGGGCTCGATGATGATCATCACGAATGCGACGCGCGTGTTGGCCGAGCGGTGTGTCGAAGGGATCGAAGCCGATGCGGCGCAATGTGCGCACTGGCTGGAACGCAGTCCCGCGCTCGTGACCGCGCTCGCGCCCAAGATCGGCTACGCCGAGGCGGCGAAGCTTGCCAAGGAAGCGGTGGCGAAGAACGTCACTGTCCGACAGCTCGTGATGGAGAAGGGCCTGTTGAAAGGGAAGGAGCTCGACGAAGTCCTGGATGTACGGGCGATGACAGAGCTGGGCGTCCCCGGAGAACGGAAATAACTCATCCCGAGGAGACACAATGAACTGGATTGCCGGGCTGGTCGCAGGCGTCGTCGTGTACCTCGCTGACTGATGTGACGCAGATGTCGCCCGAAGAGATGAAGAAGTTCATGGGTCCAGCGCTCGCCAAATCGGCTGTGCTGTCGCTCGCCTTTGGATTCCTGTTCGCCTGGTTCTACGGGCGCTTCCACGGGGCGCTGTGGGTGGCAGGCGGCGGGCCACTGGCCGCCATGGAGTTCGCGACCGTGCTGTGGGTGCCGATCCTTCTGGCGATGGTCGGGAGCAGCGTCTGGTACATGAAAGTGAAGTCGCTGCAAATGGCCACCTGCTGGGCGTGGCTCATTCGCATGAACGCGGCCGGCATCGCGGTGGGGCTGCTGATGAGGTGACCCGAGTCACGGCACCGGCGAGCGCGACGACGTAGAACTCCTTCCATGCGTACCCTCTCGCTTATCCTCGTCGCCCTCGCGGTTGCCGGCACCTGTGCCGCGCAGCGTCGCGCGCGCATCGGTCCTACCGTCTCTTCTATCTCGATCGAAAACGGCTCCGGCTTGAGCGACGGGTTTACGTCGTTCGGCGGCAGTCTGGCGCTGCTGTCCGGCGATGACGGCGAGTTCGGCGTCGGGGTCTCGCGCTACGGGGATCTTTCGAACAACAGCTGCGTCCGGCAGATGACGTTCATCGGGCTCGAGTCGAACTACTATCCCATCGGGGCGAAAGGCGTCGCGCCGTACGCGTCGACGGCGGTCGGATTGGCCAGGGTCCTCGATCAGGACCCCACGCTTGCCCTGCTGGGCTGCAACACCGGTGCGCAAACCAGCAACGAGCTCGGACTGGGATTCGGGCTTGGCGTGCGCTTCAGTTTTGGCAAGCAGAGCGCGGCCCTGCTCGAGGGTCGTTTCTTCCAGGTCCCGAACAGCGCCATCAAGGCGCTCGAGGGGCGCGCCAACGTGTCATTCGCGTTCGGGAGTCCGAGCAAGAAGACGCAGTTGTTGAACGGCACCCTCGGGCCGGCGGTCGGGGTGCTGACACCCCTCAGCGGGCCTCTCGCAGGCCGCGGTCCGACGGTCGGCGTGCGCTTCCGCCGTGATCAGAAGAAGGGCGGGTCGCTCGGCTTGCAGATCGATTACGCACCGTTACGGGTGCGGACCGGCTGTTCCGCCAATTGTGATCCGTATGCGATCCTGTTTGCTCCGGGATATGAGCCTTCGCTGCATCCGGCCTGGGGACGGTTTTACGCCGAGCTCGGGTTGCTGCTCGCGGGCTTCCCACAGATTGGGGACGATCGTGGCGTTGCTCAGGGAGCGCACGGCGGACTCGGGGCCGACATCTTCAGTGGCGCGACCCTGATGACGAACGTCAACACGCGGGTGCTGTGGCTACAGCGCAATGATCCGAACAACCGCAATGCTTTCATCGTCCAGGTGGGCGTCAGCCTGAGCCCACGGCTCGAGCACACGAGCCATTGAATCCCGATAGGATCTCTCGCATATTCCTCCCATGCGCGTTACCACGTGGGCGGAATACGGCCTCATCGTTTCGATTCATCTGGCCAGGCGCGCGGGGCAGGGTCCCGTAGCGGCGCGCGAGCTGTCCGAGCAGGAACGGCTTCCCCACGATTACGTCGAGCAGATCCTCCTGCGCCTGCGGCGGGCGGGTTTGGTCGAATCGGTGCGCGGCGCGCGGGGTGGTTACCTCCTCGCGCGCGAGCCGCAGTCTGTCAGCGTGAAAGACGTCATCGAGGCGTCCGAGCACGTGACGTTCGAAGTGAATTGTGATCTCCACCGCGTGGACGAGGAGCGCTGCGATCCGGCGACCGCCTGCAG
>QHTY01000098.1:5548-5935 GCA_003220985.1 Gemmatimonadota bacterium
CTGATGTTGGACTCCAAGGCCAATCGAAGCTCCGTGGTGCACGCGTCCTGCTCGTCGGCGCGGGCGGCTTGGGGTCGCCGGCGGCGCTCTATCTCGCGGCGGCCGGCGTCGGCACACTCGGGATCGTCGACTTCGATCTCGTGGATCGCAGCAACCTGCAGCGCCAAATCCTCCACGGTACATCGGACATCGGCAAGGCGAAGATCGAGTCGGCGCGGGCGCGGCTGGGTGACATCAATCCCCACGTCCAGGTCGAAACGTTCGGCGCACAGCTGACATCCGCCAACGCGCTCGATATCCTCGGCAAGTTCGACATCGTCATTGACGGCTCCGACAATTTCCCCACCCGCTATCTGGTCAACGACGCCTGTGTGCTGCTGGGGAAGC
>QHTY01000099.1 GCA_003220985.1 Gemmatimonadota bacterium
CCCATACGAGAAGCCGAGGAAGTCCGACTCGTAGATGGCATTGAGCACCTCGACGACGGCTCGTTGGACGACCTTGTCCTCCAGGCTCGCAATGCCCAGGGGTCGCTGTCTTCCGTCCGCCTTCGGGATGTAGCTTCTCCGCGAGGGTCTTGCCCGGTACGCTCCGCCGTGCAATCGCGCGTGCAGGTCTCGCAGGTTTTCCTCGAGCTGCTCCGCGTACTGCTCCCATGTGACGCCGTCAACGCCAGGCGCAGCATCCTTCTTCAGTGCAAAGAACGCCCCGCGGAGTCTCTGGATATCGACATGGTGAAGGAGCGCGGTGAACTGTATCCGCTTGTTCCTGACTGCGACTTGACGCACACGGTCGAGCGCATTGGGCGCGCGGGTCCGGCTCTGTGTCCGGGGCGCGTTTTGCCCGCCCGTGTTTCCCTTGGCCAGGTCCCTTCCCTCCGCCGGCTCCGCCGCCGTGGTGCTGGCTTTGTTCGTCGGCTTCGTTGGTACTGCGGACCTGTCCGACAGCCCGACCTCGTGCGTCGCCGGAGTACGGCGCTGGGCCTTGCCGGCACGTCCCGTGGCACCATCCGCCACGGGCGAGGCGGGGCTCTCCCGGTTCTCGCGCAAGAAGTTTCCTCACGTGCGGCGGGTCTCCGACCGCGCAGGGCTCGTCAGGAGCTCGCGTTGTCGCTCCTGTCCGATGTGGCCTTCCGCCTCGCTTAACGGCGTCGGCGCCCCGGAGTGTCTGATTTCGCGGCTCAATACCGCGCCCGTGCGTCCCCCTGTCAACGCTTCGCCGCCGCCCTCGCGAGCGGTTGCGCATGACTCGGGGTCATCGTGGGTCGCTGGCCCTTCGATGTGAGGCTCTTTCATCCTCTGCTTCCTGCCGGTTTATCCCGGCGCACTAAGCGTTCGACGAACGCCGTCTTTTCATAGCTGAGACATCGCGCCATTCTTGTGCCGGAGGAGATCTCGATGCAGGCACAGGAAGACCGACGAAGCGCGATGCTGGATCTCGCCCGCCGATGGCGGGAGAGCGGGGCCAAGGCGCGCGTTTTCGCCCAGGAGCACGGCATCACGGCGTGGACGTTGTACTACTGGCGGCAGCGCTTGGCCCGGGAGGAGCGGCCGGTCCGGCGCCGACGTCGATCCACACGACCGGTGAGGCTGGCGCCGGTGCAGCTCGTCGCGAGCGACAGCAATGGCCACGATCTGGAGGTGATGCTCGCGGGCGGTGATCGTATCCGCGTGCCCGTCGGCATCTCGGCGGAGACGCTGCGCTGCGTGATCCAGGTCCTGCGGACGGCATGCTGACGCTGTCGCCGGCGGTCCGGATCTATCTGGCGACCGGGGCGACGGATTTGCGACGGTCGATCGATGGGCTATCGGCACTGGTCCGCGAACGCCTGGCGCTCGATCCGCTCTCGGGGCATCTCTTTCTCTTTCGCAATCGACGCGGCGACCGTCTCAAAATTCTCGCCTGGGATCACGGCGGGTTTTGGGTGCTCTACAAGCGACTCGAGCGCGGCACGTTCGCGTGGCCCGTGGCGGACCTGGGCGACCCGGTGGTGATGCGCAGCGCGGATCTCGCGCTCTTGTTGTCCGGCGTCGATGTCGCCCAGACCCGCCGCCGCCGCTGGTATGAGCGCGTCGCGTGACCACGACAAATGGTGATCGCCCGTAAACGGACGCCGCGTCGCGGTCGTAAGAGGCAGTAATGGATCCGACGCGCGCCCTCGACACCGCCATCGACGATCTGCCGACCGCGCGCGCCCTCATCGCCTCGCTCCAAGAGCAACTCACGAAATCGCAGCGCGAGATTGCCGCGTTACGGCACGAGCTCGACATCCTCTGTCAGCGGCTGTTCGGCAAGAAATCCGAGCGCGTCGATCCCCGGCAGCTCAAACTCGCGCTGGAGCAACTCGCCAACGAGCGGGGGGCGATCACCGAGCCGGTCGAAATGGATTCGGGGGAGACCGCGGTGCGCGGCCACACCCGCCGGCGCCCGACCGGTCGGCGGCCGTTGCCCGCACACCTGCCGCGCAAGCGGGTGGAAATCGACATCGCCGAGGCGGACAAGCAATGCGCGTGCGGCCACCGGCGGACGCGCATCGGGGAGGACGTCTCGGAAAAACTCGAATATGAGCCGGCGAGCTTCGTCGTGATCGAGACGGTTCGCCCGAAGTACGCCTGCCCGCACTGTCACGAGGGCGTCGTCGAAGCGCCCGCGCCGCCGCAAGCGGTGGAGAAATCTCTCGCCGGGGAGGGCCTCCTCGCGCACGTTGTCGTCTCGAAGTACGTGGACCATCTGCCGCTGCATCGACTCGAGGGCATCTTCGCGCGCGAGGGAATCGATCTCTCGCGGAGCACGTTGTGCGGCTGGGTCGCCGACGTGGCGACCGCCCTCACCCCGATCGGCGAACAGCTGCGGCGGGAGCTCGTCGCGGCCGACTACCTCCAGACCGACGACACGACCATCACGGTGCTGGACGAACGTGGCGCCAGTTTCAAAGGGCGCGTGTGGACCTATCTCGACCCGCTGATGCACCAGGTCGTCTTCGACGCGACGACGACGCATGAGCGCGACGGCCCGGCGGCGTTTCTCGCCGATTTTCGCGGCAAGCTGCAAGCCGATGCCTACAGCGGGTACGACGGCCTGTACCAGAGCGGCGGGCGCGTGATCGAGATCGGTTGCTGGGCGCACGCGCGTCGGCGGTTTGTCGACGCGTTCATGACTGACACCAGCGCCGCGTTGATGATCGCGCTCATTCAACAGCTCTATCAGGTCGAGCGCGACGCCGCCGATGTCGACGCGGACGCTCGTCGAGCACTCCGACAGGAGCACTCCGTCCCGCTGCTCGCGAAGATTGACGCCGAGCGCGAGGCCCTGACTCGCGTCGTCTTGCCGAAATCGCCCCTCGGCGATGCCGTCCGCTATCTCACCAACCAGTGGCGGGCGCTCCAGCGCTTTGTCGAGGATGGCCGGGTGGCC
>QHTY01000100.1 GCA_003220985.1 Gemmatimonadota bacterium
GCTGCGGCTGCGTGCTCTTCCACGACCCGGCGGTCGGACGGCTGTACCGGCACGATTCGCCATACACCTACTTCACGTCCACCGACCTGCATCTCGGCGAGATCAGCCTGGAGTGCTCGCGGCCGGGAGCCGCCGCCGTGGCGTTGTGGGCGACGCAGCGGCTCTTCCCACTCACTGCGGACGGAGAGTTCGCCAAGGGGCTGGCCAGTGGGCGGGCCGCGGCACTGGACGTGTACGAGCGGCTGAAGGCGGATGGGCGCTTCGTCACCGGATCGCCGCCCGAGCTCGACATCCTCATCTGGGCGCCGCGCGCCAAGCGCGTCAGTGACGCGTCCGCGCTCTCTCAAAAGATCTTCGCCGAGGCCGCGCAGCGGCAGCTGCACCTCGCGATCGCGACGTTGCCCGTGCACCTGCTCGACGTGCAGAACATGCAAGGCGACCGTGACACGATCGTCTGCCTGCGCTCCGTCCTGATGAAGCCGGAGCACCGCGAGTGGGTGGATCGGATCTGGTCGATTCTGGACGACGCAACAACTGCGGCAGGCGTATAGGGATTCACAGGCTGAAGCCTGTGTCCTTCAGGGTGTGGAAAGCCCGCTCGAAACTCTCACGATCAGATTCCGTCCCGGATCGAACGCGAACTCCTTGTACCGGCTCAGGAAACTCTTGTAGCGCTGATTCAGCGCGTTGCGCAGCGAGATGTCGAGCCGCATCGCCCGGCCGAACAGCCGCACGTCCGTTCCACCGCCGAGATGGAGCAGCGCGTACCCGGCGGTCGGAATGTCGAGCGGGTTGATCCGCTTAGGACGGGCATAGGCGTCGACATGCACGCTGAACCGATCCCGCCAATCGAAACCCACCGCCGCGCGCACGGGCGGCAGCAGCGGCAGCGGCTCGTGTGACGTGAGGTTGGTGCCGCGCACCACTTCCACGCGACTGCGCGCCACCATTCCCGAACCGATCTCTGCTTCGAGCACCGCTTCGCCACCGAGCATCTCCGCTTCCGCCTGGCCGTACTGGTAGACCCGCAGCGAATCGATGAACACCGCTGTCGGCGTGATATAGATGTAGTCGGACATGCGGTTGTGGTACGCGGCCAACTCCAGCCGCGCGCGCCGGCCACTCCAGCGCACACCCAAGTCCACACCGCGGCTCGCCTCCGGCTGCATCGTCGAATCGCCCAGCTCGTAGCGCGCCTCACCGATGTGCGGCCCGTTCGCGAACAGCTCGAACAGGGTGGGAGCGCGCCAAGCGCGCCCCACGTTGAGGCTCAGCGACAGCCCCCCCGCGGGCTTGGGCGTGAACACCACACCCGCGTTCCCGGACCACGCCTGGGAGTTCCGGTCCTGCGCGACGACGCCGAGGGAATCGTCACGCTCGGCGCTCAGACGGCGCGTGTCCGCACGCAGCCCCGCCAGGAGCGTCCAGCGTCCCGATCCGGGCCTCCATTGCTCGAACGCGAACGCGGCGCCCGAGAGGACGTTCGCATCGGGCACGATCGGCTCGCGGCCGCTGGCGTCGTTGCTCTGGCCGACCGTCGTGATACCGAATGTCGTGCCACCATGATGGAGGAGCAGATCGAGTGAGCCGGTCTGCAGCAGCAGATTGAACTGCTCCGATTCGGTGCCGCTTGTGTCATCCGCCACTTCGATCAACGAGTGCCGCTGCACCTGCGCCTTGGCTTCCAGTCGCCAGGTCCCGAAGGGGCGCTGGCCCGTGATCTGGATGCGCTCGTCTCCGGCTTTGCGCTCGGGGCCACCTTCTTCCCCGGGCGGCGCGTTTGCTTCCAGCAGCTTGAACTCGCCGCCGTAATGGACCACGCGAACAGTCAGCGCGCTCCCGGATGGCCAGTGCCAACCTGCCGCGCCTTCACCGTTGAAGGCCCCAAAGCCCGTGTTGTCGAGCTCTCCGGCCGGAGTATGGAGGTTGCCTGATCCACGCCCAATCGCGTTGACACGCCAGCCCATGTTGCCGCGCGCGCCTTCGATCCGCGCGCCCGCGCCGACCTCGATGTTGTTGCTGGCCGCTGAAACCATGAAGCCGGTGCGCATGAACCCGGATCCACCGGCAGCGTCGGGGAGCTGGTCGGGGATCACGTTGATCACGCCGCCTAAAGCGTCGGAGCCATACAGCACGCTCGCGGGGCCGCGAATCAATTCGACGCGACGTACGAACGCCGTTTCGACCGACGGACCGTCTTCGTCACTCCAGGAGTAGTCCTCGAGGCGGCTGCCGTTCTCCAGCACCAGGACGCGTGGGCCGGAAAACCCTCGGATTACCGGTTTTCCAATTTGGGCGCCCGTGCTGATCGTGCGAGCACCGGGCAGAGCCTCGACGACGTGGGCGAGCGACACGCCTTGTGCTTGCCGCAGTTCGTCGCCGGCCAGGGCCGAAGCAGGCAGCGGGGAGCCTTCCGATGCGAGCGGCTGCCGCGTCGCGGTCACGGTCACGGGCTCGAGGTTGAACGCACTCGGCGTGAGGACGATCTCGAGCGCGCGTTGCCCGCCGCCAACCGAGATCTCCCGCACCGCCGGCGCAAAGCCGTGGCGCCGGACCGCGAGCGTATAACGCCCGGGGGCGAGCTCGATCCGAAACGCACCGGCGTCCGTCGCGGTGACGCTCCGGCCGAGTTCGGTGACTTCGATGATGGCTTGCGGGATTGCCTGGCCGCTGTTGTCGACGACGCGGCCGCTGACGGTGTCCGCCGCTACCAAGACGGCGGATAACAGCAGGGCGAACATGGCCTAAAAACTAATCGCTTCGATCGGATCCAGCTTGGCCGCCCGGCGTGCGGGATACCACCCGAACAGCAGGCCCACAGCCAGGGCGAAGATCACGGCCAGGATGACGCCCGCGACGTTTACCGGAATGACGAAGGGCTTGCCGAACTGGCGTCCGATAAACTCGGTAATGATGGTCAGGCCCGCGCCGCCGGCAATGCCGAGGACGGCGCCGAGAAAGGCGAGCGTCAACGATTCGGCCAGAAACAGGCGGACGATCGCGCCGTCATCGGCACCCAGCGCTTTACGGATGCCGATTTCGCGCACGCGCTCGCGCACCGCGATCAGGAGCACGCTGAACAACCCGATGCCGCCCACGATCAGCGTCACACCGGCGATCGTGAACATGACCGCGTTCCAACCGCCGAGGACGTTGTCGGCCATCGCGAGATTGGAAAGGACTTCGGCAGCCTGGTTGTCGATCGTGAAATCCTCGGTCCCGCCGTGGCGCTGCCGTACGAGCGCTGTCCCGCGCCGCAGCACGTCGCCAAAGTCAGCTGATCCCGCCGCGGTGACGAGCGC
>QHTY01000101.1:0-203 GCA_003220985.1 Gemmatimonadota bacterium
GAGCGGCGAGATACCACCAGGCGCGAGTTCGCCGCCCGGTTGCAAGAGGCCGTCACGCAGCCATCGGTGACCGTCGATGGCGTGCATATCGCGTTGCGAGGAAATGTCGACCTGCCGGATGAGCTGGAGGATGCCAAGGCGCATGGCGCGGAAGGCGTAGGACTCTTGCGGACGGAGTTTCTCATCACGGGGCACCACGAGCT
>QHTY01000101.1:226-879 GCA_003220985.1 Gemmatimonadota bacterium
TCGGCGAGACGTTCCCGGGATATCCCGTCGTGATCCGGACGTACGATTTGGGCGGCGACAAATTCCCCGCACCCTTCCGCACGCCGGTCGAGCCGAATCCGTTCCTGGGTTGGCGGGCGATACGCGTCTGTCTGGACGAGCCGGAGCTGTTTCGCACGCAGATCCGCGCGGTGTTACGCGCCGCGGCGACGACGAATCTGCATCTCATGATTCCGCTGGTCACCCGGCTCGACGAAGTCGAGCGCACTCGCGAATTGATGTACGACGAAGCCACCCGCCTGGAGAAGGAGGGCGTGCCCGCGGCCAAAAGCGTGCCGTTGGGCGTCATGGTCGAGACACCTGCCGCGGCTGTGTTGGCCGATCGGCTGGTCGAAATCAGCGACTTCCTCAGCGTGGGGACCAACGATCTCACGCAGTACACGCTGGTCGTCGATCGGGGGAACGCGCGGCTGGCGGATCGTTTCACGCCGCATGATCCGAGTGTGCTGCGGCTCCTCAAACTCGTCGCAGAAGCGGCGCGCGCCGCCAACAAACCCGCCAGCGTGTGTGGGGAGATGGCCTCAGAGCCGCTCTCGGCATTCCTCTTGCTGGGATTGGGCTACGACACCCTGTCCGTCGCACCGCCGGCGTTGCCATTCATCAGGTGGGTCATA
>QHTY01000101.1:1072-7121 GCA_003220985.1 Gemmatimonadota bacterium
ATCGTCACGTCTTCACTTCCGAGTCCGTCACGGAAGGGCATCCGGACAAGATCGCGGACCAGATCTCCGACGCGGTGCTCGACGCCATTTTGCTCGAGGACTCGCAAGCGCGGGTCGCCTGCGAAACGCTGGTCACGACCGGCATGGCGGTCGTCGCCGGCGAGATCACCACGTCCACCTACGTCCACATCCCCGACATCGTGCGTGGCACGATCACCTCGATCGGCTATACGGATGCGAACTTCGGCTTCGATGCCCAAACCTGCGCGGTGTTGACCACGATCGACCGCCAGTCCACCGACATCGCGCTCGGCGTGGACAAGGGTGGGGCAGGGGATCAGGGCATGATGTTCGGCTACGCGACTGACGAGACACCGTCGCTGATGCCGCTCCCGATCGTGCTCGCCCATCGCCTGGCCGAGCGGTTGGCGAAGGTGCGCAAGAGCGGTGAGTTGCCGTGGCTGCGTCCCGATGGGAAGACGCAGGTGAGCGTGATCTACGAGGCGTCCAAACCGGTTGGCATCGACAAAATTGTCGTATCGGCGCAACACTCCGAATTGGTCGATAACACGGAGCTGCGCGCCGGCATTCTCGCGCACGTCATCCGGCCCGTCGTCCACGAGGCGGGGTTCGAGGTGAGCGATAAGGATGTGCTGGTGAATCCCACCGGCCGCTTCGTTGTGGGCGGACCGCAGGGAGATGCCGGTCTCACGGGCCGCAAGATTATCGTCGACAGCTACGGCGGAATGGCGCGGCATGGTGGCGGCGCGTTCAGCGGCAAGGACCCGTCCAAGGTCGATCGTTCCGCCACCTACGCGATGCGCTGGGTCGCCAAGAACATTGTCGCGGCGGGTCTGGCGAAGCGGTGCGAAGCACAGGTCGCCTACGCGATCGGTGTGGCGGAGCCGGTCTCCATCATGGTCGATACCTTCGGCACCGGGGCCGTCCCCCAGGACGCCCTCGAAGGTGCGGTGCGGGAAGTCTTCGACCTCACACCGGGCGGCATCATCCAGGCCTTGAACCTCCGCAATCCCATTTACCGGCCCACCGCGGCCTACGGTCACTTCGGCCGCGCGCCCCAGCGCCGCAAGGTCGGCGAGCGCGAAGTCGAGCTCTTCACCTGGGAGCACGTCGATCGCGTCGAAGCGCTGAAAGTGGCCGCCGAGCGGGCATCTCGTACAACCCGGAAAGCCAATGTCTGAAACGGCAACCAGAACCAAATCGACAAACGACATCAAGGACATTCGGCTCGCCGACGAAGGCCGGCGGCGGACGGAATGGGCCGAACGTTCGATGCCTGTGCTCCGGCAGCTGCGGGAGCGGTTCGCGCGCGAGCAGCCGCTGGCGGGAAAGCGGTTAGCGGCCTGCCTCCATGTCACTACCGAGACCGCGAACCTCGCCGTCACGCTGCAGGCGGGTGGCGCGGACGTCGCGCTCTGCGGGTCCAATCCGCTGTCCACGCAGGACGACGTAGCGGCGCATCTCGTCAAGGATCATGGCATCAAGGTGTTCGCCATCAAGGGCGAAGATCACGCGACGTATTACGAGCACATACGCGCCGCGCTCGCGCATCGTCCCGACATCACGATGGATGACGGCGCGGATCTGGTCGGCGCGCTGCATATGATCGCGCTGAATCGACTCGATGACCTGGCGCCCCCGGTGCGCAAATGGGTCGAGACGCTCTCAGCCGCGGACCGCAAAGCGCTCGTCGCCACAGTCTCCGGTTCGACCGAAGAGACGACGACCGGCGTGATTCGTCTCAAGGCGATGGCGAAGGACGGCGTGCTGCAGTTTCCCGTGATCGCCGTCAACGACTCGCAGACCAAGCATCTGTTCGACAACCGCTACGGCACCGGTCAGTCCACGCTCGACGGTATCATCCGCGCGACCAACCTCCTGATCGCCGGGAGCACGGTCGTGGTGGCGGGGTATGGGTGGTGCGGTCGCGGATTTGCGATGCGGGCGCGCGGGGCCGGGGCGAACGTGCTGGTGACGGAAGTCGACGCGATGAAGGCGCTCGAAGCGCAGATGGATGGCTATCGCGTCGTGCCGATGGAGGACGCCGCACCAGTCGGCGATCTGTTCGTCACCCTGACGGGCAATGTCGAGGTCATACGGGTCGAGCACATGAGGGCTATGAAAGACGGCGCGATTCTCGCGAACTCGGGACATTTCAACGTGGAAATCGATCTCGAGGGTCTGAAGAAAGCCGGTGAGGGACCGAAGGCTGTGCGCGAGTTCGTCGAAGAGTGGCGGCTCGGCGGGAAGCGGCTGTTCGTCCTTGCCGACGGCCGGCTCATCAACCTGGCGGCCGCCGAAGGGCATCCCGCCAGCGTGATGGACATGTCGTTTGCCAATCAGGCGCTCGCCGCCGAGTACGTCGTCAACACCGCCAACAAGCTGTCGAAAGACGTACACCGGATTCCGGTCGAGCTCGATCAGGAGATCGCGCGTCTGAAATTGCAGGCGATGGGCGTGGCGATCGACACTCTCACTCCGGCACAGCGGAAGTATCTCGCCTCCTGGGATATGGGGACCTGATGGCCGGCTCGGGGGGAGCCATGTTGCAGGTTCGAGTAGCTCACCTCGGGCTGGATCGCACGACAAACACGCCGGTCGTGATCCTGCAGGAAAACGATGGCCAGCGGGTGCTGCCGATCTGGATCGGACCGGCGGAAGCCAGCGCCATCGCGATGGAGCTGGCGGGCGTCAAGTTCTCGCGGCCGCTCACGCACGATTTGCTCAAGCAGGTGATCGTCGGATTGGGCGCCGAGCTGCGCAAGGTGATCATCACCCAGGTGAAGGACAACACCTACTTCGCGGAGCTGCACATCTACCGCGGCGATACGGTCATCCAGATTGACGCGCGCCCGTCCGACTCGATCGCGCTGGCGCTGCGCCTCAAAGCGCCGATCCTGACGAGCGAGACGCTGCTCGAGCTCACCTCGGTCGACACGAGCGAGGGCACCATCCAGCCCGGCGGCACCGGTGCGGGAGGCTCTCCGCTCGACGCCGACACGCTGAAATCGTACCTCCAGAACCTCGATCCCGAAGGTTTACGCCGTAGTTCCGGCCTCCTCGTGTGGCTGCTCGGCGGTACTGCCTTGCTCCCCGCGCAAACGGTGAGCGTCAGCGGGCGCGTGCTACGCGGCGGTCGCGATACCTTACCGCTGGCGAACGTCTTCGTCGTGCTGCACCGGATGGCGAGCGCGAATGCCGGCCCCATCGACTCGGTGCGCAGCGACGCCCGCGGGCGCTACCGCCTGGCGTTGCGGAATCCCGACAGCACGAGCGGGTACCTCGTAAGCGTCTGGTACGACAGCATCGCGTATTTCTCGCTACCGTTGACTGTCGTCGGCCGGCCGGCCGTGCATGTCGAAGACATCGTCGCGTTTCCGGCGAGCCGTACCGGCCCGCCGCTACGCCTGGCGCGGCGGCTGGCGACGATCAGTGCCGCAACCACCGACGGCTCGCGCGAGGTGTTGGAGATCTTGGAGCTCGAGAATCCGGGGCAGTCGACGCGGATCACCGACGACACCGTGGCGCCTACCTGGTCGGGTCGCCTGCCGGAGCACACGGGGCAGTTTCGGGCGGGGCAGGGCGATGTTTCGCCGGAGGCGGTGCGCTTCCGGAACGACAGCGTCCTCATCTACGCACCTATTCCCCCCGGCCCGGCGAAGCAACTCAGCTACGACTACACGCTCGCGGCGGGCGCGCGCGCGTTCATCGTGCCCATCGACCAGCCGACCGTCGAAGTGAACTTACTGGTCGAGGACACCGCGGCCGTCGTGATCGCGCCCAAGCTCGAGTCGTTCGGTGTGAAAGAGATCGAGGGGCGGCGCTTCGCCGCGTATCGCGCCGGTCCGCTCGCCCCAGGCGAGCGGGTCGAGATTCGGCTCCCACCCGGAAAATTCCGGGCGCAAACCCTCCTCCCTTACATCATCGCACTGCTGGCATCGGGAATGGTTGGGGCTTTGGTATGGGCGTTGAAGAGAAAACCGGTGCGTGGTGCGTAGTACGTGGTACGTGTTTCGTGCCGACGCACTACGCACCACGTACCACGCACCTTGCGCACCGATGTCTGCTCTCCTAGACTGAGCGAGCAGTTCATTTGCGAATGGGGATACGGAAGCCGGTGTAAGTCCGGCGCGGCCCCGCCACTGTAACGGGCAGCTGTGATCGGCTCAGTGCCACTGGGATAACCGGGAAGGCGAGCCGCTTCGCCCGAAGCCAGGAGACGTCTTCATTCGCGCCACCAGTCGGTTCCCTCGCGGGAGGGATGGTGCTGCGAAGGCTTTTCGTATTCCTGTTTGTCCTCTCGGCATGTCACACGTCGGTACGTCGGCACGACAGCGCGCCGGCCCGTCGAATCGTTTCGCTGCTCCCCTCATTCACCGAGATCCTGTTCGCCATCGGCGCCGGTGATCGCGTCGTGGGCCGCACGCAGTGGTGCGACTATCCGCCCGCGGCACTGAGCATTCCGAACGTTGGCGACGGACTGCCGCCGAATATCGAGGCCGTGATGGCGCGGCAGCCGGACCTCGTGGTGCTGTACAACGCGGGGCCCAACGTGACGGCCGCCAAGCAGCTCGAACGCGCCGGCATACAGACGGTCCTGATCGACCTGAACCGCCTCGAGGATCTTGGTGCCGCGACGCGCACGCTCGGGCGACTGACGGGCAGGGAAGAGCAGGCGGAGTCGCTGGCAATCATCCTCGACAGCCTCGCCGGTCGCCCGCCACCGCCGACGACAACCTCGCTCGCGTTCGTCGTCTGGGACAATCCGCCGATCATCATCGGCCACGGCAGTTACCTCGACCAGCTGGCAACCCAAGCCGGTGCGCGCAACGTCTTCAGCGACGTCGCGGCGCCATCGGCGCAGGTCTCGCTCGAAACGATCGTCGCGCGCGATCCACAGTGGATCGCCGTGCTCAGTGATTCCGCCGTCCCGCCGTCGTTCGCCAAGCGCCGCGAATGGCGCGCCGTGCGCGCTGTGCGCCAAGGACACTTCCTGCTGCTCCCGGGCTCGTTGTTCGGACGTCCCGGCCCGCGCTCGGGCGAAGCGATCCAGCTGCTGCGCGCCAGGCTTGCGCGATGAAATGGACGTTCCTGGCCGTCCTGGCCGTGGTCGCGCTGGTCCTCAGCGTGGTGCTGGGTCCCGCCGCAGTGCCGCTGAGTGAGGTGCTCCGCTCGGACATCGTCTGGAACCTGCGCGCGCCCCGCGCGCTGCTCGCGTTTCTCGTCGGCGGCTCCCTTGGCGTCGCCGGCGCCGGCCTGCAAGCCCTCGTCCGCAATCCTCTCGCCGATCCGTTTCTGCTCGGCTTGTCCGGCGGCGCGGGACTCGGCGCAGTCCTCGCGATCGCGCTCCATCTGTCCGGACCGTGGGCACTCCCGATCGCCGCGTTCATCGGGGCGCTCGCCGCGCTCGGCCTAGTCTACCGGCTTGGCCTGATCGGCGGGGCCAGCCTCGACCCGCGGATTCTGCTGCTCGGCGGCGTGGCGATCGGGGCATTCGCGGCCGCGATTACGACGGCGATCGTCTCGCTGGCCGATGCCGCCGAGCTGCGGAACGCATTTCTGTGGCTCTGGGGCGGGCTGTCGGGCGCGTCGTGGGATTCCGTCCTGCTTGTGGCAGTCTACGCGCCGATTCCGCTTGTCGTGCTCTTCGCTGCCTCGCGTCCCCTCGATCTGCTGGCGCTGGGCGAGGAGTCCGCAGCGTACCTCGGCGCCGACGTCGAGAAGGTGAAGCGCCGAGTCTACCTGGCGGCGTCGTTGCTCACGGCGGCCGCCGTCGCGGTGTCCGGCGTGATCGGATTCGTGGGACTCGTCGTCCCCCATATCGCCCGGCTCACGTGGGGGCACCGCCACCGCGCGCTGCTCCCTGCCGCCTTTGTGGGCGGAGGCGCGCTACTCGCGTTCGCCGACACGCTCGCGCGCACCGTCGTGGCACCGCGCGAACTGCCGGTCGGCGTGGTCACGGCCCTCATCGGTGTGCCCGTGTTCGCGTTTCTGCTCAAGCGCTGGACGATCGCGTGAAAACCGTGCG